>NZ_JBQDNB010000001.1:0-16703 GCF_052096715.1 Providencia sp.
CTCCGACCGCTCGGTTCGTAGCCGAGTACTCTATCCAGCTGAGCTATGGATGCATGTCGTTTAAAACTTATTTCTTTATCAAAACTTACTTTTAATTTTTACTCTATTTTGGCATTTTAAAACCAAAATAAAACCCCATCAGATTTACTCATAGGGTTGAATATGGTGCAACCGGGAGGATTCGAACCTCCGACCGCTCGGTTCGTAGCCGAGTACTCTATCCAGCTGAGCTACGGATGCACAATCTAAAATGGCGGTGAGGGAGGGATTCGAACCCTCGATGCAGCTTTTGACCGCATACTCCCTTAGCAGGGGAGCGCCTTCAGCCTCTCGGCCACCTCACCATATTTTAGTTACACACGATTTGTTTTTTCAAACATCTCGTCTCTGTGTGGCGCACATATTACTTTCCTACACTTAGAAGTCAAACAATTTCTCTAAACTTTTTGCATTCCAGTGTCTGTTTGCACATTTCACAAGCAAGATGCTTAGTTTAACACCGAAATACATATTTATCCGCTGTTATCTGTATAACTTTATGAATAAAAACAGTGCACCCAAAATGAGTAATTAATCGCATTATTTTGATTAACCATCTAAAATCGGCCAAATCTTAAGCTAAAGAAAAATAAAAAAGAAAGAAATAGAATTGATAGCAGCCCGCAAATTTATTTGCTAACGACTCAAAGGCATTAAATTTCACTAATAAAGACTTAGAAATTAAGTTTGTTGAATTGAATTTAAGGAGTAAGACAAGCGCCCATTCATGCTGTGTGGTCAATAACTGGACGCTTATTCATTATTATTGATTATCTGGTTGAGTCTTTTCGGCCTGGATCCGTTGATAAATTTCTTCACGGTGAACAGAAACCTCTTTTGGGGCATTAACACCAATACGAACTTGGTTGCCTTTGACGCCCAATACAGTAACTGTTACCTCATCGCCTATCATGAGTGTTTCACCAACTCGACGAGTCAGAATAAGCATTCTTTGCTCCTTGAAATATTAAAAGAGTCGGGTCTCTAGGTATCCCCGCTATTGTCCATCACACACCGTGAAAACGTAAAGCAATGACATTCACCTAAAGCATTGATGCCATCAAGGCAAGCATTCTAATTATTTACAAGCAAAATATAGCACTACCCGCAACACTTTAACAATGCTGCAACAGATTAAAATTGCCTCATAAAATGATGAGGCAATTTAGTCAAGCTGTTATAGTCGTGAAGCAACCCATTCTTCGACACTCGCCATAGCCGCCGGTAACGCATTAACGTCATTACCTCCAGCTTGAGCCATATCTGGGCGTCCACCACCTTTACCACCAACTTGCTGTGCAACATAAGATATCAAATCACCTGCTTTAACTTTAGCAGTCAAATCATTAGTTACACCAACAATCACACTGACTTTATCACCACTCGTTGTTGAAAGCACGATAATCGCTGACTTCAACTGATTTTTCAGGTCATCAACCATGGTTCTTAATAGTTTAGGTTCAGTGTCACTTAATTGGCTAACGAGTAACTTAGCACCCTTAATATCTTTTGCTTTGCTACTTAATGAAGCACTTTCTTGAGAAGCTTGTTGGTCTTTAAGCTGTAAAATCTCTTTTTCGAGTTGACGAGATTTATCTAATGCAGACTTAACTTTTTCAACCAAGCTGTTCATGTCACCTTTCAATAAATGAGCAATTGCGGCAAGTTGCTCAGATTGACTGTGAACACTTTCAATCGCCGTTGAGCCTGTTGTGGCCTCTATACGACGAACGCCTGCTGCGGTACCTGATTCACTCAATATACGGAATAAACCAATATCACCAGTGCGGCTAGCATGTGTACCACCACATAATTCGATAGAAAAATCGCCCATGCTCAATACTCGCACACGCTCATCATATTTCTCACCAAATAATGCCATAGCACCTTTTGCTTTTGCCCCCTCTAAATCCATCAATTCTGTTTCAATTACTGAATTATGACGAATTTGAGCATTAACAATATCTTCTACTTGACGTAATTGGTCTTGCGTCATGGCTTCAAAATGCGAAAAATCGAAGCGCAGGTATTTATCGTTAACTAATGAGCCTTTTTGTGAAACATGTTCACCTAAAACTTGGCGCAGTGCAGCATGTAATAAGTGTGTTGCTGAGTGATTTAAGCGAATAGCATTACGTCTTTCACTATCAATTTCAGCATTTATACGGTGATTGATGACCAACGAACCCGTTGTCACCTTACCAATATGACCGATTGCCTGACCATATTTCTGAGTATCTGTAACAACAAAGTTTCCACTATCATTTTTCAAGATACCAGTATCACCAACCTGACCACCTGACTCTGCATAAAATGCAGTTTTATCAAGGATCACAATGCCTTCTTCACCTATATTTAAAGAATCAACAGGCTGACCATCTTTATAAAGTGCAGTGATTGTCGCTTGTTGCTTATCCTCTTGATAACCTGAAAACTCACTTCTTTTTTCAACTTTAATCAATGAGTTATAATCCGCGCCAAAACCGCTAGATTCTCTTGCGCGACGGCGCTGATCTTCCATTGCACGCTCAAAACCTTCTTCATCTACTTTGATATTACGCTCACGACAAACATCTGCCGTTAAATCAATAGGAAAGCCGTAAGTATCATATAGACGGAATGCCGCTTCACCTTCTAGGGTGTCGCCTTTTAAAGAAGCTAATTCGTCATCAAGTAATTGCAAACCACGCTCTAACGTGCGTGCAAATTGCTCTTCTTCTGTTTTAAGAACTTTTTCTACCATCGCTTGTTGACGTTGAAGTTCATCCGCAGCTGAGCCCATGACTTTAACTAACGGCGCGACTAATTTGTAGAAAAATGCCTCTTTCGCACCTAGCATATAACCATGACGTACCGCACGGCGAATAATACGACGAAGTACATAACCACGCCCTTCATTCGACGGAATGACACCATCGCTAACTAAGAATGCACACGAACGAATGTGGTCAGCAATCACGCGCAATGATTTATTAGAAAGATCACTTGCACCTGTCGCATTTGCAGCGGCTGAAATTAATTCGCGGAAAATATCAATATCATAGTTAGAATTTACATGCTGTAGTACTGCTGAAATGCGCTCTAAGCCCATTCCTGTATCAACTGATGGTTTAGGTAGCGGTTCCATCGTACCGTCTGATTGACGGTTAAATTGCATGAAAACAAGATTCCAGATCTCAATATAGCGATCACCGTCTTCTTCAGGGCTATTAGGCGGTCCACCCCAGATGTGATCACCATGATCGTAGAAAATTTCAGTGCAAGGACCACATGGCCCCGTATCGCCCATCTGCCAAAAGTTATCAGACGCGTATGGAGCACCTTTGTTATCGCCAATACGAATTATGCGTTCAACTGGAATGCCAATTTCTTTATTCCAGATGTCATAAGCTTCATCATCTGTCGCGTATACAGTAACCCACAGTCTTTCTTTCGGTAGATTAAACCAATCTTCACTGGTTAATAATTCCCAAGCAAATTGTATCGCTTCATGCTTGAAATAGTCGCCGAAACTGAAGTTACCTAACATTTCAAAGAAGGTATGGTGACGTGCTGTATAACCTACGTTTTCTAGGTCGTTGTGTTTACCACCTGCTCGCACGCAACGTTGTGCGGTTGTCGCTCGGGAATATGCTCTTTTATCCAGGCCAAGAAATACATCTTTGAACTGGTTCATCCCTGCGTTAGTGAACAATAAAGTAGGGTCATTATTTGGCACTAGCGAACTGCTGGCGACCACTTGATGACCTTTCGTATGAAAAAAGTCGAGAAACGCTTGACGGATCTCAGCGGTGCTTTTACTCATATTTATCCCGATAACAAGCTGAAAACTGAATTACGAATTGTTGAGATGGAATGTAACATCACCTCTAATCAACTCTCCGATTAAAAAGTGACTAATAAAATAAAGTCTCTTTATTTAGAAGTAAAATTTAGATACATCCATTTGCGGCTTTTATTGTAAAGCGTCTAGATATTTTCTGAAAGTATGTTTATACCTCTGGTCACGGTATTTTTCCACAGAAAAACAACCCGATAAACTATTATTATGATAAGTGAAAATAAATATTATGATAGATAAAAACAAAAAAACGCCACTCATTTAAGAGTGGCGTCTATAACCGACTGATTTATTAGAAAACTAAACTAGAATTAAATTTCTTCTGTCGTTTCCTCTTCATCAGAATCACTGATGAAGTCAGTTGCTGCACTATTAAATTCACCAGTGTGGTTTAATAACATTTCACGCAGTTTCGTATCGATTTCATTTGCGATTTCTGGGCGTTCTTTCAAATAAACTGTTGAGTTAGCTTTACCTTGGCCAATTTTTTCGCCTTTGTAGCTATACCAAGCCCCTGCTTTTTCAATCAACTTATGTTTAACACCAAGGTCAATCAGCTCACCAACGGTATTAATACCTTCACCGTAAAGGATTTGGAATTCCGCTTGTTTAAATGGCGCAGCAATTTTATTTTTCACCACTTTGACACGCGTTTCGCTACCAACGATTTCGTCACCATTTTTTACAGCACCAATGCGGCGAATATCTAAACGTACAGATGCATAGAACTTCAGTGCATTACCGCCCGTTGTGGTTTCTGGGTTACCGAACATCACACCAATTTTCATACGAATTTGGTTGATAAAGATTAAAAGTGTATTTGATGTTTTCAGGTTACCCGCAAGCTTACGCATCGCTTGGCTCATCATTCGAGCAGCAAGGCCCATATGTGAATCGCCAATTTCACCTTCAATTTCTGCTTTTGGTGTTAAAGCGGCAACGGAGTCAACAATGATAACATCTACAGCACCAGAGCGTGTCAGCGCATCACAAATCTCTAATGCTTGCTCACCAGTGTCCGGTTGAGAACAAAGCAAGTTGTCGATATCAACGCCTAGCTTTTTAGCATAGATAGGGTCAAGAGCATGCTCAGCATCGATAAACGCACATGTTTTACCACTACGTTGAGCTGATGCAATAACTTGTAATGTCAGCGTTGTTTTACCTGAAGATTCAGGGCCATAGATTTCAACAATACGCCCTAATGGTAAACCACCAGCACCTAGTGCAACGTCGAGTGATAAAGAGCCTGTTGAGATAGTTTCAACATCCATTGTGCGGTCTTCACCAAGGCGCATAATAGAACCTTTACCAAATTGCTTTTCAATTTGACCAAGTGCCGCAGCAAGTGCTTTTTGTTTGTTTTCATCAATAGCCATGTTCACTCCCTAAGTGCAATGATATTAACCACTGCGATAAAACGATTGGATTTAATTTGTTGGAACCAAGTATACTGTATAATCATACAGTATCAAGAAGATTTTTTACTTATGATCTGTAAAAGAAACTCAAGCGCATAACACGTTGATTCTAAACGAACTTGATTTCTATCACCTTGAAACAAGCACTGTTTTGTTATCACATCACTGCTTCCATCAGCTTGTTTTTGAGCAAAACCAAACCAAACGGTCCCAACTGGTTTTTCTATACTACCGCCATCAGGACCCGCAATACCACTCACAGATACAGCATAATCAGCCGCGGCTTCTTTTAGTGCGCCTGTTGCCATTTCAGATACAACTTGTGCACTTACTGCACCAAATTGCTGAAATAATTCATTTTGTACACCAATCATTTGGTGCTTTGCATCATTACTGTATGTTACAAAACCGCGATGAAAATAGGCTGAGCTACCTGCAATATCCGTAAGTACTTTAGCTATCCATCCTCCAGTACAAGACTCCGCAGTGGTGACTGTTTTACCTTGTTGCAAGAGTAATTTGCCAATCTGAATACTTAATATTTCGAGTTGCTTCTCATCGACCATTTTGTTGTACACCTTTATTTAAACTTTTTTACGAGCGCGATCCCAAATCCATAATCCTGCAATAGCGATAGTAAATACCGCACCAAAGCCAATTCCCACATGAACTACCGACAATCCTACTTTTATTGCCAGTGAATACAATCCTAACATAATTAGCATTGCACTATTTTCACCTAAATTTTGAACAGCGATGGCATTACCTGCACCGACAGTTTCTTTTCCTTTCTCTTGCAATAACGCATTAAGAGGAACGACAAATAAACCGCCAAATATCCCAAGAACAATGAGAATAAAATAAGAAGGTAATAGGCTAGTTTGTAACGAAAGTAAGATAACCATCACACCAATAACAATACCAGCAGGAATACAACGATAAACTGTTTTAAGTGTGATAAATTTAGCGGCAAGCCCTGCCCCAGCAACAATTCCCACAGCAACCATCGCATTAAGGACTGTTGGCGTTGTGTTATCTTGTAACCCAAGAGCAATAGGTACCCATGCCA
Organism: Providencia sp.; assembly: GCF_052096715.1. Lineage (NCBI taxonomy): Bacteria > Pseudomonadati > Pseudomonadota > Gammaproteobacteria > Enterobacterales > Morganellaceae > Providencia > Providencia sp. The sequence continues at coordinate 6,371 of NZ_JBQDNB010000001.1, forward strand.
CTAATAAAAAACGTAACGTGACACCAGCCCCCCAAAACAAGCTTGTACCTACCAAAGAGAAACGACTTTCTTGATTCGCCCACAATATACGACAAGCAGATGAAAAATCGATTAAAAGTTGTTTGAAATTCCAACCCTTAGCCGGTCTTGCGGCTGCAAGATGTGGGATGAAAAAGTTAACCACAACGGCGAGCGCATATAATGCAGCGCAGGTGCCAAGTGCAAGCATGAGATTGATGTCAGATAACATTCCACCTACGACTGAACCAACAAGGATTGCCGCAATAGTTGAAGCTTCCATCATACCATTGGCTTTAACCAGGTTATCCCCCCCAGTTAATTCACCTAATATCCCGTATTTAGCCGGTGAATAAGATGCAGCACCTATTCCCACTAATCCATAACATAAGAATGGATTGACTCCGACACAGATACCAAGCGCACCAATAAATTTAAAGATATTAGAAAACAACATGACTCGGCCTTTTGAAAACCGATCTGCGATTTGGCCGACAAAAGGTGCTAATACGATATAGGTAAAAACAAAAACCATTTGCAGTATTGGATGACTCCATTCTGGATAAAACTCAGCCTTGAGCTGCGCCAAAATTGCAAATAACAATGCATTATCCGCAAAAGCAGAAAGAAATTGTGAAGCCAGTACAGCCTTCATGCCTCGACTTAATAACGGAGCCTTTTGCGCTAAATCGTCCATTTTATTCATCCTTCAAAGCCATTTGTTTTAGCGTAACAAAATCGGTTTTTCCGCTACCTAATACAGGAAGTTCTTTTACCCAACGGATATCACGAGGAACGGCAAGTTCAGTTAACCCTTTACTTTTAGCCGCCGTAGATAATGCACTACGGTCCAGTTGCTTATCGGTAGTAAACAAAACTAATGCTTCGCCTTTACTACTATCAGGTTTAGTAACAACTCCGTGCTGTGCATTCGGTGACATGCTAAAGATCATTTGTTCAATACTTTCCAAAGAAACCATTTCGCCTGCAAGTTTAGCAAAACGTTTTACTCGACCTTTAATAGTGCAGTAATTTCTTTTATCTAATTCAACAATATCACCAGTATCGTACCAGTCTGGTTCCCGCTCACCTTGCGCATTTTCAGCGCTCGGCGTTTCTAGAATACCCGGCGCTTCAACACGCAAATAGCCTTTCATGATATTCGGGCCTTTGAGTTGCAACTTTCCACCTTTTTCTATACCTGGTAGTGGGATGATTCGAGCTTCCATTCCTGGCAAGATCTGTCCCACAGAGCCTTCTTTGGTTGCCATTGGCACATTGATTGACACTATAGGTGCGCATTCGGTCACGCCATAGCCTTCAAGAATACGAATACCAAATTTTTCAAACCAGATTTTTTTGGTGCTATCTGATAATTTTTCAGCACCAGCAACGACATAACGCAAGCGAGCAAAATCATATTGATGAGCAAAACGGGCATAATTACCTAAAAAGGTCGAAGTACCAAATAAAACGGTACAGTTTTTATCGTAAACCAACTCAGGAATAATTCGGTAATGCAAAGGGCTTGGATAGAGAAATACGCGGCTACCGGAAAAGAGAGGGATAAACAAACCCACCGTCAAACCAAATGCATGAAATAATGGCAGTGATGACATAAAGCGATCGCGCGGAGTGAAATCTGCAATGGTTTTAATTTGCTCAACGTTCGCTAACAAGCTTGCATGACTATGAACCACCCCTTTTGGCGTACCTTCTGACCCAGAGGTAAACAGTACGATAGCTTCATCATCAACTTTGCGAGGGATTATTGCCTTACGGGGTGAAAATAAATGTTTAACAATCCAAATCTTATCTTGCAAAGTGACGGTATCTTTTAAATCTTCAAGATAAATCCAAGTTGCTTCCGGCACTTGCTGAGGAATATGGGCCAAGTTGCCTTTTTCTAAAAACTGACGAGAAGTAAAGACCACGTTTGCCGCAGAGGCTTTTAATGCGTTACTAATTCCATGGCTACCTGCGGTATAATTCAGCATGGCAGGCACTCGCCCCCGCATTAATGCGCCAAATATAGCAGCAGCAGTAACGGTTGCATTCGGTAGCAATAGACCAATACGCTCATTTTCTTTTGTATAGCGTTCGATAATGCGTCCCACACCCAAGGTTTTTTTCAGTAGGCCTTGGTAAGAATCTTCTTTGAACGCAATATCTTCAATACATGGAGTGCATCGACCAAAGCGTTGCACACTATCGATGAAAGCTTCAACTAATGTCATTTGTGGTCGACAAGCCATACGTGCCGACTTCATTATTTGATAAAGATGTTCCCCTGCAAGGCTACGGCGTTCAACCGATTTAGGTGCATCAGGCATTGGGATTGTTTGAACGGGTAAAATATGCAACGTGATTTTAGGGAACCATTTAAGCGGAATAATCCCCTTTAGATATCCAAAATGACTACGTTCAGCCCCTTCAATACGAATTGGGACAACTTTAGCTTGGGATTTAGCCGCCACAAATGCAGCACCCTCATAGATTTTCATCAAAGAGCCATGAACAGAGATGCGCCCTTCCGGAAAAATAACAATTGGACGCCCTTTATCGACTTCTTTGACTAACGTTCTAATACCTAAAGGGTTAGCGGGATCGAGAGGAACAATATCAGCATAAGGCTTTAATAACTTAATCATTCGCGGTGTCGCAAATGTAGAATAGACAGCAAATACAGGTTTTACAGGCAAAAATAAAGCGACTAAAACACCATCAAGAAGGGAAACATGATTAGGTGTAATCAAACATTTATCTTGATTAAATTCCTTAGCGTCGCCAATAACTTGAACTCGAAATAAAAATCTAAGTATGGTTTTGACAATTTTTGCCAACATAATGAATCCCTATATTATGACGATGCTTTATGAATTAGTGAATAATTATACAATCATGATTATGTCGCGATATTACTTATGATACTAAGTAGTTTATTCCGAAAGTGTGATTAAACGGTAAAGCATTTATGTTAAATCTTTCACTTGTTGAATAATAACATCTATAGGTTGAGTGGCATCAACAACATAATGCGCTGTAGCTAGGTAAATAGGCTCTCTTAGCTGCATCACTTCTTCTATTTCCTCTAATAAAGACTTTCCAGTCAAGCTAGGGCGTTGATCTTCTTGAGGTTCTGCTGCTAACCGCTGTGCCAATATACTCGGATCTGCGCTCAAATAAATCACAGTACCGTTATCACGCATAATCCGCTGATTTTCTTCAGAAAGAATAATTCCACCACCGGTCGAAACAATCGTTTTGTCTTGCTTAATTGATTGTAATATCTCGCTTTCTAGATGTCGAAAATACGCCCATCCATGTTGAGCAACAATTTCAGCAATACTTTTACCTGCATGTTCTAAGATAAGTTTGTCAGTATCGACAAATTGATACCCTTTATGCTCAGCTAAACGCTTGCCGATTGTTGTCTTTCCTGAACCTCTTGGACCTATAATGTAAAACATCAAAATTCATCCCATCATGATTGTTACGTTACATCTGCCACACAGCTGTTAATCAGTGGCGGTCAAAAACGGCAAACAATAAAAAATAAAGCTACACCTTAGTGTAGCTCTCGTTATAACAGTTTACGCGTTAAGCACGGCTAAGAAAATCACCGTAGCCAATCCACTTATAGGTCGTTAGTGCATCAAGCCCCATAGGGCCTCGTGAATGTAATTTTTGCGTGCTCACAGCAACTTCAGCACCTAAACCAAATTGCCCACCATCGGTAAAACGTGTGCTCGCATTAACGTAAACCGCTGAGGAATCTACCCGATGAACAAAATAATTTGCCTGACTCAGCGATTCAGTCAAAATCGCATCTGAATGAGAGGTGCCATAATGTCGAATATGGTCAATCGCCGCATCTATATCAGCCACAATCTCAACATTCAGATCAAGCGATAACCACTCATCAATTAAATTTTCAGGTTTAACATCAATAACCTTAGCTGGCCCTTGCTGTAAGAAAGGCATAGCCTGCTCACTGGCATGTAAGGTGACTTGTTTTTGTGCCATGACTTCACTCAATCGCGGCATAAAATCAGCTGCAATACTTTGATGCACTAATAATGTTTCAAGTGAATTACACGCACTTGGACGCTGAACTTTAGCATTGACTATCACACTGAGTGCTTTATCAAAATCAACGGATTCATCAACAAAAGTATGGCAAACACCAATACCACCCGTTATGACTGGGATCGTTGATTGTTCACGACATAATCGATGTAAACCAGCGCCACCTCGTGGTATCAGCATATCGATATAACTATCTAATTTTAGTAGCTGAGTCACTAGTTCACGATCAGGATTATTAATTGCTTGTACTGCATCAGCTGGCAATCCGCTATTTTTAAGCGCTTGTTGAATAACACTCACAACGGCAAGATTGGTATTATGAGTCTCTTTTCCACCACGTAAAATAACCGCATTGCCTGTTTTTAAGCATAAAGAAGCGACATCAACAGTAACGTTCGGGCGAGCTTCATAAATCACACCAATAACCCCAAGAGGAACTCGGCGACGTTGTAAATCTAGGCCACTATCAAGTAAGCTGCCATCAATAATTTGACCAACAGGATCAGCTAATTGGCAAACCTGCCTAACATCATCAGCAATATTTTTTAGGCGAGCTTCGGTCAATAACAAACGATCTTGTAATGCCTCAGTCATGCCACTGTCTTGCGCCAGTTTCATGTCTTGCTGATTAGCAGACAAAATAACTGCACTTTCTTGTTCTAATAAATCAGCAATTTGCTCAAGGGCTGCATTTTTTTGTTTTGTGCTTAATTGCGCTAATTGCCATGAGGCCACTCGTGCCGCTTTACCCATTTTCTCTAACATAATTAACTCACTATCATATCATCGCGATGAACAGCAACCGAGCCATGTTCATAGCCAAGTATGCGACCAATTTCTTGTGAATGATGACCCGCAATCATGCGCAGTGCATCGCTATTGTAATGGCTCACACCATGAGCTAAGTCTTTTCCGACCATATTACGAATTCGGATCACTGCACCTCGTGAAAAATCACCTTCGATTTTCTTAATACCTTTGGGTAATAATGAGCTGCCTTTTTCTAAGATGGCAAGCTGTGCGCCATCATCAATATAAACATCACCTGCGGCTGGCGCACCAAAAATCCAGCGTTTACGGTTCTCCATTGGATTTTTTTGTCCGTAGAACCTTGTCCCCACAGGAATATTTTCAATTACAGCACTAATTACATCCGGCTTATTACCCGCGGCAATGATAACATCAATACCCGCTCGACCAGCAACATCCGCAGCTTGTAATTTAGTTGCCATTCCGCCTGTCCCTAATCCGCTTACACTATCGCCCGCCATTTTACGTAATTCGTCATTAACACCATAAACTTCTGGGATCAACTTAGCATCAGGATTACTGCGAGGGTCTGCATCATACAAACCTTCGATATCGGTCAGTAATAAAAGTTTGTCAGCATCGCCTAAAATTGCGGCAAGAGCCGATAAGTTATCGTTATCGCCCACTTTAATTTCCGCAGTCGCTACCGCATCATTTTCATTAATAACAGGAATAATACCGTTATCAAGTAATGCTTGAAGTGTATCTCTGGCATTCAAGAAACGTTCACGGTCTTCAAGATCTGCCCGAGTTAGCAACATTTGGCCAATATGAATGCCGTAAATAGAAAACAACCTTTCCCACAATTGGATCAGACGACTTTGACCGACCGCCGCTAACAACTGTTTAGATGCAATAGTTGCTGGTAATTCGGGGTAATTAAGATGTTCGCGACCAGCGGCAATTGCCCCTGATGTCACAATAATAATGCGGTGCCCTTTTTCATATTGCTGCGCACACTGCCTAACTAACTCAACAATATGGGCTTGATTTAAACGGCGTGAGCCCCCCGTCAATACACTGGTACCTAACTTAACAACCAGCGTCTGGCTATTTTTCATCATTTTTCTGCCATTAGGATTAATAAATTACAAAGTAGCTATCATTTTTATCAGGTGAAACGCGTTATGCCAACAGGCATAACGCAAAATTCAACAAAAGTTTGTTTAAAACAAATTTATGCGCTTAATTCCAGTTTTAATTCTGTCATTAGTTGCGAAGGGAAGAGGGTTAACTCAAGCTCGGATAATTGTTTAGAAAGGGCTTGGTGAAACGATACCAAATTTTTTTCTACTGCGGCTATCGTGACAGGATCTTTCAACACTTTAGCTTGCCAACTACCATGGCTATTATATAAGCCAAGTTGATAAGAAAATTCAAAACCTTCGCTAGTGGCAACTAATTTCAACCACCACCCCCAAAATTCACGTTTTTCGGGTGAGATATTCGCATTAACGCAAACAACTAAGCTATCAAAAAAATAACAACCATTTAGTGATTGTTTTTCGCGTAAATAAGGACCCATTGCAGCAAATTTCTTTAAATACTTTCCATTTGAATATTCAGTCGGTAAAGCCATGTTAAGGATCTCCTTCTTGGGAAGATCCCTTTTTAACAAAAGCCAAGAAATAAGCAAGTCATTCAATAAAATTAAAGTATTTTAGTTTTTAACCAAGCTGTCGTTTCACTCAGTGCTTTTTCAAAATTTGCAAAAATTGGACTACTTGGCAACATAACTAAATCACCATCCACTGATGAACGCGCGATTAAAGTTGACTCTTCTTTCGGACTATAAATATCATTTTTTAAACATACTGACATCATAGGTACTTTACTACGTTTACCAAGAAGGCCTTGTTTTTTCAATGAATAACAACTTAATTCATGACGTAAAGAAGCACCATCAACTTGATAAATACCAATACGACTCGCAAATACATCTAATACCATACGAGGAATATCTTTTTGATATTTTTCGTCATTAAGTAAACTGTGAACAATTGGGCCGATGACGGCAACGCCTTTTATTTTATCAGGACACATATAAGCTAGTCTTAATGCTATATTTGCCCCAAAGCGCATCCCTACAATACCAAAACGAGTATGATCAATCCAAGGAATGGTATCTAACTGGCGAACAACTTGCTCATGTAATGTACTGGTTTCTTGAGATAATTTATATTTTATTGAGTAGCCAATTGAAGGCATATCCAACGTTAACATCGCAATGCCAAGCGGCTCTAAATAATCCCGAAAATAACGATTAAAATCAATTTGCAAACTATCTAACATACCGCAAACCATCACGGTAGGATAAGGTCCTTGTGCATTTGAAGGAATATGTAAAAAACCACAAACCTCTTTACCACCTTCAATTTTGAACGCAATTTTTTTCAATTGATATTCAGAAAATTGTGCTGCACTGTCATAAGCTTTACACGCCAATAATACAGCTTGGTCAGCTAATTCATCGCCTTTAATAAAAGGATAAGCGGCGATACTATATAAATTAGCCGCCCGTAACCATGCATCGCATGCCTTTTCACCCTTTTCGAATTGTAATGCCTTTTGCTGCCAAAGCATGGCTTGATGCGACCATTCAAAGCACCAATTACCGCGTCGATTACCAATAACAGTATCAAGAAGGTTCTCATTACTGCGTTTAGCATCTGAAACAGCAATACGACTTAAAACTTCCTCAATTTCTAATGCGTCGATACCACGCCAAATCCACATTAAGCGATTAATCATCCGGTACCAACCGGCATGTTGAGTTCCGTTTAATACGCTATGATCTTTTATTTCAGGCAGATCATATGAGGAATAAGAGACTAATGTAGAGGTTTCAACTTGTCTTATTTTAGGTTTGAAGAGTTTTTCGGAGAGATTTTGCTGAGTCATTACTTATCACCTACTCATATAATTTTGGAATATGACGGCTATATAAAACAAAAGGGAATGCTATTGCATTCCCCTATAATATCGTATTTTTAACAAATTTATTAGGTATTCATGTTTTGTTTACAACAACTAAAAATTTTTAAGATTTAATTGTCGTTATCTTTTACCTATGCATTAAAAATATAAAATAACGATTTATTTATCTTGCTCGCACAGAGGTTTCACAAATACAACCCCCATATCCCATGGTTGTTCAATCCAAGTATCTTGAGGGATATCGATAACATAGTCATCAACTAATGGACGGCCCGCAGGTTTTGCGAAAATGGTGACAAAATGACCTTTTGGATACATGTCACGAATAGCTTGTGCAGTACCACCGGTATCAACTAAATCATCAATGATGATAAAGCCTTCACCATTACCCTCTGCACGCTTAATAATATTCATTTCGCGTTGATTGTCATGGTCATAGCTAGAGATGCATACGGTATCAACGTGACGGATACCTAGCTCACGAGCAAGAAGTGCGGCAGGAACTAAACCACCACGGCTAACCGCGATAATCCCAGTCCATTGCTCTACTGGTAACAAACGTTGTGCGAGTTTACGGGCATGTATTTGCAACATATCCCACGTTACGACATATTTTTCGCTCATAATATTCGGGTCCCGACGCTGAGTAAAACTGAATGTGTTTTGCGGAAAAAAGGTTGCGCGAGATTATAGTGATTCGGCGCACTAAAAACCAGTAATAATCACCTACTGGCCTGAATTAATATCATTTACACTGTCCATTGTTCAAAATAAAGTGGTATGCTGAACCAATCAATAATGAGGTCTTTAACTATAGGCTTCATGCTGTTAGGCAACCATTTAAGCGATATATCCTTTAAATATTGAGAGTTGTAGTTTAGCCGCCCGATAATGCGACAACTTGAAATATAACGGGAAAATTTAAGGAGAAAAAACGTGTCACAACTATCTAAACTCTCACCACAACCGCTTTGGGACATTTTCGCCAAAATCTGCTCAATTCCACACCCTTCTAAGCATGAAGAAGCGCTTGCTGCACATATTATCGAATGGTCAAAACAAAAAGGTTTTCACGTAGAAAGAGACCAAGTGGGTAATATCTTGATCCGTAAGCCAGCAACGGCAGGCTACGAAAATCGTAAAGCAGTCGTTTTACAAGCACACTTAGATATGGTTCCACAAAAAAATAATGATACTGTTCATGATTTCACAAAAGACCCAATCCGTCCTTATGTGAATGGTGAATGGGTCACTGCTGAAGGCACTACCCTCGGTGCTGATAATGGCATCGGTATGGCATCTGCACTTGCAGTGTTGGCTGATGATACAGTTGAACATGGTCCACTTGAAGTTTTGCTAACCATGACCGAAGAAACAGGCATGGACGGCGCATTTGGTTTACAGCCTAATTGGTTACAAGCTGACATTCTGATCAACACGGACTCAGAAGAAGAAGGCGAAATTTACATGGGTTGTGCGGGTGGTGTTGATTTTACTGCAACATTCGATTTAACTCGCGAAGCATTACCCCAAGACTATAAAACCTTTACCTTAACATTAAAAGGTTTAAAAGGTGGCCATTCCGGTGGTGATGTACACCTTGGATTAGGCAATGCCAACAAGCTATTAGCACGTTTTCTCGCAGGTCATGCAGAAGACTTGGGCTTAAAATTGCTCGAATTAACTGGTGGCACTCTGCGCAATGCAATTCCACGTGAAGGTCATGCTATTGTTGCAGTTCCTGCTGATAAAGTAGATGAGTTAACAGCGCTTAGAGCACGTTATGAAGCTATTTTGCAAAATGAATTAGCGGCTGTAGAGCCTAATGTGGTCTTTTTACTCGATGAAACCAAAACTGAGCTTAAAGCGATCACTGATGATTGCCAAAAACGGTTTGTGTTCTTCTTAAATGCTGCGCCAAATGGCGTTATTCGCATGAGTGATGTTGCTAAAGGTGTTGTTGAAACTTCACTGAATGAAGGCGTTGTCACCATGACAGTAGATAAAGCCGAAGTTATCTTCTTAGTCCGCTCTTTGATTGATAGTGGCAAAAATTATGTTGTTAATATGCTGACTTCAATCAGCAAATTAGCGCAAGCCAAATGCAAAGCACAAGGCAGCTACCCAGGCTGGCAACCTGATGCAAATTCACCGGTTATGCATATTGTTAGCGCAACTTACCAAAAACTGTTTGGTAAAACACCTAATATTATGGTTATCCACGCGGGCCTTGAGTGTGGCTTGTTCAAAAAACCTTACCCATTAATGGATATGGTTTCTATCGGCCCAACTATTCGTGGTGCTCACTCACCCGATGAACGCGTGCACATTGAAAGCGTTGGCCAATACTGGACATTATTAACCGCAATTTTAAAAGATATTCCAGTTAAAAATTAATTTAACTTCATTTTATCTTTGCATATCAAAGCATCCTCAAAGGGTGCTTTTTTATTTTAATTACTATCAACAATAATTTAAG
>NZ_JBQDNB010000001.1:16803-245535 GCF_052096715.1 Providencia sp.
TTTTAAGTTTTAAGTTTTAAGTTTTAAGTTTTAAGTTTTAAGTTTTAAGTTTTAAGTTTTAAAATATTATCCAAAATAATTTGAGCTGTAACTAGGCGGCAATTGAGCTAATCCTTGGGAGCATACATAAGTATGTGACCACGGTTAGCGAATGCAGCCAACAACGTTATGGCTCAAAGTATGAAGGATAAAGATACCTTGAGAAGCCAACAACGCTGTGGCTCAAAGTATGAAGGATAAAGATAATTGCTGTTCGAGCTGAGGACTTATCAACATAACATGTAACCCCACTAGCCGGACTCCCCTACCTTTCCGACGATTTTCCCAAACTTGTTTTGCAATTTGAACTAAATCTGATTTATCAAGTATTGGATAAACATGCTCTTGTGTTGTTTGTTGAAAATCAGCGAATTTAAATTTCACACCTTGGCGAGCAATACGTAAGTCTGGTTTTACTTTTGCTAAGCGCAATTGCAGTTCATCGTATAGCTTATCCAACAACAATAAACATTCCTCCCACTGATGAATATCTTCCGCTGATGTTCGCTCTACCCCAACCGATTTACGTAATCTATCAGGATTCACTGGGCGCTCATCGATAGCATGACAACGCTCCCATAATGATTGTCCAAATTTACCCATGTTTTTAATTAATGCGATTACGTCATATTTTTGGACGTCGGCACAGGTATGTAATCCCATATCTGCTAATTTTTGAGCCGTGACTTTGCCTACTCCGGGGATCTTTTTAAGTGACAATGTTAAAACAAACTCAGCCATATCTTGCGGTTTAATCACGTATTGACCGTTCGGTTTATTCATATCAGATGCGATTTTTGCCAAAAATTTTATCGGCGCAATACCCGCAGATGCGGTGAGTTGTAATTCATCAAAAATTTGTTGACGAATAGCTTCTGCAATTAAAGTTGCTGAGCCATGTAATTGTTGGCAATCAGTAACATCTAAGTAAGCTTCATCAAGGGAAAGAGGTTCAATTAAGTCAGTGTAACGTGCGAAAATTTGCTGAATACGGACAGATGTCTCTTTATATAACGACATTCGCCCTGAAACAACTTTAAGATGAGGACAAAGTCGTAACGCAATCGCCGTGGACATAGCACTATGCACACCAAAGCGCCGCGCTTCATAATTTGCCGTACAGATAACCCCTCGGCGATCCGCACTTCCTCCCACAGCGACAGGCACATTGCGTAAAGAGGGATCATCACGCATTTCTATCGCTGCATAAAAGCAGTCCATATCAATATGAATAATTTTACGCATAATACACTCACACCATAAAATACTGATTAAATATACAGTATAGTTATGAAACATTCAATTATATACATGCCTCATTGTGTGATGACGTTTGAAATATTCAGTCACGCACTTATTCATACGATTGAAATATATTACTGCCAGAATCTACGATTTCCATATGTATATAGTGCCTGTACATCAATGCATTCTAGCAATTAGCTTAAACTTCACCCATATAATTTGATGAGAAGAGCCATTAAAAAATCGGATTACAATTGCAAGTTAGTCTTAATTTCATGAAGAACTACTTACAAATGACAAAAAAAGTATTACAACAACAATTCATTAAAATTAACACAACATATTGATATAATTAACATCATAGGAAATACACACAATGAATAAATTAACACCACGTATAAAAAAAGGAATGGTTATCAGTCTATTTCTTCTTGCTAGTCACAGTGCATTCGCACAAAACCCACAAATTGTGGCACACCGAGCCGGAACTGCTGATGCCCCAGAAAATACCCTTTATGCAATTAACTTAGCAAAAGATAATAAAGCCAATGCGATTTGGCTCACCGTACAACTCAGTAAAGATGATCAGCTGGTGCTGTATCGACCAAGTGACTTAGATGCGCTAACCAATAAAAAAGGGCCAATTTCAAATTATTCTGCCGAACAACTCAGCCAAATAAGCGCAGCTCACCAATTTAATCAAAAAAATAACTTACAATTACCCGCTCAAGAAACAACCATTACTACTTTAGAAACTATCTTAAAAAAATATCCAGATACACCTTTTTATATCGATTTGAAATCTCCAGATGCAGATCCTGATATCCAAGCAAAAGCGATATTTTCATTATTAAATAAAACCAATGCATTTAATCAGGTTCGCTTCTATTCCACTAATAACGATTTCATTAAAGCATTGCCAAAGATTTCGACAAAAATTAATACCTTTGAAAGCCGTGATGATACCCGTACCCTATTAGCAAATAGCGTAATGAACCATCAGTGCCCCGTCGCAGCTGAACAATCTACCACTCAAGATACGCAATCCGTTCGTTGGTATGGCTTTGAATTACACCGCAAAGTCGAGGTTGTTGAGAAATACACTTTAGGTGAAGCCCGTTCTCCTGCAACACTGTCTTGGGATAAAGAAGCGGTTGATTGTTTTAGAAAAACAGGGAACGCCTATATTATTTTATTTGGTGTAAACAATGCCAGTGACTATCAATTAGCTAAAGAAATTGGTGCAGATGCAGTGATGGTTGACTCACCGAAGGCCTTCAAACAGTAGTTTATTAACTGGCTTAAGCTAATTTATGTAATAACAAAATTATATTGTTACCCGCTATAGATTAATTAAGCCATTTTTATTTCATAATGCATTTCAATGAATACTTTGTTGTTAGCAAATGATAATCAATATTAATTACACCTTAAGATATTGGTGTGATAATTAATTACATCTAATAATCAAAGGGCTAAATTTATGTCTACATCACTTGGGCAAATCTCGATTGAGAATTTTTGGAATGAAGATTTAAAGAAAGTCGAAATTTTTTATCAACGAGGTTCTAATATCATCGAGAACGTTTTTGTTCTTTATAATTTGGCAGATAAAAGAACTATTAAGGATATCCATACCTTTAGCTTTGATTTAAAAGACAAAATGGCATGGAAAGCAAAAATAGTCACTAAAGATGGGCAGTTTTGGAGTAGTGGGGATTATCTGCCTTGTCAAATTCAGGATAACGACAATGGCAAAGTAACCATTAATTTTAACGGGAATTCAAAGCAGATGTCTATTATTTACCCTACATCTGGTTCTTGTTCGAAAGAAATGTATTAGATATTAATAAATATAAGCATACCCATATTCCATAAGTATGCTTACCGAGAAATATCACTTTAAATAATTCTATGTTTATCTAACATTTTTTGCCGTGCTTCTTCACGCGCCATCCGTTTTTTACGTGCATCACAAGGCTCTGGGCAATCGCATACTTTCTCAACACCAATGCTGCTTAGCCCACCGCAACTCCCTTGAATACTTTTACGCTTAATAATATATCCAAGTGACATACCTAAAAATGCCAATAAAAATAAGACAAAGGCTGCAATAAAGGTATTTAGCATTCCTTTCTCCTCCTATTTACTGTCTTTCTTTAAGAATGGTTCGAATGCTTTAGTATAACGCTCTTCAAACCCTTTATCCGTCTTAACAATCATAAAAACAGGAATATTCATTTTTTCGGCAAGTGCAAAACCTACATCTGGACCTAACACATTCAGCCCCGTCGATAACCCATCAGCGCTCATGCAATTATCGGCAAGCACAGTAATCGAAACGAGGTTATGAACAATTGGTTTGCCTGTTTTTGGATCAATTGTATGTGAGAAGCGAACACCGTCTTGCTCAAAATAATTACGGTAATCACCAGAAGTCGCAATAGACAGATTTCCTGGTTCGATGATTTCTTGTGCAGTTTGGCTTACGCCATCAGTAGAGGGCTTTTCAATTGCAATCCGCCAAAGTGCATCTTTACCATTATGGCCTTTAGTGCGAACTTCTCCACCGATATCAACCATATAATCATTGATATTAAGTGATTCTAAATACTCAGCAACAACATCAACACCATAACCTTTAGCTATTGATGACAAATCTACATAGAGCTCAGGTATGGTTTTAATTAGGTTATTATCCTGTACAGACAGTTTTTCAATACCAACCCATGCCCGACGCTTTTCTAACTCTTCATCTGTAGGTGCTTTTGTTACGCGTCCTTCCGGTCCAAATCCCCATAAATTCACTAAAGGGCCGACCGTCACATCTAAAGAACCATCGGTTAACTTATTAATTTCAATCGCTTTTGAAACGACTTTAGCCGTTGCTGCGGAAACAGGAAAAGGTACGTTGACTGCTTTTGATTGATTAAAACGACTTAGCTCAGAATCAGGTCTGTATGTTGACATTTGGTCATTAACTTCTTCCAAACGCTTATCAATTTCCGATTGAATCGCTTCAGTTGAATGTTCTGACGAATCAGAGACATACTTAACAGAATAATAAGTCCCCATTGTTTGTCCCTGAATATTTTGCTGTTCAGGTCCACCGCAGGCGATTAAAAATAAAGTTGCTGCAAATAACAGTATTGGGGCGATCATCTTTCTGTTTAGCATAATTTTCTCTGCTTCAATCGTAAATGTTCACATTTGTGGACACTTAGACTATTAACAATATCAACATTTTTACAAATAAAGAGAATGTTTCAGTCAAAATAAATAAAAAATCAATTCACTGATTTTCGGTCTTAAATCTTAAAGAGGGGAAAAACATGTTTTCCCCTCTTTGTTTCAGATTTTACTGCCACTATACATGAACAATCAATACAACTTACTTAGCGTTAGTAGTATTAGCCACCAAAATCATCCAGTAAGATATTATCATCTTCAACACCAAGGTCTTTTAACATCTTGATGACCGCAGCATTCATCATTGGAGGTCCACACATATAGAACTCACAATCTTCTGGCGCTGGGTGATCTTTGAGGTAATTTTCATACAGGACATTATGAATAAATCCAGTATAGCCAGTCCAATTATCTTCTGGTAAAGCATCGGAAAGTGCAACATTCCATGTGAAATTTTCATGTTCCGCTGCTAATTGATCAAAATCTTCGGTGTAGAACATTTCACGTTTAGAACGAGCCCCATACCAGAAACTAATCTTACGTTTAGTATTTAAACGACGAAGTTGATCAAAAATATGAGAACGCATAGGTGCCATACCGGCGCCACCACCCACAAAAATCATCTCAGCATCAGTCTCTTTTGCAAAAAACTCACCAAATGGACCTGAGATAGTGACCTTATCACCTGGTTTTAGTGACCAAATATAAGAGGACATAATGCCTGGTGGAACATCTGGATTACGTGGCGGAGGTGTTGCAATACGCACGTTCAACAAGATAATGCCATGTTCGTCTGGGTAGTTTGCCATCGAGTAAGCACGTACTGTTGGCTCTTTCACTTCAGAAACATAGCGGAATAAATTAAATTTATCCCAATCTTCGCGGTACTCTAATGGCACATCAAAATCTGAGTATTTCACTACGTGTGCAGGGCATTCAATTTGAATAAAGCCCCCCGCACGAAATGGTACCACTTCCCCATCAGGAATTTTCAGTTTCAATTCTTTAATGAAAGTGGCTTTATTATCATTAGAGATAACTTCACATTCCCACTTTTTAACCCCAAAAATTTCTTCAGGTAATTCAATTTTTAAGTCTTGCTTGACGTTAACTTGACAAGCTAAGCGACAACCTTCTTTCGCTTCACGTTTGTTAATATGTGAAAGCTCGGTTGGAAGAATATCACCACCACCTTCTTTAATAACTACGCGACACTGGCCACATGAACCGCCACCACCACAAGCCGATGAAACAAAGATACCTTGGTTTGACAGCATACCTAGCAGCTTATCCCCTGCTGGCGCATCAAAACTTTTCTCTGGGTCACCGTTTACTTCAACCTTAATGTTCCCTGTATTGACAAGTTTAGATTTTGCAAACAGGATCAAACCTGTCAAAACCAAAACTATCAGGGTGAACATCACTACACCTAGAATAATAATTTCCATGAATTCTTCTCGCCTTTATAGCTGCACGCCGGAGAAGGACATAAAGCCCAATGCCATTAAACCGGTCGTCACAAAGGTGATGCCTAAACCTTTTAGACCCGCTGGGATATCTGAATATTTCATTTTTTCACGAATTGCGGCCATTAATACAATCGCCAACATCCAGCCAATACCTGAACCAAAACCATACACGATGGATTCGCTAAAGTTATAATCACGCTGGGCCATGAAAGATACACCACCAAAAATTGCACAGTTAACGGTAATCAACGGTAAGAAGATACCCAATGCGTTGTACAGTGATGGGAAATAGCGATCCAAAATCATTTCGAGAATTTGAACCAGTGCTGCAATCACCCCGATAAAGGTAATGAAATTTAAAAATGATAAATCCACTCCTTCAACTAAAGCACCATCGCGCAATACTAAATTAAGCACGAGGTTATTTGCAGGCACAGAGATACCTAAAACGACAGTAACTGCAATTCCAAGACCAAAAGCTGTTTTGACATTTTTCGATACCGCAAGGAATGTACACATACCTAAAAAGAACGCTAATGCCATGTTTTCAATGAATATGGCTTTAACAAACAAGCTAATATAATGTTCCATCAGGTTAATCCTTCTCTATCTGAGCTGGTTTCAAGGTTCGTAATCCCCAAATCAGCATGCCAATGATAAAGAACGCACTTGGCGCTAAAAGGAACAAGCCGTTCGGCATGTACCAACCACCATTTTGCAGCGATTCAAATACCGTGATACCAAACAGTTTTCCTGAGCCAAATAATTCACGCAAGAAACCCACTAAAACTAAAATAACGCCATAACCAAGGCCGTTACCGATACCATCCATAAAGCTTTCAATAGGTGGCGCTTTCATTGCATAAGCTTCAGCGCGTCCCATAACGATACAGTTGGTGATAATCAAACCAACAAAGACAGAAAGCTGTTTTGATATCTCATAGGCATAAGCGCGTAGAATTTGGTCAACAACAATTACCAGTGAAGCAATAATTGCCATTTGTACAATAATCCGCACACTACTTGGAATATAATTTCTAATCAGTGAGATAAAAAAGTTAGAGAACGCAGTAACCAAGGTTACAGCGATAGTCATAACCAGTGCGGTTTCCATCTTAGTGGTAACAGCTAATGCCGAACACACACCTAAAACCTGTAATGCAATTGGGTTATTATCAAACAACGGCCCAAGTAGGACGCGTTTTACTTCTTTTGAATCAGCCATTATTCAGCGCTCCTTCTCGTACTTTTTTCAGGAACGGACCAAAGCCGTTATCACCCATCCAGAAATCAAATGTGTGTTGAATTCCGTTTGATGTCAGCGTTGCACCTGAAAGACCATCAATACCATATGGGCTATCGGTTGAGCCACTACGCACGATTTTAATCGCAGGCATACCTTGTTCGTTAAACAATTTTTTACCTGGCCATTGTGCTATCCATTGTTTGTTATCAACTTCACCACCTAGGCCCGGTGTTTCACCATGTGCATAGTAAGTAATACCGCGAGATGTCACGCCATCAATATCCACTGCTACAAATGCGTACATCACCGACCATAAACCTGAACCATATACTGGCAAAATGATTTGAGAAACTTTACCCGCTTCATCTTTAACCAGATAAATTTCAGCGCTATTTGCACGACGACGAATTTTAGCAATATCCTCAGCAGGTGAAAGTGCAATACTGGTTTCATCACTACGTAATTCATTGTTCAAATCATATCGGCTAGTGCTATCGGATAACTCATTAGTTTTAAAATTCAGAAGTTTAGGTGTAATACGTTCACGATAAACTTGTTGAATTTCTTCAACAGTCATATTTGGTTTCAACAAACCCGCAACACTCAAAATATTACGTTGTGTATCTAACAAGATTTGTTCTTGTTGTTGAGGTTTTAACCCAACAGCAGCACCGGCTACCACGACAGAACATACTAGACATAAAATGAAAACGACTAGAAATGTTCTTCCGATACCATCTTTATTGTTTGGTTTTTCATTAGCCACGGGCTTTTCTCCGCTTAATATTTGCTTGAACGACCATATAGTCAAACAGAGGAGCAAACAGATTGGCGAACAGGATTGCTAGCATCATTCCTTCTGGATAGGCTGGATTCGCAACCCTGATAAGCACGCACATTACACCGATCAAAATACCGTATGCCCATTTACCTTTATCTGTAAATGATGCAGAAACGGGGTCTGTCGCCATAAAAATCATACCAAATGCAAAGCCGCCTAAAACCATATGCCACCACCATTGCATAGCAAATAATGGATTGGTGTCTGAACCGATTAGATTGAACAAGTAAGACATGGCAATCATGCCTAACATCACTCCAGCAACGATACGCCAAGAAGCAATACGGAAGAAAATAATAAGTGCACCACCAATGAAAATCATCAATGTCGAGACTTCACCAATAGAACCCGGCATGTTACCTAGAAATGCTTGCATCCAAGTAATGGGTTCACCTGTCACCGTGTTCATCAGCGCATGTTCACCGCCAGTTGCCCACTGTGATAATGGAGTTGCACCCGAAAAACCGTCAGCCGCAGTCCAAACCAAGTCACCTGAAATCTGTGCAGGATAAGCAAAGAAAAGGAAAGCTCGGCCTGCCAAAGCAGGGTTTAAGAAATTGCGCCCTGTTCCACCAAAAATTTCTTTCGCAACCACAACACCAAATGTTATCCCTAACGCCGCCTGCCATAATGGAATGGTTGGTGGAACAATTAGCGCAAATAATATTGAGGAAATAAAGAAGCCTTCGTTGATTTCATGCCCACGGATCATGGCAAATAAAACTTCCCAGAACCCACCAACAAGAAAGACAACTAGATAGACAGGAAGAAAATACACTGCACCAAGCAGCATTTTACTTCCCCAGCCCGCATCAGGCGTCAATGATGCACCTAAAAACTGAGCAACACTGTAATGCCAATCACCGGCAAGCACTTGCTGTAACTCAACGCCACTATATAGGTGATGTAATGCAGGAATAGCTTGGTTACCAACGTTATACATTCCCCAAAACATCGCAGGGAATACGGCAAGCCAAACTAAAATCATCATACGCTTCAGGTCAATAGTGTCACGAACGTGAGAACGACCCTTAGTAACGGTTCCCGGCGTGTAAAAAACAGTCGAAACAGCTTCAAACAACGCATAGTATTTCTCTAACTTTCCACCGGGTTCAAAATGGTGCTCATACTTTTCAAATAAATTTTTCAGACCCATGGAATTACCCTTCTAGCTCAATCTTAGTCAGAACGTCACGAAGTACTGGACCATATTCATATTTGGCCGGGCATACATACGTACTCAGCCCTAAGTCCTCTTCATCCAACTCCAGACAACCCAACTCTTGAGATGTGTCCGTATCCCCAACAAGGAGGTCACGTAGCAGATGGGTGATCATGATATCGAGTGGCATAACACGCTCATAATTACCAATTGGTACCATTGAACGCTCACCGCCATTCATTGTTGTGGTGAAATTAAAGCGCTTATTTTTGAGAAAATGCCCAATAGTCGTGCGTGTAATCGTAAATTTATCCGCACCTGGCATGATCCAACCAAATAGTTCCTTATCACGGCCTTCAGATAAAACAGAGACTTGATTATGAAAACGGCCAAGATAATGATGCGTTTCATCACAGGTAACCCCCCAAAGCACGGAACCGGAAATAATACGGTTTTCCCCATCTTTAAGCTGACCTTTGGTGAGTTCATACAGATCTGCACCTAAACAAGTGCGCAGTAAACGAGGCTTTTCAACCTGCGGTCCTGCTAAAGAAATAACTCTATCTGTATAAAGATACCCAGTAATGAATAACTTACCTATCGCGATAACATCTTGATAATTAAGACTCCATACTTTTTTCTTGATACTCACAGGCTCAAGAAAATGAATATGTGTTCCTGCTAAACCCGCCGGATGTGGACCGACAAACTGCGTATAGCTAATTTGTGAGCTCGAAGTAACTTTTGGTAATTCTCCCATTCCATGACAAACATGAACTTTACCTTCAGTTAAACGACTAAGCACCACCAGCCCATCATTAAATGCTTGTTCATTTTCACGAATAACAATCATCGGATCTGCCGCGAGAGGATTTGTATCCATCGCTGTCACAAAAATAGCAGCAGGTGATGAGCCCGGCTGTGGAGAGCGACTAAATGGACGCGTTCGTAAAGATGTCCACAAACCTGACTTTAAAAGATTTTCTTCAACCTTTGTACTTTCTATCGTTGCAAGTTCATCTCGATTATAAGCAGTAAAAGTTTCTTGCTCATCCCCATCGATTTCAATAACGACAGATTGAAGAACTCGACGCTCACCGCGATGAATAGCAACAACTTTACCGCAGGCTGGACTCGTGAACATCACGCCTGGATTCTTTTTATCTTCAAAAAGAATCTGTCCTTTTATGACACGCTCACCTTCTTTAACCAGCATCGAAGGACGCATTCCGACATATTCTTCACCTAGCAAAGCTACGTGTTGAATTTTCGGGCCGTCTTCTATCACTTGGGCTGGCTCACCTGCAATAGGAAGGTTGAGGCCTTTTTTAATTTTAATCATAAGATCTGCACAAGTTTATTAGTTAAACCCTATGCTAACGATTCAACAATGAATGATAGCGACTCATTAATAAAAACAACTCAAGTCACGTTAATGACTTAAGCACGTAATTCTCAAATATTTTTACTCAAGTTTCTTATTTCGCCGGTCGTAATTTTATCAGTTCCCTTGACCTATGTCCGGTTATAGAAGTGACATAGTTCAAGCAAATCGTAATAACATTTGAAATATATTTTTAACAACTCGGTATTGACGATGCATTACATCATGTTTATCGAGTTTTGATTGTTTTTCAAACAATAAAGATTCAATTGAAAACTATTAACATGCTATATTACATTCTTATCTAGCCACCTAAAATGCTTTAAGCAGGTGCTATTTTTAATCAATGCTATCTTTTATATTTGGTTTAAGAATGAAAAAAAGTAACTTTATCAGTGCAATTATTACCTTTGCCTTCCTATATTCAACAGCCACACCAGCTGAAAACCAGTCATTTTTGAATAATAACAAATCGAAAAACAATCAAGATCCGTCAATTTTTATCCAAATATTTAAACAAGAAGCAATCTTAGAGCTTTACCAAAAAATGCCTAGCGGCCAGTACAAATTAGCCAAAACGTATCCGATATGTAAATTTTCTGGCGGACTCGGTCCAAAAAAGATTGAAGGAGATTTAAAAAGCCCTGAGGGATTTTATCAAATAACCACATCACAGTTAAACCCAAATAGTCGGTATTACCGATCTATCAATATTGGCTTTCCTAATGAGTTCGATAAGGCTCAAGGATATAATGGCAATTATTTGATGATCCATGGAGACTGTGTGTCTGTAGGCTGTTATGCAATGACAGATGAATATATGGGCGAGATTTATCAGACTGTAGAACGTGCATTACGTAATGGCCAATCCGCTATTGATGTCAGTATCTATCCTTTCAAAATGACGAAAGAAAACATGCAACGCTATCGTAATTCAAGTCATTACACATTTTGGAAGCAGCTACAGCCAGCTTATGATTATTTTAATCGCACAGGCAAGCCCGCGGAAATATCAGTATTATTAGGCGAATATGCCGTGCTTAATATGCCCGAGACGCCAACTAAGTTATTAGGCTCTAAATCACAATATGCGCTGACCAAGATGAAATAATACAAATTCACCAGGCTCAATTTTTTGCCAGCTTTCATTTCCAGTTAACGGCGCAGTCGCAATAACGGAAACAATATCGGTAGGAGTCGTGCATTGCTGAAAATCAATTTCAATATCTTGATCCAGCAATTTAGCCTTACCAAACGGTGATTTTCGTGTAATCCAATGCAATTTTGTCGAGCTGAAAGCCATCAAATATTGTCCATCTGATAACAGCATATTAAACACCCCCTTGCTGCGAAGTTGATCCGCAAGAATAGCAATGAAGCGAAAAACGGCTTTCCAGTTTGATGGCTTGCGTGGGTACTTCTCATTGAGCTGATGCAAAATCCAACAAAATGCCCATTCGCTATCTGTTTCACCAACAGGCCAATAGTTTCCTGTTTTTAGCGTTCGATAGCCTTTAAGTTGACCATTATGTGCATAAGTCCAGTTGCGCCCCCAAAGCTCCCGTGTAAACGGGTGGGTATTCACCAATGCAACATCACCACGATTTGCTTGGCGAATATGAGCCACAATAGTTTCAGACTTAATGGGATATTCCTGCACAAAGCGTGCAACTGGCGAAACAGAACTTGGTTGCGGATCTTTAAATGTGCGACATCCCAGCCCCTCGTAGAAAGTGATACCCCAGCCATCTTTATGAGGACCCGTTTGCCCTCCTCGAGATATCAAACCACTAAGACTGAAACTAATATCAGTTGGTACATTGGCACTCATACCAAGTAATTCGCACATTTAAAGACTCCTAAACTCGAAAAAAAATTATTTCACCATCTCTTTTTCAATTAGCTGAATTAAGATATGAATAACTTTGATATGAATTTCTTGTATACGATCTGCGTAACCAAAATGAGGAACACGGATTTCAATATCAGCGCTGCCTGCCATTTTTCCGCCATCTTTACCTGTTAAGGTAATCACTTTCATGCCTTTTTCACGAGCAGCATTGATAGCTTTAATAATGTTTCCTGAATTACCTGAAGTTGAAATCCCGAGTAAAACATCACCCTCTTTTCCAACTGCTTCAATAAAGCGAGAAAAAACAAATTCATAACCAAAGTCATTACTGACACAAGATAAATGGCTAACATCAGAAATAGCAATCGCCGGATAACCAGGGCGATTTTCACGATAACGACCGGTTAATTCTTCTGCAAAATGCATAGCATCACAATGAGAACCGCCATTACCGCATGATAATACTTTGCCCCCCGCTTTAAAGGAGTCGGCTAGTAATACCGCAGCTTGTTCAATTGCCTTAATATTTGCATCATCACTTAAAAAGTTTGACAGCGTATCGGCTGCTTCAGATAGCTCACCACGGATCAAATCTTGATACATGAGGTTTCCTCTTAAATTTAACGAAGGGGTCATTGAGATAAGTCTTTAGTACTCAGATTGTTGCACAGGGTACATTTTGTTTCTACTTTTGATTGTGCTGTATTGACTTTAGCCCCTAATTTAATGTTTTCTCGTCTAGAAATGCGACTACTTATCTAAAATCACATGCCCCAATGACATTATCACTAATTGTTATTTGATGTTTTTGTGAGCCAAGTTGTAATTAAGATGTAAATATGTTGCTAATTGTTTATTAATGGATATAGATTAAAGCAACAAACAGGTCAGACCTCTTACAAGTGGACAGGAGTTTCATTATGACCCTTCTTAGCATAATTTTATTTCTCGCGTTAATTGGTATTCTTTGCTACCACAAAACATCTTTAGTACTCAGTACCGCATTATTACTCATTTATACCGCAATCATGGGTGTGTTAAATATTTGGAGCTACTGGATGTTACTACCTGTAGCGATTGTGCTTTTTCCTTTTGTATTTACACCTGTTCGTCAGTCACTCTTCTCTGCCCGTGGAATGAAAATGTTCCAAAAAGTGATGCCTCCAATGTCTCGCACCGAAAAGGAAGCGATTGATGCTGGCACCACTTGGTGGGAAGGTGACCTATTCCGTGGCGCACCGGATTGGCATAAATTACATAATTATCCTAAACCACAACTCACTGCCGAAGAGCAAGCTTTCATTGATGGCCCAGTTGAAACCGTTTGTGGCATGGTCAATGACTTTGAAGTGAGTCATGAACTTGCCGACCTGCCCCCTGAAGTATGGCAATACCTCAGAGATCACCGTTTCTTCGCCTTAATCATCAAAAAAGAATATGGCGGCTTAGATTTTTCTGCCTATGCTCAATCACAAATTTTACAAAAACTTGCAGGTGTATCCGGCATTTTAGCCATCACCGTCGGCGTACCAAACTCTTTAGGTCCCGGTGAGCTATTACAGCATTATGGTACTGATGAGCAGAAACAACGTTATTTACCCGGACTTGCTACAGGTGAAGAAATCCCCTGCTTTGCATTAACTAGCCCAGAAGCTGGTTCAGATGCGGGTGCAATCCCTGACTCAGGAATTGTTTGTATGGGTGAGTGGCAAGGCGAACAAGTTCTTGGTATGCGCTTAACTTGGAATAAACGTTATATCACTTTAGCACCTATCGCTACCGTTCTTGGTCTTGCCTTTAAATTATCTGATCCTGAAAAACTGTTAGGTGGCGAGAAAAATTTAGGGATCACCTGTGCTTTAATTCCAACCAATACACCAGGTGTCGAAATTGGCCACCGCCATTTCCCACTTAATGTACCCTTTATGAATGGTCCAACCCGTGGAAACGATATTTTTGTTCCTATCGATTATATTATTGGTGGTCCAAAAATGGCCGGACAAGGTTGGAAAATGCTAGTTGAATGTTTGTCTGTTGGTCGCGGTATTACTCTGCCATCAAATTCAACTGGTAGTCTAAAAAGCATTGCAATGGCTACTGGCGCATATTCTTACATTCGCCGTCAATTCAAGCTCTCTATCGGTAAAATGGAAGGTATTGAAGAACCCTTGGCTCGCATCGCTGGGAATACCTATTTGATGGATGCAGCAGCAACCTTAATTACCTCAGGGATAATGCAGGGTGAAAAACCCGCTGTTTTATCCGCTATCGTAAAATATCATTGTACCCACCGTGGTCAACGTGCAGTGATTGATGCAATGGATATCACTGGAGGTAAAGGTATCTGTCTTGGCAGTTCCAACTTTGTTGCTCGCGCTTATCAAGGCGCACCGATTGCCATTACGGTTGAAGGTGCAAACATTCTGACCCGCAGCATGATTATCTTTGGACAGGGAGCTATTCGCTGTCACCCTTATGTATTAGAAGAAATGGCAGCAGCACAAGACAACAATCTACACAAATTTGATAAAGCGGTATTTGGTCACATTGGTCATGTGATTAGTAATCAATTCCGTAGCTTCTGGTTAGGATTAACAAACGGCCGTGGTAGCAGCGCGCCTACAAAAGATGAAACCCGTCGTTATTATCAAATGTTAAACCGCCAAAGCGCCAACTTAGCCTTATTATCTGATGTTGCGATGGGAGTGCTTGGTGGCAGCTTAAAACGCCGCGAACGCATTTCAGCACGATTAGGTGATATTTTAAGCCACTTATACCTTGCGTCTGCTACACTAAAACGCTACGAAGATGAAGGTCGTCAAAAAGCAGATTTACCATTAGTTAAATGGGCCGTCGAAGATTGTCTTTATCAATCTGAAAAAGCCATTGACGATTTACTGAAAAACTTCCCTAACCGTGTTATTGCTGGGCTAATGCGTATTACGTTATTCCCTACAGGCCGTGCTATGTCGATGCCTTCTGATAGACTTGATCACAAATTAGCTCAACTGATCATGGAACCATCAGAAACTCGAGACAGATTAGGGCGTGGTCAGTACTTGACGCCAACAGCAAATAATCCACATGGTTTAGTAAACCAAGCGCTATATGACATTATTGCCGCAGAGCCTATTTTCGACCGTATCTGTCGTTTAAAAGAACGTAAACTTAGCTTCACTCGTTTAGATAAGCTGGCAGAGGAGATGTTAACCACTAAAGTTATCACTCAAGAAGAAGCTGATATTCTGTGTAAAGCGGAAGCCAGCAGATTACGCACTATTAATGTTGATGAGTTTGACTTTAATGATTTGGGAGTCATCCCAGAAAAAAAGTTATTAGATGAACCATCAGATGCGCAAGCATCCAAGAAGAAAAAAGCGGCCTAATGAAGTGATTCATTAGCAATCACGAACACCAATCATTAACAAAAAGGGAGCTTAATTGCTCCCTTTTTAATCATAAAATTCAATGGTACCAAAACTTAAATATTTACTCACTCTTGCTTTGCCTTTCTCTCTCTTTTGCTTTAATAATATAAGGCGAATATTTTAATGTTCTATCCCAGCTTGAATCCATAAACTTACACAACTCATCACCTTCTTTGGCACAAAGATTAATATAATATTTAGCCTTATCGGTCTGTTGAAAATCATATAGATACATATTAGAAAGCTCTCGCATTGCAATATGTCGATAACTCCCTTCTAATATAGCTACTTGTTGGTAATAATCAGCTGATTTTTTTACATCAACAGCCATACCAATTCCTTGTTGATTAAAATAAGCTAGCTTATATAAACTGGCTTCAAATTTAGGATTAATTTCAACTGACTTATTAAGATAATCTAATGCAATAAGACAATTTTCATGAGGATTTTTCCGTAATATCGTACTTTTTTCAGAGCAATTAGAATCATCATAATACAAAAAAAACAAAAGATAGTTACTTGCCGCATCCCCTTTACTTGCTTTTATTTGCAATTCAACAAAATCCTTCGGAGTTTTAGGTAATACCAGTAATGAAATTAATTTTTTATTATATTTAATCTCAACTTTAGAAAAAGAAAAATTCAACATTCTATATGAAGGTAATCGAAAATCATTTACTTCACTTTCACTTTCGGTAAATCCATAACTATTAAAGACACCAAAAACAAAAGCCATCATAATTATTATTTTTTTCATATCATCCTATAGAGATTATATTTCTAGCCTGAGCAAAACTAAAAAGTTTATTTTCAATTTTAACATTAGTAATTATATCCCCGATAACACTATCTGAGTGAATAGACACCATATATTCTATTAAGTTTCCATTTAAATTAAAACACTCAACACTTGAAAAATCAATAACTGAATAATTGCTATCTTGCTCCAACCAAACATCTGTCATGTCTGTAATTCGATTATCATTCCATTTCACAGTAGACTTTAATCGATGTTGATTATTATTTTTATCTATATATTCGGATGTGTTAAAATCTAAATAAATAGATGATATACCGATATCATCCAGCCATAACAACTCACCTGACTGTGTTTCCCCATCGCTATTTTTATCTTGCCATACCTGCAAAGATGTCCAAAATAAATCATTTTTATCAATAACTTTATCACTATTACAATCTAAATCTGCTAATGCCTCAAATCCATTCAAGGCAATATTACCATCTAGCTTTAATGTATTCTCACCAAATAATTCGCTTGCATTATTAATAATAGAATCATTGTTTTTGTCTATAACTAAAAACCCATCATTTTCTCTACCCAGCCGGTTATCTGTTTTTCACCATTAAATTCAAATGATATATTAAAACTATATGGCAATGTTTTAACTCCATCTCCATTTAGATCAATTATGATAGGAGTTTGATAAGATTTCACAATATTTTTTAATCTCTTTGTTATAGAGCTAGGTGTCCCTGATATTTTAACGTTTTTTATGTTAGATTTCTCTAAAAAATCATCAACAAAATCAACGCAATTATTAAATAATAAATTGTAACTTTCATTACTTACTGTTTTATTTTTTATTTTATTATAATTTTCAAATAATGAACTAATGTTTTCATCAAAATTAGGCCCATTGCCTATTACAGTAATAGAAGATGCCTCAGGATACCTTAGGTGATCATTAAAAGAAATATTATCTTCACTTGTCGCCATACTTTCACCAGCACTAAAACCTATTGTTACAGATTCATATTCGCCTATTACAGGATTAAACCCTGTAATACCTAAAAAAACATGTCCATAATTTGATTGCTCTTCAACCTGATTTTCGTTCGCTATGCTAATATATTTACTTTCAGCTGGCGCAGCAAAAATAGTAAAACTTGGTGTATTAGTCTTAGAAAAAATACTTTCGGTTAAATCAAAACTTCTTGAATCTCCTTCATGAGCTACATGTAAATAATGCTGTTCTGTATAAGGTTCATTCGTATTATTTTCTTCCATATTAATATTCCTATTTAAAATATTTATTCGTGATTTTAGTTTTTAAATTCATAGCAACTGCTATATCATCTCTATATTTTTTACATATTTCACTCCCCTGATTCGCACCTAAATTAGCATAATGATAAGATTTTTTAATATCATTCAAGCTACCATCATCATTAAATAAATATATGTGTGTCAGATGTGAACAGGCCAAAATACCACCAGAACTATCTTTATTCATTATTTCTTTAAAATAAGCAATGGCTTTATTTTTGTTTTCTTTAATACATTTACCACTAAAATTCAAAACACCTAACTCATATAACGCCAAACTATTATCATCACTTTGATTAATTGCTCTATTTAAAAACTGCATAGCATAATCACAATTTGAATCTCGCTTAAATAAATTAAAAAGTAACAAGCTACTATGATAGTCTCCAGAATTAGATTTTTTTATTACCATAAAAAATTCATTTTGATTTCTAGGGGGTGGAACTAATAAATTTATACTTGAATTATAATCAACATATTTTTTAGGATGATAATAATTCAACATTCGATAAGAGGCTAATATATCACTTTCATTATCAATGATTTCATCAGAATTTGAATCATAATTTAAATTATTAAAGTAACACCCCTGAATCAATAAAATAATAAATGTAAATATGATTTTCATTTTCTTCTCACTATGATTTGAAATAAATTTAATTTTCACATGAGAAAAAGTATTTTCAAATAACCCATAATAGTTATTTTCATACCTCAGTATATTTTAAAACAAAAAAAAACCAGCGATTATTAATCGCTGGTTTTAAAAGAACAAATATAATCTACATTCTAATTCTTATAATTCTAATGTTAATAATTCTTCAATAGTTTGACGGCGGCGGATCAGTTTTGCTTGTCCATTCACAAACATCACTTCAGGTAATAAAGGGCGGCTATTATAATTAGAGGACATGGACGCGCCGTACGCGCCGGTATCATGAAATACCAAATAATCGCCAATGTTTACATCAGGCAGTAAACGCGTTTCAACCATTCCACCTTCAAGCTGTGTGAATACATCGCCTGATTCACAAAGAGGCCCTGCAATAATCGTTTCTTTTTGTTGGCGGCTATCTACTACATTACCATCTGTAGGCAAAACGGAAATATGATGATAACTACCGTACATAGCTGGGCGCATCAAATCATTAAAACCACTATCCACCAGCACATAATGACGGCTACCCATATCTTTTACCGCTCGCACTTCTGCTAATAATACGCCCGACTCAGCGACAAGATAGCGCCCTGGTTCAATTTCGAGCTCAATTGAATGACCTAAATGTTGTTCAATACGTTGACGTGCGCTATTCCATAAACTGTAATAGTTTTGCACATCAATTAATTCATCTTCTTCACGGTAAGGGGTGGATAAACCACCACCAGCTGAAATAGCCTGAATATCAACACCCGCAGAAATAACTAATTCAGCCATCGAATCACACACATTAGCCAAATGTTGATAATCAACACCTGAACCAATGTGCATATGTAATCCAACAAGCGATAAGTTGTATTGGCGAATTTTTTCTAATGCCTCTGGCAGATCTTGGTACCAGATGCCATGCTTACTGTTCTCGCCACCAGTATTTGTTTTTTGACTATGACCGTGACCAAAACCTGGGTTAATGCGCAACCAAACTGGATGACCCGCTTTTTGCTCACCAATTTGCTCAAGCATATCTATAGATCCGGCATTTACAGGAATATCTAACTCGGTCACTTTTATTAAAGTTGCTTTATCCAGCAAATCCGCAGTAAACACAATTTCTGCTTTATCTCTTCCTGCTTGAAACCCCGCAACTAACGCACGTTCAATTTCCCCTAAAGAAACGGAGTCAACTTTAACGCCTTGCTCACGCATCAAACGAAGAATATGAATATTTGAGCAAGCCTTTTGTGCAAACCGAACAGTATCAAATAATTGAAGCTGCTTGATACGTTCAACAATAACGGCACTGTCATAAACCCATAGCGGCGTACCATATTGCGCTGGTAGCTCGCGTAAATATTCAGGTGTTAAATACTGGCTTGTAGTCGTAGCGAATGAAGTCATGGTTTTCTCGTCAGCAAGTTTTTTTAATATCATTATTATGTTGTTCTCTATTATTCAGAGAAAAAACGGGAAAAAAAATATCTATTTTGCTAGAGTCTATTCATATTTGATATATATAAGTCTTGGAGAGTGATAATGCAGACTATTTCATGGCGCCACATTGAAATTTTTCGGGCAGTCATGACAGCACCGAACTTAACGGAAGCCGCTGTGCTGCTCAATACATCTCAGCCTACAATCAGCCGAGAACTTGCTCGCCTTGAACATTTATTGCAATTCAAGCTCTTTGATCGGGTGAAAGGCCGTTTACATCCTACCGTGCAAGGATTACGCTTTTTTGAAGAGGTAGAACGCTCTTATTATGGTTTAGAGCGGATCAAAAATTCCGCAGAAACAATTCGACGCTTTGAACATGCTCAGGTTTCTGTCACTTGCCTACCAGCCTTCGCACAATCATTGCTTCCACAAGTTTGTCAGTCTTTTATGGAAAATTACCCTGAAGTCAGTTTAACGGTGATCCCACAGGAGTCTCCATTACTCGAAGAGTGGCTATCAGCGCAGCGCTATGATTTTGGATTAACAGAGCATCTTCAAACGCCCCCAGGCACTGAACAGCAAACTCTTGGCTCGCTTAATGAAGTCTGTGTTTTACCCGCAGGACATCCTCTTGAAGAAAAGAGCATCTTGACACCAAAAGATTTTCAACATCAACGATTTATCAGTTTGTCATTAACAGATAGTTATCGACAACTAATCGATGCAATCTTTACCGAGCAACAAGTTGATAGGAAAATGATCATGGAAACCCATTCTGCTTCGTCTATTTGTGCAATGGCGTTAAAAGGTATTGGTATCTCAATTGTAAATCCATTAACTGCACTCGATTTTCATCAACAATCGGCGGGTAAATTAGTCATTCGTCCGCTAAGCTTTTCAATTCCGTTTACTGTCAGCCTGATTAAACCAATTCATCGCCCTTATTCACAACTTACGGATATTTTCACCCAGCACTTAATCACAACATTCAAGCAAATTGAAACGAATTTAGCGACGGCCTTGCTGCATCAATGATTGCCAATGTGGCGATGTATTGAACCAGTTAACAAGGAAATCAATAACGGCCCTCAGTGTGGTTGGCATATTCTGGCGGCTAGTATACACACCATAAATACCTAAAGGCATTGGGATATAATCAGGTAATAACTGAACTAGCTGCCCCGTATCTAAATATTTAGCAACTGAATAATAAGGTTGCATGGCAATACCAGCCCCATTTAACGTCGCCTCAGCCAAAAAAACTGATTCATTTGCACTTAATCGACCATCGACAAGAACTGAAAATGACTCTCCCTCTTTTTCAAAATTCCATAAACTACGACCAAAAAAACTATAAGTTAAACACTCTAATAACGTTAAATCTTCTGGCTTAGTCGGAATTTTTTTCCCTTTTAAAAAGGCAGGAGAAGCACAAATGACAGAATGACAAGTGGAAAGCGGTCTTGCAATTAAGTTTGGCTCAAGTTGATTAGTAATACGGATCGCTAAATCAATACGTTCCTCAATCAAATTAACCGACTTATTTGAAATCTGCATATCAATTGCCATATTGGGATAAAGCTGTAAAAACTCAGCAATAGCCATAGATAACGCGCTTTGCGCTATCGACTGAGAACAGCTAATACGCACTAAGCCTGAAAGCTCTTTCACATCATGCTTTTGTTGAACCGGTACCGCTTGGGAAAGTGCATTAAGCTGTAATGATTGCTGATATACCCCTTCCCCCGCAGAAGTCAGACTCAGCCTTCTAGTGGTACGATTTAATAAGCGAACCCCTGCCCACTGTTCCATTTCAGATAAATAGCGCGTCACCATTGCCCGTGACATCTCCAGCTTATCAGCTGTAGCACTTAGGCTCCCTTGCTCAACTATCGTGATAAATACCTGAACTGCTTTGAGTCTATCCATTTAATTTGACCGATTTATGCAACAAAGATGAACTAATTATGCTGTTTTTCTTCCTATCATTGCAATTTAATATACATACCAAGCAACCGAATATTTAATACTTAACCCGATTCTAGGAAAAAAATGAAATTATCAACTTTAGCAACAGCAACCTTACTCGTGACAACATCTTCTTTTGTGCAAGCCGCAAGCTTAACGTTAGATGTATATAACCCCGGCAACAACAGTGTGTTTCCCGTTTCATCTGAAATAATTAGTGGTGACCATGAAGTTGTTTTGATTGATGCACAGTTTCAAAACAACGACGCACAACAATTAGTGAATAAAATTAAAAAATTAAATAAAAAATTAACCACTATTTATATTAGCCATTCAGATCCTGATTATTACTTTGGTTTAGAAACTATCACCAAAGCATTTCCTGACGCAAAAGTCGTCGCGACAGCTGAAACAGTCGAAGCAATTAAAGCAACCAAAGACGGTAAGCTAGCCTATTGGGGCGATGTACTGAAAAATGAAGCACCAACAACAGTGATTGTTCCAGAAGTGATTAAAGGTGATAGTTTTACGGTTGATGGTGAAAAGCTACAAATAAAAGGCCTCGATGGTGCATCTCCTGATAGAAGCTATGTTTGGGTTCCATCACTAAAAGCCGTGGTCGGTGGTGTGGTTGTTTCAGATAATATTCATATATGGATAGCGGACACACAAACCAAAGAATCACGCCAAAACTGGCAGCAAACACTCGAAAATATTAAGGCATTAAAACCGACAACGGTCGTACCGGGACATTTTACTGGTCCATCTAAAATGGATATTGGTACCGTCACTTTTACTCAACAATATTTAAATGCTTTTGAAACTGAGGCCGCTGTTAGCAAAGACTCCACTGAGTTAACGCAAAAAATGGAGGCTATCTACCCTAAATTAGATGATGTTTCTAGCTTAGAGCTCAGTGCTAAAGTGATCAAAGGCGAAATGCAGTGGCCGCAATAAGATAAAACTTCTATCCCCCTGTTATTTTTCGTTATAGTTTAACGTGGTTATTTAATTTTGTGATTTAAGGTTACCGCCACATTTAGTTAAATAACGTCGATAACATGGGGAATATATTGTTTTCTACCGTTTATTGTTACTATCCGTTTTAACTGTCAACAAACAACTAAAACTAAATTAATTTTCAATAACGACTTTAATCTTTTTATCTGAACACTTTATTTGAGCCCTATACCCAAAACACTTAAGCTGAGAAAAATGATGAATAAAATAACCTTACATTATATCTATGACCCTTACTGTGGCTGGTGTTATGCAGCAGCACCGTTAATTGAAATCGCGGCTAATCACCCTGATATCGAACTTGAATTACATGGTGGCGGCATGTTAGCCGGTGATTCGCGCCTTCACTTGGATGATCAGTTTCGCCAATATATAATGCAATCAGATAAGCGCATTGCAGCGATGACTGGACAAATTTTTGGTGATGACTATATCAACATGTTACACGAGCCGAATTTAGTAATGGATTCAACTCCGCCACAGACGGCTATTTTAGCGGCGACTAAACAGGGTAAAGGCGTTGAAATGTTGAAAGCAATTCAAAAAGCCCATTACATTTCAGGTCGTCATATTAAAGAGCCCCAAACTTTGTCTGCTATTGCTAACGAAATAGGTTTGGATAGCGAAAAATACCAGCAAGACTATACATTGAGTGAACAAGCCGAAACAGCTGCACATATTCAAAATAGTAAAAAATTACTGGCCCAATCAAGTTCTTCTGGCTTTCCAACGCTATTAATCAAGCAACAAGATAAATGGTTAAAAGTACCGCTGCAAAATTACTTGGGCGACTCAACTAAGTGGCAACAATTTTTAGATTCATTAGTTACCGCCGCTAATTAATAACTAAACGCTCATACTTATGGCTGTTATATCAATATATTATTAACATTGAATAAATACAGCCATAAACTTGCACTTAGGATAATCGCTGGACCAAAGGGAACACTAACCACCTGTTTATTTTTCAATTTCAAGTACTCTATTCCATACTGTATTAGTCCTAAAAATGCAGCTAATCCGAGAAAATAAGGTAGTTGAAGTATGCCTAACCATGCAGCACAGGCGGCTATCAATTTAAAATCCCCTCGCCCCATTTGTGGTCGTTTTTTGATTTTCTCTATCAATGTCGTTATCACAACCATCATCGTAAAACTTAAAATAACCGCATAAATAGCAGAAACTACATTGCCATAAGGCATCCAAACTTGATAAAGCAAGCCTAGCCACAATAGTGGATACGTTAATATGTCAGGTAAATAACCTGTTTTAAAATCGATAATAAATAAAGGAACAACCAAGTTTAAAAAACCAAAAAATAATATAATAACTAATAAATTATTAAATAAAAAAACAATAAACGAACCAATAAGTATATAGAAAATAAAACAGTAACCTTTATTTATATTAATATTTTTTTCATCAAAATATTTTTCAGGGAGATAATTTAAAATCTTATGGGTTACAAAGGTAGATACAATAGAAAAAATAAATAAAAAACAATATAAATCAAAGTAATGAACATTTACTTTAGGATAAATAAATCGTTGGAAAGATAAGCTAATGGAGAGAACTGAATCTAGCATTCGGTCAAAACACGAAAACAAAAGAGTAAATAATTCAGCCACTAAATAGCGATAATTAATTAAGTCATTATTAGAATCCCAAAAAAACATAATCATGTTATCTCCTTATTCCATTATGGAGGTTTTTATTAATATACTGTGAGTTAAAACATATCCCAACACCTTAATTCCGAGTTTAAAGGTCGGTTTATCCGACAAAGATGATTTTAGATACCGCACAGACGTACTACAAAACCATTTTTATTCGTTATAAACTAGAACCATTGCCTTGCTTTTAGAGATTCAGCCTCCATATCCATCAAAGCCATATTAATTATTAACTCAGTATCATTAAGGAAACATTATGCGCATCCCACGCATTTATCATCCAGAGCAACTTCAAATCGATACCACGGTATCGCTTGGCGATGATGCGGCAAATCACGTGGGACGGGTACTTCGCATGACGACAGGTCAAAAAATAGAACTTTTTGACGGTAGTAATCAAACATTTAGCGCTGAAATTACTGAAGCGACTAAAAAGAATGTATTCGTTCACGTTATAAGTAGCTGTATGGATGACCGTGAATCTCCTCTTGATTTACACCTAGGACAAGTCATGTCTCGAGGTGAAAAAATGGAGTTTACTATCCAAAAAGCGGTTGAATTAGGTGTAAATACGATTACTCCCCTAATTTCTGAGCGTTGTGGCGTACGCCTTGATGGCGACAGACTCGAAAAAAAATTACAGCAATGGCAAAAAATTGCGATTGCTGCCTGTGAACAATGTGGACGAAATCGAATCCCTGAAATTCGAGCCGTACAACCCCTTGAGGCTTGGTGCGCAGAAGATGACGGCGCATTAAAAATTAATTTACATCCTCGCGCAACAGAAAGTATTAATACCCTGCGAAGAGAAGAAAAAAAAGTTAGGCTATTGATTGGCCCCGAAGGTGGCCTTTCAGCAGACGAAATCGCCATGACAGCAAATTATCAATTTATCGATATACTGTTAGGACCTAGAGTGTTACGAACAGAAACGACTGCACTAACCGCAATCACCGCACTTCAAGTGCGCCTAGGTGATCTCGGTTAAGGAGAAAAAATGATCAAGCTCGGTATAGTCATGGACCCTATTTCGTCCATTAAAATCAAGAAAGACACTAGTTTTGCTATGATGCTAGAAGCTCAACGTCGTGGTTATGAAATCCATTATATGGAAATGAATGACCTCTATTTACATCAGGGCGAAGCGCGCGCACAAACTAAAATTATCACTGTCGAAGAAAACCCAAACAAATGGTATGAATTCCACAGTGAGCAAGATATCGCCTTAGGCGATCTCGATGCGATTTTAATGCGTAAAGACCCACCGTTTGATACTGAATTTATCTACGCAACCTATATTCTGGAAAGAGCGGAGCAAGCCGGTGCTTTAGTCGCGAATAAACCGCAAAGTTTACGCGACTGCAACGAAAAATTATTTACGGCTTGGTTCCCTGAATTAACACCAGATACCTTAGTGACCCGAAACGCGAAACAACTAAGAGCATTTCATCAAAAACACGGGGATGTAATTTTTAAACCCCTTGATGGCATGGGTGGTGCTTCCATTTTCCGTTTAAAACAGGACGATCCTAACGTTGGGGTTATTATTGAAACCTTAACTGAGCATGGCTCTCGCTTTTGTATGGCGCAAAATTTCCTTCCTGCTATCAAGGACGGTGATAAGCGTGTACTTGTTGTTGATGGTGAGCCAGTTCCTTACTGCTTAGCGCGTATCCCAGCTCAAGGTGAAACTCGTGGTAACCTCGCTGCTGGTGGACGTGGTGAAGCAAGGCCACTCAGTGAAAGTGACTGGGCAATAGCCCGAGCAGTTGCGCCAATATTGAAAGAAAAAGGTCTGCTTTTTGTTGGCCTTGATATCATCGGCGATAGGTTGACTGAAATTAACGTTACAAGTCCAACCTGTGCACGTGAAATTGAAGCTGCTTTTGATATTTCAATTACAGGCATGCTAATGGATGCCATTGAACGTCGTTTAAAGCAAGCTCGCTAAACAAGCCTTCTGTCATTGATTAAAGGGCCTCTTGTAGGCCTTTTAACTCTTTGTTTGAAACAAATTATTTGAAAGCTATTATTTAAAAGTAAGCGAGTTAAGCCGTAAATATAATCTGCACAAAATAAAATTTGAGGGGAATTTGAGTTTGAATCTACAAAACCATTTTTTAATTGCTATGCCATCCTTAACAGATCCCTATTTTGAACAGTCTGTGGTTTATGTGTGTGAACATAACGAAAACGGCGCGATGGGATTAGTTATTAATAAACCGATTGAAGATTTTTCAGTCAGTACCATGCTAACAAAACTTGATATTACTATTTCAGATAAAATTGATACTCGTAATTTAGAAAGAATGGTCATCGCCGGTGGCCCCGTCGCTGAAGAGCATGGATTTATCCTTCATACCCCGATTTCTGGATTTTCTTCTAGCTTGCATCTGAACGATGATGTGATGGTAACCACATCAAAAGATATCTTAGAGACACTCGGCAGCGAACAATGCCCTACTTATTCTTTAGTCGCGCTAGGCTATGCAAGTTGGGAACCTGGTCAACTTGAAAGTGAAATTATGGAAAATAGTTGGCTCACCGTTGAAGCCGATCCTAAATTAATTTTTCATACGCCAATTAATGAACGCTGGAAAGCGGCGGCAAATCTTTTAGGGATTAATATTCAAACCATATCAATGCAAGCGGGGCATGCATAATGTCTAGCCGTACATTACTTGGCTTTGATTTTGGCACTAAAAGTATTGGTGTCGCTGTTGGCCAAGAGATCACAAGAACAGCACGTGCCCTCACGTCATTAAAAGCGCACGATGGTCGACCTGACTGGTTACAAATTGAAAAACTACTCAAAGAATGGCAACCACAATTAGTGGTAGTCGGTTTACCGCTGAATATGGATGGCACAGAGCAACTAGTCACTAGCCAAGCGCGTAATTTTGCCAATCGTATACATGGGCGATTCGGCGTTAAAGTTGAATTACATGATGAAAGGCTATCAACTGTGGAAGCAAAATCAGGGCTATTTGAACAAGGCGGTTATCGCGCATTGAGTAAAGGCAAAGTGGACTCAGCTTCTGCTGTCGTTATTCTCGAAAGCTGGTTTGAGCAGCATAGTTAAAAATAGAGTTAAGAACATCGTTAAAAATTAAATAACAAAACAGTTAAAAACATGACATAACCGAAAAAGTAGCATCAAAATCGTGGTTTTTAACCATTTTTATGATTATTTTTCACCTTCAACCTATGCAAAGGTGCCGTTATCACGCAATTTGCTTTACACTAAGTA
This sequence comes from Providencia sp., assembly GCF_052096715.1. Classification (NCBI taxonomy): domain Bacteria; kingdom Pseudomonadati; phylum Pseudomonadota; class Gammaproteobacteria; order Enterobacterales; family Morganellaceae; genus Providencia; species Providencia sp. The sequence goes on from NZ_JBQDNB010000001.1 coordinate 44,730, forward strand.
TCAACATTAAATATTCACCCAATGTAATTGAACATAATTGTATTGAATAAAACTATATTGAATAAAACAATGACCATTCAAAATAATATCTCTGATGTAATCGCTCACATTAATCTTGCCGCAACAGAGTGTCATCGTTCACCACAAGACATTACACTGTTGGCTGTGAGTAAAACTAAACCTTGTGAAGCCATTTTGGACGCTATTGAGGCAGGACAACGCCAATTTGGTGAAAATTATGTACAAGAAGGTGTCGAAAAAATTCAATTTTTTGCTGATAGAAATGACCTAACATGGCATTTTATCGGCCCATTACAGTCGAATAAAAGCCGCCTAGTGGCAGAATATTTTGATTGGTTTCATACCTTAGATAGAGCAAAAATCGCTCAGCGTTTAAATGATCAGCGCCCTAGTGATAAAGCCCCATTAAATGTGCTTATTCAAATCAATATCAGTGATGAAAACAGCAAATCTGGGATCAAACTAGAAGAACTGGAACCATTGGCACAGCAAATATCGCTAATGCCAAATTTAGTTTTACGTGGTTTGATGACGATCCCTGCACCAGAAACTGATTATGAAAAACAATGCGTAGCATTTCATAAAATGGAAAGTGCATTTAAGCAATTGCAAAAAATTTACCCTAATGTTGATACGCTTTCCATGGGAATGACAGATGATATGCGTGCTGCCATTCATTGTGGTTCAACACTTGTCCGTATCGGCACAGCCATTTTTGGTGCACGCCAGTATGATGCTCAACCTGAAAAATGATCAATAGAGGAGAACAATATGCAACATCGTAAAATTGCCTTCATTGGCGCCGGTAATATGGCTCATGCCATTATTGCAGGTCTCGTTAGTCATGGTTATCCAGCTACCATGATAACCGTATGTTCTCCTACGCCGGTACGCCGAGACAAACTTGCCGAACAATATGGCATAATAAGCACCAGTGATAATATTACAGCGGTAAAACAAGCCGATGTGATTATGTTAGCGGTAAAACCGCAAATGATGAAAGAGGTTTGCGAAGCACTACAGAATCAAGCCGATTTTAATCAAAAACTCATATTAACGATTGCCGCGGGGATCCCTGCACAGCGCTACAATGATTATTTTGCTCATGAGCTTAACTTAGTACGCATTATGCCAAATACACCTTCCCTTGTCGGTAAAGGCGTCAGTGGTCTATTTGCTCAAGAATCTGTCACCACTGAAGATAAACAATTTGCTCAAGAACTGATGCAAAGTGTAGGTTCTACAATTTGGTGTAAAAAAGAGCAAGAAATCAATAATATCATCGCTATCACTGGCAGTTCTCCTGCATATGTCTTTCTCTTTATGGAAGTCATGCAACAAAAAGCGCAGCAACTCGGATATGATGAGAAACAAGCACGTGAACTTGTCCTCAATGCCATAGAGGGCTCAGTTGCCCTTGCTAAATCTCAAGGGGACATCGCCTTTTCAACACTGCGTGAACAAGTCACTTCTAAAGGCGGTACTACCGCGATGGCTTTAGAGCAATTTTATAATGGAAATCTTCAGCAGGTCGTAGCAAATGCAATGCAAAGTGCTATTGATCGCGCAGAAGAAATGGAAAAACTTTTTTAATTAATCGCGGGACAAACCATGCAGACTTTAGTTTTTGTCACTACAACAGTTATTCAGCTCTATATTTTCGTCTTATTGCTGCGGGTTTGGATGCAGTGCGTGCGTGCTGACTTCTACAATCCATTTTCACAATTTATTGTAAAAGCAACTCAACCCATTGTTGGCCCTTTGCGCCGCGTTATTCCTGCCATTGGCCCTATTGATACCGCCACCTTACTGGTTGCATTTGTTCTAACCCTTGCGGCTATCGTTTTTGGCATGTGGGCAACAAATATGTTACCCGCTTTAGGTATTACTATTTTACCAATGGGTATTATTTTATTACTCACTTATGTGGGAAAACTTATTTTTTGGATGATCTTAATTCGTGCCATCTTAAGTTGGGTAAGCCAAGGTCGTAACCCCGTTGATTTCTTACTTTTCCAATTAACTGAGCCGCTAATGGCACCAATTCGTCGCATTATTCCAGCAATGGGTGGATTAGATTTCTCAGCGATGATTGTGATGTTTATCTTGATTGCACTTAACTATTTACGCGTCGATGTCTCTTTGATGATTGACCCATCGTTAACTGCGATGCTCTATTCCATTGGTATTATGTAAGACAGGTTTGATACGATGCAAAAAGTTGTTTTAGCAACCGGCAACCCCGGAAAAGTGAATGAATTAGCAGAGCTATTGCGTGATTTTGGCCTAGATATCGTCGCGCAAACGACCCTTGGTGTTGAATCAGCAGAAGAGACGGGTCTTACTTTTATTGAGAACGCGATTTTAAAAGCACGTCATGCATCCGCACAAACGGGATTGCCCGCTATTGCGGATGATTCCGGTATCTCTGTTGATGCACTCGGCGGCGCGCCAGGAATTTACTCTGCACGTTATGCAGGTGAAGATGCTTCTGATGAGCAAAATTTGCTTAAACTACTGGATGCAATGAAAAATGTGCCTGAGGATAAACGTCAGGCACAATTCAACTGCGTATTAGTCTATATGCGTCATGCAGAAGACCCAACGCCGCTAGTTTTTCACGGCCGTTGGCATGGCATAATAACCCAAGAACCCCAAGGTCAAGGTGGTTTCGGCTATGATCCTATCTTCTATGTACCCGAACTAAATTGTACCTCCGCTGAATTGAGCAAATCTGAAAAACAAACGGTTTCACACCGTGGAAAAGCTTTAGCGATGATGTTGGATGTCTTAAAAAATGCTTAAGCTTCCACCTCTAAGCCTATATATTCACATTCCTTGGTGTGTACAAAAGTGCCCATATTGTGATTTCAACTCACATACGCTTAAAGGTGAAATTCCTCAACAAGAGTATGTTGAGCACCTGCTTAGTGACCTTGAAATTGATGCAAAATTAATAGGCTCGCGCCCAGTAAAAACTATTTTTATTGGAGGAGGTACGCCAAGCCTACTCAGCGCTGAATCAATGCAAGCACTGATGGATGGCGTTCGTCAACGCATCACGTTAGATCCCCAAGCTGAAGTGACCATGGAAGCTAACCCCGGCACAGTTGAAGCTGAACGTTTTGCGGGCTATCAAATAGCAGGAATTAACCGTATATCAATTGGTGTACAGAGTTTTGGTGATGACAAATTAATCATGTTAGGCCGCATTCACGGTCCAAATGAAGCTAAACGTGCCGCTCATTTGGCGACAAACCTTAATCTGCGCAGCTTTAATCTCGATTTGATGCATGGACTTCCGTCACAAACTCGTGATGAAGGTTTATCTGATTTACGTCAGGCTATCGAGCTTTCGCCTCCACACCTTTCTTGGTACCAGTTAACAATTGAACCTAATACCCAATTTGGTTCTCGTCCACCCAAATTGCCGGATGACGATACCCTTTGGGATATTTACTCTGAAGGTCATAAATTACTGTCGGCCGCGGGTTATGAGCAATATGAAACGTCTGCTTATGCAAAACCGGGATATCAATGCCAACATAATTTAAATTATTGGCGGTTCGGTGATTATTTAGGAATTGGTTGTGGTTCCCACGGTAAAATTTCTTTTACTGACGGGCGAATTCTGCGCACCATTAAGACTAAACACCCTCGTGGCTATATGGAAGGGCGTTATTTACATCAGTCCTATGATGTCGAAGCTCAAGATAGGCCATTTGAATATTTCATGAATCGTTTTCGCTTGCTTGAAGCCATGCCAAGACGTGAGTTTACCGAATATACAGGACTTGGAGAGTCGGTTGTCAGAGCATCAATAGACGAAGCTATCTCTAAGGGGTATATCCTTGAAACTCATGATGAATGGCAAATAACTGAACACGGAAAACTATTTCTTAACTCATTATTAGAATTGTTTCTTGGTGAAGAGTAGCGATATCTAATCAGTAAATTAATTTATTCGCCTCAGCTCAATTTATATCAATAAATTATGCAAACAAAAAAGCCAGCGACATGAGCTGGCTTTGCTTGAGGTAATAATAATTTAGTTCAAAACTAACTACAGCGCCTTTGTAACGGCATCAATTTGTTCAGTCAAACTCACTAAACCACCGCCAGACAAGTACCAAAGATCTGATTGCAGATAAACGATTTTGCCATCTTTATAAGCTTTGGTTTCTTGAATATTAGTATCTTCAAATACGGTTTTATCTAACTTACCGCCACCAATCGCTTCACTGCGATCAACAATTAAGATCACATCTGGATTAGCTTGTGCAATAGTTTTCGTATCAACAACACGGCGTTTTGATTTATCTGCACCATCTTGTACAGGTAATTCAGCACGCTGCGCTTTAACCACGTTATAAACAACCGCTTGGTTATTTGGTATCAATTTTCCATCGTTATGCAGCAGCACTAGTACTTTTTTATTGGAATCTGCCGCTTTCTTTTGAGCATCAGCAATAGTTTTATCTAATTGAGCTAACTGAGCTTCAACATCTTTTTGATTGCCATAAAGCTCGCCAATCAAAGTAATATTTGCTTTCACTGAATCAATATAATTTTTGCTATCAGAACCGAGGTTAATCGTTGGGGCTATTTTAGATAAAGCCTCATATGATGCACCTTGGCGACCGGTGATAACAATTAGATCGGGCTTTAATTGCTGTATTTGTGCTAAGTCAGGCTGCTTCATTCCACCCGCATTTTCCATTGATGCAGGAATATCACCTTTAATATAAGCAGGTGCATTTGCAGTTGGTAATGCGACAACTTTATCGCCTAAACCTAATTTTTGCATTGAATCATAAACACCAAAATCAAATAGCACCACTTTTTGTGGCTTTTTAGCCACGTCAGTCTCACCTGAAAGATGCTTTATAGTCACTTTTTCAGCAGTTTGAGCCGTGATTGCATTAGGTGTAAAAGCCGTTGATTCTGCACTAAGAGCGTAAGGCGCGGTGAACGATAACAGAGAAGCAAGTACAGCGGGAATGAATTTTTTCATAGTAAACAATACCATTTAGTCATTAAGCCAGCCTTGTATTCTAAGGTCAGACTCAAACATGTCAATTAAATGATAATTAATTTCATTTTCATTCTCATTAATGATATCGGTATCACACTTATCCTAAATACCCATAAAAAAAATGGTGACAAAATTAATTCGCCACCAGCTTTTGCTCTTTATTCTGTTTTAAATTCAGTTAATTCACTATTTTTTAACTGAGTTCAATAATGAAATTCTTTGTTGTTCTAAAGAGGTCACTTTAGCACAAACTTGTTGGCCGAATTGTTGGAAGCTTTTTTCTTGCTTTTTCCACTCGGTATCCAGCTCTTGTTGCAATCCACCAAGATTGCCTAATACGCCTTGCAGTGCTTGATTTACATCACCACCTGAAAGTAGCTGCTTACGCCCCATTTCATTAATGCTATCTTGCAATATACCGCCTAGGCTTTCGTTGACTAGCTGACGACCTTTTGCTTCGACTTGTTTCATCGCTTCATGATGAAAAACATAACCATTTGGACGCGTTTCAATAATTTGGCTTATTTGACCGTTAAGTTCTTTTTCAAGCTTGGTTAAGCGATTTCGTACATTACTGTCATTGCCCATCACCCTAGCCACTACTTTATCAAGTGTTTGCTTTGATGTTGCTAATTTTTGTTCTGACTCTAATTTAATCCACGGCAAATCATTACGAATAGCGGCTTGGTAACGAATGGCTTGTTGCTTTTGCTCATCTGTCGCAGCGATGTTTTTACCATTGAGAGTCATATCGCCATTTGGTGTGATATTCAGATCACCACTACGGCCTACCACCTGTACATTATCAGGTGTCATAAAAATATCATCTTTGGGTGTTACCGCGCAGTTGTAATCAGCGGCTTGGCTAGCTGCACAAGCGAATAATGACAGTGCAATTAATGTATGACGTAGCATAAAATCTCCTAATAGAGCGTCTTTCAATCATTGATGATAATTAGAAAACAGAACGTCCAATTCGTTTCGATAATAATTCTAAGGCAGCACAACCGACTAAAGAGTTCCCTGCTGCATCTAATTCAGGCGCCCACACAACCACGGTAAACTGATTCGGTACCACGCAAACAATACCACCACCCACACCCGATTTGCCGGGCATACCTATACGAAATGCAAATTCACCAGAACCGTCGTACATCCCACATGTCATCATCAATGCATTTATTTGTCTAGATTGCAGAGGTGTAATGATAGGGTCGATGGAACAAGACGATATTCCTTGCGATGCCAAATAAGAAAAACAGCGCGCTAATTCAACGCAGTTCATACTTAGAGAGCAATAATGAAAATAGGTTTCAAGTACTGTTAAAACATCATTTTCAAAATTATTAAATGACTTCATTAAATAGGCAATAGCCGCATTACGACTGGCATGCTCCATTTCTGAACGCGCCACCGCGGAGTCATAAGAAATATCCGGCTCACAAGCTAGCTTTCGGACAAACTCTAACATTCGTTGCTTAGGTGCACTGAGGCGTGATTGCAACATATCAGCAATGACAATAGCACCGGCATTAATAAAGGGGTTACGTGGAATTCCCTTTTCCATCTCGATTTGAATTAATGAATTAAAGGGTAATCCAGAAGGTTCTTTACCGACTCGACTCCAAATTTCATTCTCTTCATAACGCGTCATTGCCAAAGTTAAACTAAGGACTTTTGAAATCGATTGGATTGAAAAACGTTGCTGTGTATCCCCTGCGGTAAATATGTCACCATCTACGGTCATCACAGCAATACCGAGATGATGGGGAGAAACATTGCCTAATGCCGGTATATAAGCGGCAACCTGTCCTTTTCCGACCATTGGACGTACTTGATCGAGAATATCGTTCAGCAATTGATTAGAAAACATTAAACTCAAAGTTTTCACTCCAGAAAATAAAGGCATCCAAGAGGATGCCTTTATAGAAAACCAATATCAGTTATTCCCACCAAACATCAAAAAGCTCTGAAACGACGATATCGCTCATGCCTTTAGATTTTAGCCAGTTTTCAACTATTTGACGGTGTTCTTCTGTACATTTACCAATTTGTTGTAGGCAAACAATACCTTCCCAATTCATATAACCGCTAGCTTCAAAAGCAAGGCCATTTGGTTCAATAGCTTCGGCGATAAACAGGTCAACCATACGGTCAACTTCTTCAATCGGCGTGCCTTCTTTAAAATTCCATTTTACGATGAAACCCAATTCTTGGAATTCATCTATACGCATTTTTTTACGTAAACGACGACTGCGTGGTTGTTTAGCCATGATTAATCCTCTCAAACATTAAATCCCATACACCGTGCCCTAACCGCTGGCCTCGCTTTTCAAACTTTGTTTCTGGTCTTGTTTCAGGACGAGGAACATAGTCATTAGTTGACGATAAATTTTTATAGTCATCGACACTGTTCATCACCCCAAGCATATGTTTTGCATACGGCTGCCAATCGGTCGCCATATGAAAAACGCCACCGACCGCAAGCTTGCTGCGTATTTTTTCTGCAAAAGGTGCTTGCACAATTCGGCGTTTATTGTGTTTTATTTTATGCCATGGATCAGGAAAAAATAGCTGAACCATCGATAAACTTTCATTCGGTATCATGCAATCTAATACTTCGATTGCATCATGGCACATCACACGTAAATTCGTCACACCCTCTTCTTTAGCAAAAGCGAGGCACGCACCAACACCTGGCGCATGAACTTCAATTCCAAAAAAATTTTTCTCTGGATTTTGTGACGCCATGGTGACCAAAGAGGTACCCATACCAAACCCAATTTCAAGTACCACAGGGTTTGAATTTTTAAATACTTTAGCAAAATCAAGGGGCTCGTTAATGAAATCGATACCCATTTCTGCCCATTCGCTTTCTAATGCGTCTTCTTGTCTTTTAGTCAGACGCCCCTGACGACGAACAAAGCTGCGCACACGGCGCATAATCCGCCCTTCTTCATTATATTCGGGGGAGATAACATTATTGATCATAATAAAGTTCTAAGAATTAGTTGCCCAATTTAGTCAATGTACCAACAATCAAGTTAAATATAACTCGACTCAATATACCCTAAATAGTTCGAGTTGTTGGTCTGTGTACTGTTGTGCTATCTCGATAAACATATAAGTTTATGTGATTTGGATAGCTGAATGTAATCGTCACCCAGACAACTTGAAGCATGACGGGTATGGGAGTTTACCAAAAGTCTCACACAGTTGCAGTTGATAATTGGATAACTTTACACTAAACCACACAATAAGCGGTTTACAGCCACCGCGCTCTATGTTGCAATCCTCACCATTACTGGAATATCAATAAAAATAATATATCAATGGAAGCTCAACAATTTTCACGTGCAGTGCTTGACTGGTACCACAAATACGGACGAAAAACCTTACCATGGCAACAGGAAAAAAGTTCCTATCACGTCTGGTTATCGGAAGTCATGCTGCAACAAACTCAAGTCAGCACCGTCATCCCTTATTTTGAAAAATTTATTCACCGGTTTCCCGATGTGAACGCCCTAGCGGCTGCGCCTTTAGATGAAGTTTTGCACTTGTGGACAGGCCTAGGCTATTACGCACGTGCACGCAATTTACATAAAGCGGCTCAAATGGTTTCAACGCAATACCACGGGCAATTCCCCACCACTTTTGATGAAGTTCTTGCTTTACCGGGTGTTGGACGCTCCACTGCTGGTGCTATATTGTCGTTATCTCAACAGCAACATTACCCAATTTTAGATGGTAATGTAAAACGCGTGCTTGCTCGCTGTTATGCAGTTGATGGATGGCCGGGTAAAAAAGATGTTGAAAATCGGCTTTGGGATATCAGCACTAAAGTGACCCCAAAAAAAGAAGTCGAATTTTTTAACCAAGCCATGATGGATTTAGGCGCTATGGTCTGTACTCGTAGCAAACCAAAATGTGAATTGTGTCCGCTCAATATGGGCTGTGTAGCTTATGCCAATCATTCATGGCAGACCTATCCAGGGAAAAAACCAAAACAAACCATCCCTGAAAAAAGCGCTTGGTTCTTAATTATGCAGCAAGAAGGTTCAGTTTGGTTAGAACAACGCCCACCTTCCGGCATCTGGGGGGGATTATTTGTTTTTCCACAATTTGAGTCTTTCGAAAAATTGAATGAATGGCTTGTCAACTCAGGACTAGGTCATGATACGCCTGAGCAATTAATTGCGTTTCGCCACACTTTTAGCCATTTCCATCTAGATATTATTCCTGTAAAAGTTAATATTAACGCATTTAATTCTGCCATGGATGAAGGCAAAGGACTCTGGTATAACTTACACTTAGGTGCAACAATCGGCTTGGCAGCACCGGTTGATAGTTTATTAAAACAACTTGCCTTACTACCTGATATTTGAGGAAATAATTAATGAGTAGAACCATTTTTTGTACTTTTTTACAACGTGATGCTGATGGTCAAGATTTTCAGCTATATCCAGGTGAATTAGGTAAACGTATTTTTAATGAAATTTCAAAAGAAGCTTGGAGTCAGTGGATGACAAAACAAACCATGCTGATTAATGAAAAGAAACTCAACACCATGAACCCTGATGACCGTAAAATGCTTGAGCAAGAAATGGTCAAATTCTTATTTGAAGGGCATGATATTCAAATTGATGGTTATACACCTGAATAATCGCTTATTGGCCTATCTACCTATAGGTAGGCCTATTGCATTAACACTGTGAATCGTATGAAAAAACTATTTGCGCTAACATTGCTGATACCACTGATTGTTTCTTGTTCTAGCAATCAAAAAACTGATTATAACCCTGACTTTATCAAAGACACCAATGGGTTCGATATTCTTATGGGACAATTTGCTCATAATATTGAAAACATTTGGGGCATCAAAGAAGTGCTTATTGCAGGTCCTAAAGACTATGTGAAATATACCGATGAATATCGCACTCGCAGCCATATTAACTTTGACGCAGGTACCATCACAGTCGAAACAATTTCAGCTATTGAGCCTGCACAACATCTCAAAAAAGCCATAGTGACTACTTTATTGATGGGCGATGATCCTAATTCTATCGACCTCTATTCTGATACCAATGATATACCTTACAGCAAAGAACCATTTTTGTTTGGTCAAGTATTAGATAATACGGGTGAACCCCTTCGTTGGGAGTGGCGCGCAACTAAATTTGCAGATTATCTGATTACTAACAAAATGCAACGTCGCCAATCAGGCATGAATATCGTTTGGTCAGTCACCATGCAGCTCGTGCCAAACCATCTAGATAAACGCGCCCATAAATATCTGCCTTATATTAAAAAATCTGCTGCTAAATATGGGGTTGATGAATCACTGATCCTTGCCATTATGCAGATAGAATCGAGCTTTAACCCTTATGCAGTTAGCCGCTCTGATGCGCTTGGTTTAATGCAAATCATGCCAAATACTGCTGGTAAAGATGTTTTCCGCTCACAAGGTAAATCTGGCGTACCGAGTCGCAGTTATTTGTTTGATCCACAAAACAATATCGATACAGGTGCCGCTTATTTAGCTATTTTGCAAAACAGCTACTTGGGCGAGGTAAGCAATCAAACCTCTCGCCGCTACGCGGTTATTACCGCCTATAATGGTGGTGCTGGTAGCGTATTGCGCGTATTCCACAGTGATAAGAAACAAGCAGCACAGCGTATTAATAATTTAGAGCCTGGTGAGGTTTATGAAACATTATCGACTAAGCACCCTGCCGCTGAATCACGCAATTACCTTATCAAGGTAAATAAAGCACAGAAAAATTATTTACGCTAAGACATCTTAATTTGAAAAGTGATGATGTTAAAAAATCATCGATAAGCATTAACGTTAAATGCCAGCGAGAAAATAATCTTTTTTCTCGCTGGCATTTATTTTCTTATCACATTTTTTATTCATTTAGATTAAAATTTAGCTAACCTGTTGAAAAAAAGCGCATCCGACCTAAGTTTTTTAGAATGTTCCTTGACTCACCCTCTTAAATCAGGTTTAATACGCTCCGTTGCCCGGATAGCTCAGTCGGTAGAGCAGGGGATTGAAAATCCCCGTGTCCTTGGTTCGATTCCGAGTCCGGGCACCACGCATTTATAAGACCTCGCTAAAAAGCGAGGTTTTTTATACCTAAAATCTCTGAGATAAGGCGTCTCAACGCTTTTCAAGTCTTTCGTTTGTCAACTGAGTTCAACTGACATTACCCTACATCAAATACAAATAAGGGTAACAATCAGGGTAACTGCAGTTCGATTTAGTTTGTTACCCTTAGCTAATCCGGTCAAACTAGTTTTTATTGAGCTCGTCCAATTAAATCGCTAAATACAAATTACACTTAGCTTCTTTTTACTTGCTGAGCAATGATAACGACAACAGTGTATTCATCTTAAAAACACACCTCATTAATCAATATAATTTCCATTACTCAACATCCCTGAATATCTGGTACGTAATTTTATACCTTCATATGATGTTTAAACCTGATTGACGTATTGATGATTATGTATATTGAATAGTGTAAATTTCTCACCGTCCAAATCAGGATAAATAAACCCACCGCCATTAAGTGAGGTACTCCCGATAACTCCCCATGTTTCATTACAGAACTATTCCATGATAGCAAAAATAACCAATTCAAAGGTGGTGAAGCTTTTTCTACCACCAAAGTAAGCATTTCAAAATTGGGGACGTTAGTGTAGATATACTGTCTTAGCTTGAATAATGACTAGAAAACAAATTATGTTGTGTCATAGAAGTATACGCTGAACTCAATGTAAAAAGCCCCTCATCTGATTTCTCATCTGGGGGCTGGACTTGTTTGATTTAGCTAAATGTCGAGATGTAAAACTAAAGTTGGTTGGCGACACTGAATAAACCCAATAGCCAGCCAATGCCTTGAGGACCAATTGCCCAGAATAATTTCGCTTTTGCAATACCTAACGCGCCTTCTTTTGTATAAATGGCATCAGGCTTCAACCATTGTTTAATAAGCACCCCAATAAACATACCTATGCCGGGGCTGATGGTTAACCAAAATAATAGGCTGATACCTTGCCATACACTGCGTATATAGCCTGTAGAATTGATAATATGAAACAGAACAATAATTAATGCGATACCAAAAGCAATGCCGAGATAACGTAAAAACAAAAATAACATGTGAGATAACCTTAGTGATGAATGATGTGTTAGCGTGATAATTGTTTTGCACAAGACTGAATTGTTTGCACAAGGTATTGACCATAACCTTGTGGAGCAGGAGCTCCACCTTTAGCTACGGCTTGAATGGTGGCTGGTGAATATTGCTGAGACATCGCCTCCCATGTACATGAACAGAGTTCACTGCTTCCCCCGCTGAGTTTACAATCACGGGTAAATGAGAACTCCTCTGGAGAGCCGCATCCTACTAATATTAAGCTGATGACAATACCACTAGTGATTGCAATAATCTTAGTGTTCAGTGGTTGAAATATGGATATATACGTCATTTGAAATTCCTTCCGATAAAAAGTTAAAGGTCCGTACCCATTTCTACCATAACGTGTTGAAAATAATCAAAATATGGTAGACCCTGAATAAATTCAGCTTTTGACGATAAATGGCAGATATCTTTTTGCCGTGAGAAAGAAACATCCGTGATCGTAACTGAGAAAATATGATTGAGCGGTATGACATTCAGTTGTGAAAGGTGGCAACCAATTAAGTACCATTTTTCTTGGTTTAACACTAAACGATAAGGCTCGATAAAAAGGCTAATACCATCAGCTTTGTGTATCTGAATACCGACCATTGTAGTAATACTTTGGATTATACGATAAAAGCATTCAGCGCTAGTTGGATGGGCTTCTATTGTGTTATGACACGCCAAGCAAGGGTAGTGAAGATCACTGCGGATTAGATTATTCACTGTTTTGCGAGTTAGCCCCGGAAAATATCCAGATAGACCCACTTTTTGTAAAAAGGTAAAAATATCAGACGGACGTGATGCATTTAAACGACCAGATAAACGATACCCATCATACCCGGACACTAAATCGAGATGAGATAGGCGCTGATAAAAATCACGTTGTATGGTTCGCTCTGAAACGCCAAACTCTTCAGCAAGTGTTCGCAATGATAATATTTCTCCAGATAGTAATCGGGAGATAATGATTGACAAGCGTAATGCCAATCGGTCATGTCGAGAATTCTTTTCTTTCATGCCAATATTCTCCTACCTCATGAAACCATAAGCATTAGTATATAAAACTGTATTGACAGGATGTGTCATTGAGGTACTGAAAGTTATAAATTAAATAGAGAAACACAACTCATTAACCATTTGAAATTACTACCATTATTTCTGGCGTTGATTTTTATCATGATTTCGACACAACCTGTCATGATGTATTTCACTATTTATTTTCATAATGGGTAAAATTGCTTCATCAGTGCCTGAGAAAAATATCAAGAAAATTATTCCAGTATTTTTTAAATAATTAATACCCATGCTTATTTTGATAAATATAATCCCCCCAGAAATGAGTAAAAATAAATAAAATTAAGTTTTATCAGTGAGGTTATATAGAAATGAAATTAGATATATGTTTATTTTGAGAGAATGATTACTCTAGTTGGCGTAGTGTATAAATTTAATACGCATTCATCGCAGGCAGATCCTACAGTCTCAACACTGGCATTTGCCAGTGTTGAGACTGTAATTAAATAAATATAACTTATGACTATAATCGGCTATCGCTAATGACTTTCCTCTCCTGAATCTTGCGCGACAGCAAAGTTTTAAATCAAAAACTGTACAACAACTTGCTGCTATTCAGCGGTAATTAAACGTCGCCACCGGCACCTTAACTTCTCAATAAAATCAACAAATTTTTGAAAGACAGTCTGCTTTTTGGTTTTATACTGTGGATTCAGTGGACTGAGTTTTGGTAGTGTTTCATTGAGTGCCGTACCGTTTTCTGTCGCGTATTCACGTTTCAAAGACGCACTGATATAACGCCTTGCGGCTGCCGCATTCAAGTTCTCTTCTTTGATTAACGCGTCAACCTCGCGTTGCTGAGCCTGCTGAGCAAAGGAGTAGAATGCCTCAATAATCCCTTCTTTATTCGGCATATCATCGAGATTAGTCTGTTCGATAAAATCAACCATCAACCCTTCTTTAGCTCGATTACCCAAACTAGCACTGATCAACCGTTTCACTTCCTCTTTGAGCGTTTCTTTGTCTGTGTTTTTTGGTGGTACTCATAAATCAGCTCCAAAATATAATCGAGGTTAATTTCTTGGGATTTTAATAAATCCACCTCAAAGACCACATCATCCCGGTCAACGGTGTTCTTATCTTTCGCATTGGCATCACGCTCCCGGCGTTGCCATTCCCGAATGTCGTTATAGCTTGAACGGTAGTCCTGAATTTTGCGGTCAGTCGGTAAGCATATGATTTGAAGCTCAGCGAATTTCTCATCGTCCAGATAGTATTCGTTTTTAAAGACTTCTACCGCAATTGGATCGCTCAGATTAACGGTTTTCAAGGCTTTTAGTGACGTAAATTCATCATAGTTTTGTAGGATAATCGCTGGAAGAAGTCTAACTTATCGGTTAAATGAATTAAATCATCAGTGGAACTCACATAACCTTGTTATATATCCAGCCGGGAAAACCAAGGCAGAATACATATATTTAACGGTTTAACAGGACAATACGTTATGACTGGCTGAACTAGGTTATTTTCATCCATATCCGTGAAGTGCAGGAAGTCGCAACAAACTGGTTATGGCATTATAATCATGAGCGTCCACATATGGGCCTGGACGGTATTACGCCAATGCAAAAGCGAGCTCAGTTGACCACATTCTACTGAAAACCTCTGTCGAAAATGGGGGAATTACCGTGGAGTATGAAAATAAGTTTTTCCTATGTGAATGATATAAAAGGAGATAAGGTATGTCAGATTTTTTAGATACTAAAACCAGTATGGTGATATACGCTTTAGAAAAAAGTTTAGCTGCATACGTAAAACGAGAAGATATAGGTAAAGAAAGTTCTTTATCTGAACACTTTAGTTCTCGTTCTGCAATTGAAATTCAAAAAGGAAGGGATGCAATAACTAACACACAATCACTAATTGAGGCCAGCTATATAAATGATATTTTCAGCTATGCTTTAATAGTTTCTAAAGGCACTTCGGATTATGATAGACTTAACGAATTAAAGAGCTTTTGCAATACCATAAATTTATTCTTTATAAGAAATCAAGTTAGCCACCCAACCATTCCATGATCATTATTGGTATTGTGCTGCTGCAATCGCTTCTCATCCAATGATTGAGGCACTGCAATTCATCAATGTTCAAGAGAATTTCTATGCAGCTTTAACAGGACAATTAAAATCACCACCTGAAGAGTGGTTTAAACAAGTAAGCTGGGAGATTGATAATAATCTTCCTGAAAAATTTGACCATGATATAACAAGTTTAATCGGTCGTAAAAAAGAGAGAAAAGCACTTTTAGCTGCAATCAATAATCCTCGTATAAATTTCATTTCGATTGTAGCCCCTGGTGGAGTAGGTAAAACAGCACTCGCATTAGATTTATTAAAAGAAATAAGTTTAACACCTTCATCGCATGAGAAATTTGATCATATATGTTATGTAACATTAAAAAAACATCACTTAACAGTGAATGGTATTACTGAACTTGAAAATATTGATTCAATAACTCAAATTAAACAAGAGATAGTTAAATACTTTAGTCCAGATGATTTTGATAGTACAAAACAAGACTTAAATTATTCTGATGTCTTAACAGAAGAAAATGATAAAAAGGTTTTATTATGCATTGATAACCTTGAAACACTCCTTCGAGATGGCCCTGATGAATTCATGGCTTTTTTATATGAATTACCTACTAATTTCAAAGTGATTGTCACTAGTCGAATAATGGTAGATAGTTCGTATCCAATTCCCTTAAAAGAACTTCAAACTGAGGGTACTTTTCAACTTGCCAAATCATATTCTGATAAGAAAGGCATCATGAATTTGGAGAATGTTGAATTAACGAAAATTATCGACTTTACACATAATAACCCTTTAGCAATAAGACTTACCATCGATGCAGTTCACTCAGGGATGCCAGTTCCTGAATCGATAGAGAAATCGAAAAAAGACATTGCTTCATTTTCATTTAATAACCTCATTGAAACTCTAACCGAAGATGCAGTTTTAGTATTGGAGTGTTTATTTGTTGCTGGTAACGCAAATCGAGAGTTCTTATCCCATTTCTTAGAGTTTGATCAAGATGCAATTGCAAAAACTATCAAAGAACTCACAAATACATCATTAATATCAAGAAATACAATAAATAACGGTGAAGATCAATTTTCATTGAGTGAATCAGTTAAAGACCTACTAATAAAAGGTCCAAGAAACATGGCGGCCCGCACTAAAATAATTGAAAAAACAAAGCAGCAACGCCAAGATATTTTATTGCTCCAAAAATTCCAGCAAGATAAAGATTTACATAAATTTCATTACCACTTTATTCCCCAGGATTGCCCAGAAGCTCTTCAACTAGCCATAAACGATGCCAATAAAATCTTAGGCTACAGAAAAAACCCTCACAGAGAAAAATTGATCGCTATCTTTGAACGATTTAATACACTAATTCAGTTATATCCAAATTCATCTATATTTTTGAGAACATTTGCTAGAATCTCAGAAAAACTAGGTGATATTCCATCTGCCTTGATACATATAAATAACGCATGTCTTTTTGAGCCTGAAAACCCTTTAAACAAGCTAACGTTAATGTACATTGAAAAAAATAGGGGTGAGTTCATTGAGGCTCAGAACGCTGCTCAAGAATTAATAGATCGTGGATTTGATAGTGCACAATTGTCCGGAGATGTTCTTTCAGCTACTATTATGAGAGAGTATCTTGGAGTACATCTTTACGGTCTAGAATATAATGACATCATCGAATACACTGAGAACTGGATGACATCAAGCCACTTGCATGAGCAAGCCTATTTCAGAACGGCTGCCTTAAAGAGGTCAATAGAGAATACTTTCAGATTTAATACACAAGAAGCAGAAAAAAATATTTCTGAGATCATAGAAATATTATCCCACATGTTTAACCAAGGCGGCCTAAATGACAGGCTTGCCGATGAAGGAATAAAAGCCTTAAGCCTATCGTGTTATTTATTAAAAACTGATGGCTATGAACCATCCAGCTCACAGTTTATTTCCAACCTAATAAATTTCACTGAAAACAATCTTGCTGAAATGACAAAGTATTCGATTTCATTCAACATGAAAAGCAAGGATGTTGTTGAAATTGCATCCACACTTATGTCTATTAAAATACCATCCAACCCATTCCGTTCTTTGAAGTGGAAACATTTCAGCACATCAGAAAACTTTAATGAATATGAATCTAAACATTGGGAATCAAACGGTTATAAAATCACAACAATTTACTCTGACTTTAACATAAAAAAAGGATTCGTTTATTCGAAAGATTCAGACGGAATTGAATATATGATTCATATAAATAGCTGCCTAGGTGATGAAAAATACCGTTGGGAGGAGTACTCTCGCGGTAAGTCTGTGGCGATTAAATCGACACGAAGCAAGAAAGGTTATGCTGCAATCGAAAGTCATTTAATCTAAAAGGATATACAAAGGCGTGTGCATAATGCTCGCCACGCCTCGATACCTTCCTAAAGTGTCCACTTCCAGATGTGAAAGTACCGTTTCAAAGGAAACGGCGAAGTGATTATGACCATAATCAAGCATAAAAACTGCACTACTGTTACAGCAATCAATATCAATATGAGTACACACTAAACAGTGTTTGACCTCTTTGAAGTTGTAGAAATTCCAAGTAATTTACCTACTAACACTCCTTATTTATATTTCCATAGCTTTTTGATGAAAAAGAAATAACCCCAGATTTTAGGCATGGGAAAACCGTAGCAGCAGTGTGCATATTAAAATCCTAATATTGATGTTCAGTGAGGTATAAACGTTATTGAGGAAGGTCTTTGATAATATGAAATATGTGGAAATGAATGGAGATAAGTCGTGTAATTATCACGCTGCAAATTCATAAGGCATAATGAAATGGCCTTGTATGCTGTCAAGATAATCAGCCCACCATTGGATCATCTTTGTACGCTCCATGATGTGCTCTGCTTTGTGAATATAAGCCGCCCTGACGTGATTGCGTTCTTGGTGACTCATTTGCCGTTCAATGGCATCACGCCCCCAAAGGCTGGATTCAACAAGAGCGCTGCACGCCATTGCTCTAAATCCATGCAAACAAAGTTCAGTTTTCGTGTCGTACCCTAATTTACGGATCGCCTTGTTTAAGGTATTTTCACTCATCGGTTTGTTGTTATCTTTTACGCTACTAAAGATAAACGTACTTTTTCCAGTATATTCATAAATTTCTTGCAGCAGAGCTAAGGCTTGAGAGGATAATGGGACAAGCTGTGGCGTTTTCATTTTTGATCCACGATGAGCATATTTCACACCTTCAATAGCTTCCCGCTCCGCCGGAATTGTCCATAACTTTTGTTCAAAATCAATTTCATCCCATCGTGCCAACCTTAACTCACTGGAGCGAACAAAAGTGAGTAAGGAAAGTTGTAAAGCTAACTGTGTTAGTCGATTTCCCTGATAGTGCTTAATGCGTACCAGAAGGTCTGGCACCTGTTTTATGTCAAGAGCAGGTCTATGGGTCACTTTATTCTTATTAATGACGCCACCAAGCTCCTGTGCGGGATTATAGGTAATTAATCCTTGCTGGACGGCATAACGTAAAATAGCCTTAATCCGCTGTTGTAATCGTGACGCAAGTTCTGTTTTACCCGTTAACGCAACTGCTTTAATTGGTGCGAGTAATACTTTGGTTGTTATTGCCTCAATGTGCATATCGCCAATGTCTGGGATAACATACTGTTCAAGGCTATTAACAACCCTCTGCCTGTGACACTCTGTCCACGTGTGTTGGTTATTACTCCATTCCTTCGCGACCTTAGCAAAGATTTGATGGTTATGCAGCATCTCCTCACGTTCTTTTACTTTTGGGTCACGCCCGAGTGCTAAGATTTCTTTAATCTCAGTCCGTTTAATGCGAGCTTGCTGAAGCGAGACTAAAGGATATAAACCGATTGAATAGGTATTTTCTTTATTATTAAAGCGCTAACGTAATTGCCATGATTTACTTCCATTCAGAAAAATGGCAAGTGTTAAACCCTGACCATCCGTTAAACGATAGACTTTCTCTTTACTTTTTGCTGATTTAATTTTCGTCTCAGTTAAAGACATAATGTGCTCCAAAATCGGGTGATAGTCATCAATATGTTCAATTACTCTGTGATTTCCTGTTCATCAATCCATTGTTCAATATCACTCAAACGCCATCATGAAGAACGCCCCATTTTGATAGGTTTAGGAAAGGCTTGTTTTTGAATTAAGCTGTAGACCCATTTATCCGTCATACCAATAAGCTGAGTAATCTTTTTCATATCAATTAAGATATAACGCGTGTCGTTATAATTAACTTGCTCGATGGTTTTGAATAGGGATGTAGAAAGCGAATTATTAGCAATAGAAGGATTCATCATGACCTCTCATTTATGGTTGTGTACATAAGAGAGGTCTCTCCGTTATTTTTTAATCCTTATTTAAATTTTCTTGAATAGCTTTTACAATAATGACAACAACATCCAGTAATGCTGAAAACATATAAACCTCCATTAATGTATAAAATAAAAAACATCACCATTGATATTCAACTCAGTGATATAGTTTTGAAATTAGTTATAAGTCACTTTCATTCATTAAAGGAAGAGTGTTTACTGCATGACTTCTGGGTCTGCCTCTCGGACTTTTAATATTAACCCCGCTCACAAAACAACGATAAAAGTCTTGGATATTTTCTTTCTGCTCTTTTTTAGCGAAGTATTTAGCTAGGCAAATAAAACCATTAACAGAATTTAAATCATAATAACTTTTAGTATTCCCCACGATAGCACACTTATAATTCCCTGCATCATTACAATCAAAGGTATGACTTGCACCTCGAGTATGCTGACACCAAAAATTATCAAGCCAAAGATAAAAAGGATAATACTTTTGATGTACTTGACCATTAATAAAAAAAACAGCATGAATATGAAGACCACCCATTTTCGAATTTTCCATGACAAATTGACAACCAATCACAGCATTGTGATTGGATTTAAAAACATGGTAAAGATAAATCATGTCCTGATACGCTTTATTGATATTTTCAGGTTTCTGTCGTGCATAATGAAAATCGACTCTTACATTTAATAGCTTTGAATAGTTTTGATTTAGTAGATTGAATTGACGGACTAGCTTATTATAGATAGAGGGGTATATCTCATGTATATTACTCATCTTTTTTCTTTCCTAATTGATTGTGTGCCTATAGGAATAGATGTGCAGTAAACATTTACTGGGTATGGTAGATTACTTCAAAGTAATGTCGTTGTGACAAGCGGATATGAAGGCTATAGCTGCCATTGATGAGATGAATAGATATGGGTATAGAAAGAGATTATGAGATATGCAAGGTTAGTAGTAAGTAAGGTAATAATATTAATAACCTAAATTAAGGTGACCCATTCAGCGCATTGATATTATTAAACAAATAAAGCTACTTGGCGCTAAGGATATTTTCATGAGAATAAAGATTGGCTTTAGCAACCCCGACATCATGATAAAAATAGTCGAGAAATCGATTAAAATGAACCTTTCTAAGTCCCAATTTGTTGAAAACACAGTACGGAAATATTTTGAACATAACGCTGATGAAAACGTAACATTAGGCTTTGGTAAATATTTTCGAAAAGGTGAACGATTACAGGTAAACTTCAAAGATGAAAAGCTAATTAAATTGATTGAAATACATGCAAAAAAATATAACATCCCCAAGTCAAAACTTATCGATTACATTTTAAATAGATATTTAAATAGCAAAAACGAAAAAAAAGAAAAATTTCAACGAAATATTTTTAGTCGTAGATTTCATTTTTATATTAAAAACAACAAAAAAACACGCTTGGAATTATTGGAGGAAGGAAATTTAAATATAAATATAGCCTCACGTTCTTTATCTTTATCCAAATTAAACAAAGCCTATAACAAAGAAATAAAAACGACCTTAGCTTTAACACTAGAAAATGGATTAACCAATGATAAATTAAGTCCGAATGGATTTTATTACCTTACTCTAGTTAACGAAGCAAAAGTTATTAGTAGAAGACTTATTATTAAAGAAAAAATCACAAAAAATAAAAATGAAAGTAATCTAGAAAAAAATAAAAAAAGAGAAATAAAGATAACAAATAGAGATAAGTATCTTTATAGCATTGATATAGATTACATAATAATAAAAGCAGCAACGATAAAAATAGAGAAAAAAAATAATTTCAGAGAGTTCAATTTTATCATATTTGATAGGGATGAAATTTTAGTCAAGTTAAAGAAATATGTAGACCTACACACAATAGAATATGTATCAAAGAAAAAAAACAAATATTATCAACCTAAATATAATTACGGCGGTATTTTACCTGAAATAATCAATAAAACAGGGTACTATTACATTCGATTATTTGATGAATCTAAAGATATTAAAAAATCACTTAAAAAAGGACATACTTTTAAATTTGATAAAAACTTCATACTCAAACAAATTCCTAACGCCAAAGATCTAGGTGATGTAGACGATAGCGTATCAATAGTCAATATCTTACCTATTTATGAGTATAAAAATAAACTTTACCTGAACCATGTACAATACGTTTATGAAAAGGGTAATATTGAGGGTAAAAAATCGAAATAAAATCAAAATAAACATATTAATCAGTTAATTACATTACAATTCGATTCCGAGTCCGGGCACCACTTTATTATTAACAGACGTCATAGACGTCTGTTTTTGTTTGTAGCGTTCGCTAAAATCAACACTCTCCCAAAGTTTCAACTCAACTGAATTCTACTAAACTCTACCCACATCAACCCCATAGTGCTGATATACACTGGTTCGATAGAATTTTGTACCTACTTTTTCTCTCAGGAAGCTTGCTATAGCTCTGACTGACGCTAAAATTCGGACGGCTAAACCCGATCCAAAATCCTGCAAATTAGCCGATGGTGCAGGATTGCACATATTGGTTCACACCAACGGCTCTAAATATTGGCGATTACACTATTGTTATTTAGGTAAAAAGAAAACCTTAGCATTGGATTTATACCCTGACGTTTCTTTATCTGAAGCAAGGCTTAAACGCGATGAAGCGAGAAAGCTGATTACTGACGGCATTGCCCCCTGCGAACAAAAGTGTGTCTCTAAAGCAGCCTCAGATACAAACCTCTCTTTTGAAGCAATCACAAGGCAATGGTATGCCAGCAATAGAAAATGGCCAGAGCCCCACAAGAAAAGATTTTAAAAAGTTTAGAGTCACATGTATTTTCTTATATTGGATTACGCGATATCACTCACCTTAAAACCATATAGCCCTATAGGGGCCGTATCACAATATCGTCCTCCTTTTAATATTTTTTTACTCAGTTATAAGAAATTGTAAAACTCACATCTGCATTGGCATCCCCTTCTATCACCGCCCCCGTAGACATATACGCTGCATAAAACGTGAGTGTCGTGTCCTCTGTCGTAGACACACTTTTTCCTGATGACGCGACATTAAGCGGAATAAGCGATATTTTATCTTTTTCATAAATCGCAATTCCCACATTTTCAGCACCACCTGGTTGAAGTCCTAAAAGTTGAGTATTTCCACTGGCGACATCACCACTAAAAGTGACTTGAACATTTGTATAATCATAGGGGCAGCTACCTAATGTAATATCAAACGGCTCCAACGGCGTGATTTCACCAGTATGTTGTAAATACCCTGTACTGAACGTTCCTAGACGAACTGTTTGGGTTCCTCCAACACTCACTTCACAAGCGGAATTGGCTATTTTCCCTGTAATATTAAAAACAACATCTGCTGCATGCGCTACTTGGATAACACAACTCAATAAAAAAAAGCTCGTTTTCCATAATGCCGCCATTATTTTTTCCTCTTTTTCATCAATAAAACTCACAGAATACCCTATTGGTATGAAAGGGTGACTGAGGCGGTAGCATTTGCATCACCCGGCGTCACGGATTCCTGCATCCGAATATATTTAAAATTCAATGAGATAGTTACCATTTGGCCATTCCCTGTGGATTTATTACCCACTTGAAACTGGTTAGGGTTACCTTTTGAAGCACTGTCTATTCCTAACGATTTCGCCGTAGACTCATTATTATAAAAAACTTGAACCCCGACACCGCTGGCCGTTGAGCTCGGAGACAGTCCAATAATATTACTCGTATTTCCTACGTTCGATGCATCCGTCAACGTCATCCATGGCACAACACCAGAATCACAACGAAGAGTAACATCCGTCGAATAATCGCCAAAATTACCATTTACGGGGGGCAATTCCGCAGTTGAAAAACCATTTGCGCCGCCTAATGGAATAGACACACTTTTGGCTGACGTGACCTCACAAGACAATGCTAGGACATTAATATTGGTCGTATTAACATTAATACTGGCAGTTCGAATTAAACTACTACCTTGGTAACACCTAAAATCCGCAATTTTTTGACTGGGAAAAGTATTCGAGCCCGGACTCAGATCCATAGGCAGTTTAACAAATGCGAACCGGATATTTGCTCCAAAACTAGTTGACCCACCCGTTCCGCCGCCTGAGAAAGGGTAAACTTGAGTTTCATTTTGTGTCAATGGCGTCCACGCAGGCGCATTTGTGTCTTTCGACCCCATAATCCACCCCACCCCCGGCATATTGGATGAAAATATAGTATACGTAACCCCCTCCATCACCGCAGAATACCCCGATGAAGGAGATGAAGAAACAATGACAGCTTTAGTCATATTTCCACTACTATTGGGAACTTCACAAAACCGAGGTTCATTACCTGTTGCATTCCAGTTTCCTGTAAGTAAATCAAAGTCTGTCACCGCATCAGCAGGATTACTGTACGTAATAGTTGCCGGACTTAAGGTTAAATCAACACTGTATCCCGACATGCTATATGTCACGATCCAAAGTGATAAAAGGATTTTATTCACCATCGTACTCTGCCTTGTCAATTCAATTAATTCGTGAGCGCTATTGCGTCACGCACGCTGCCATCACTTCCAATACTGGCCGTGTTTTTTCAGACGGTAACGCAAAGTCAACACGGCATTGCTGGTCAGGCCCTTCCCCCCACTTCACTTGCAAACGCCCTTGCTCTGGTAAACCATTAAGATAAACATCTCCATTGTCACCCACTATTCCGATCATCGCGGCAGAGGATGACGATTCAGCCCCAACTAAGCTCACAATGGCGCCGAAGGGAATTACCTTTCCATTCACGCTGAGATTAATCAATGCCCGCCACCCAAGATGTGTGTCGAAATCTGCCCAGACTACTGCCCCCCGAGTCGGAATAACGGTCGTACTGTTACTCACTAAATCAACCTGGTCACTTAAACTTTCAACATCTAGCTGAATACGATTGCGCTGATACGGTATTAAATAAGGAACCACAGCGTAGCCTTTTGCATTGGTGCTGATCCCCGTCCGGTTTTGAACCATAACATCATTAGCATTGGGAGCTCGCACCAGCGCAATTGTTTCGCCTAACGGTTGCGATAACGTCAAACCGTCTTGGTGCAGAATCATTCCCCCTTGTAACCCGTAATTCAATCGTTGCATATTTGAGCTATAGCTGTATCCGCTGTTCAGTGTGCCATTTCCACCTTTGTATGAGAGCGACGCATGACCACTGCTTTGCTGGTCGTGATTACCGTAACTTTGCTGAACGCTATAATTCAATTTATTATCGACCGCATTTCCACTGACCCCAAGCTGAAAATTGCTCCTTCCCTGATTATCCGTGCTCATGTTGCTCATGATGTAACTGTTCGGCAGCAACACATCGAAAGGGATACTCAAATTTAATGAAAAAAGGTGGTTTGTTTTCAATCTTCCGGGCATATCATTGTAAGCATAATTCAATCCATAGCTGATAGAGTTCCAACTGCTGTTATACCCTGCCATTACCGTTTTCTCTCGGCCTTGGCTCCCCCAATAATTTTGCTGATAAGCATTTAAATACAGTGAGCCATAATGTCCCAGTAATTGGCTAATATTTGCTTGAAGGCGTGAACGCTTATTAAAATATGTACTGGATTGGTAAAAATCATTAGCCTCGGAAAAATCATAGTATCCTTCCGTCGAATACCGATAGCCCGCCAAAGTAACCGTGGTACCACTGCTCAGTAAGCTCTTCGCATATTGAAAGCGATAAGATTGACCATGGTATTGCAAAGGCAGAGGTTGAATATCAAACTCAGTTCGCGCATCGCGCATATCGAAAGAAACTGCCCCCATGTCACCTAAATTAAGTCCCAATCCAGCCGCTAGTGCTTGGTAATTATTAGAATAAAGCCCGCCGCCATATAGTGTTGTATTCCACGGTAAACCGTAGATGAGAGTTGACTGGATAAAGTTGGGCTCCTTACTTGAGTCAATATTCGAACGATATTTCCCCCCACTTAAAGTGTATTTGTGTTGTCCTTCACGTTGCATAATCGGAACCGATGAAAATGGCACCACAAAGGATTGTGCACTACCATTCATTTCTTCAACGGTTACCTCCAAGTTACCGCTTGACGAAGTTGGATACAGGTCAGTAATTTCAAAGGCACCCGCAGAGACATAAGTCTGATAAATAATAGAACCATTTTGACGTACAGTGACCTTTGCATTCGTTTGCGCTATTCCCTGTACAATAGGAGCAAAACCACGCAGGCTGTAAGGCAACATATTGTCATCCGAAGCCAGTTGCCCTCCCGTAAACTGAAAACCCTCAAAAATATCGCCTGAAGTAGTCGTTTCGCCAAGTGTCAATTGGCTGTTAAGGGCCATAATGTCTCGTTCAGCATAAGTATTCATGCTTTCCCAAAAACGTTTATTATCATTTTTAGAATAAATAGAATAATT
Organism: Providencia sp.; assembly: GCF_052096715.1. Taxonomy (NCBI): domain Bacteria; kingdom Pseudomonadati; phylum Pseudomonadota; class Gammaproteobacteria; order Enterobacterales; family Morganellaceae; genus Providencia; species Providencia sp. The sequence continues at coordinate 70,902 of NZ_JBQDNB010000001.1, forward strand.
CCGAAGGCGCCATGCCCCCACATTCAACCCACTGCGTAGGCTTAAAAACTGAGATTGTTGGTTTTTAACATTATCCTGCCACGTTTGCGCGCCTGTAAAATCATAATTGAGCGTAAGAGCTGCGGTTCCTTCATTCCATAACGCTGTCGGAACAGCCCCCCGCACGGCGGTATTCATCGCTATTTGAGGCACGCTAATCACCAATTTTTGCTGTGAAAAATCAAACTGAATCGATGAATCTGAAATCATATCTTGCAATGAGATGATGACGGCAGTGCTATCCATCGTTGATAAAGAAGACGAGGAAGCTGGGTTAATTCCCCAATCCATCAGTTGTTGCTTGGTCAGTTCGGGATAGAGCTTCTGCATCTCATCCACTCGAAAAGGGATGTCAAAGACCCCAATTGAATTGCTGTTCACTATTACATCAACAGTATAAGTGCCCGGTAACTGCCCCTCCGACTGTGAAAAAATTGCTAAGTTATCAATATCAGCAACAGACTGCATACCCCGTTTATCTAATGCATATGGATTAAAATAATCATCAGCGAAAGCAGCTTGCATCCCTACACTCGAAGACAACGACGCGAAGACCAGCCAAGCCAAATAACGACGTGACACCATCGTGAAAAAAAATAGATTTTGATTTAATAATGATAATTTCATAATGATTTATAATTATCCAATGAATACGACGCTCCAAGCGGTCAAAATACAGCCTTTAGCTCAGTCAATAGTTGATAATTTTATTGGCGTTTGCCATCACATCTGGGTTTCAGGATCAGTTCTTCCACCATAATCATTAATGGTTGACCATTTAACTTTCAGTGGCCCGACAGTTGATTTAACGGGAAGTGCCCATCGCTGTTCACTAAAAGGAGCGACCATTCCAGGATTTGATATCGCAACACCATTTACATCCAGTTCACTTAAAGAGAGATAAAATGGCGTGGGATTTTTGGCAAATAACGCATCGCCATTACGTTGAAATGTCATTTTTTTATAAGCAAGCAAAGCATCTTGACTACTTAGTAATGCTGGACGATAAAATAATTTAATGCGACTATTTACCGAAATATGCAGTTCATTTTTGGCATTCGGATCGGAGGTTGGAATGGATTTAATATTAAGCCAATAGACTGACTCGCGGTTATCCGGTAAGTGACCGATTTTGACAATACGCAATGCATTTGCAGAATCCCCATTTAAACGAAATAATGGTGGAGTAATAATAAACGGCTGAGTTTTTTTCGATAATGTTGCACCCTGTTCATCATCAAGCCACGATTGTATTAAATAGGGTGTCTTGTCTAGATTTTTAATTGAAATGGCTGTTTCTTTTTTATCACCCTCATAAATAATACGAGTGCTCCCAATAATAATTCCGGCTTGACTTTCAATAGCGAAAAGAAATAAAACAACCGATAATAAAGAAGTTAAATATTTAGATAACATTTGGGTTTACACTCCAAAATAAAATAATGAGCCCCACAAAGTACCTATGGGACTCATTGTTTAATTAATTAATATTACTCGTAAGAAATATCAATCGTAACATCAGCATTTGCTTTACCTTCCGTTACCGTAGCGCCTGTTGTCATGTAACTCGCATAAATAACTTGCTCACCTGCCGAAGCGGTTAATGGAATGCTTAACCCATTAAAGTCATTCGGGGTAATGGTATTTGCCGAGTTGGCCGTACTATATAGCCCAATACCTACATTGCTTGCTTGATCTGCGGCACCGGTTTCAATTGCAAACAAATCAGGATTTACACCATCCACTGCACCACTGAATTTAATATTTGCTTTTGCCATATCAGGGCAGGCTGATAATGTAATTGTGATTGGTTTTAAATCCGTAGTTGCCCCCACATTATTTTGGTAATTAGCTTTACTCCATGTATCCAAGTTAACATTGATGCTCCCCGAAGTACTGGTGCCGTTGATATTCACTTCGCACGGCGAATCAGTAAAGGCACCGGAAAAATGAATCATTCCATCAATTGCAAATGCTGAACTGGTTAATGCAAATAGTGATGCAGCGATGAGTGTTTTTTTCATCTTAATACCTTATATTCTGTTTAAATTATAATTGACTAAATAAATAACAAATACACCTATTACTCGACTTCAATAAGTAAACAACTTTAATTAAAAATAAGATAATGGCTCTAATAGATAAATAAATATCATTATTGATAACATAGGCCTCTCAACTCTAATAAAGATGTTTACACCACACAAAATAAAATCCAATTCTATTTACACATGCACTTATTTACTTAAATACTTTCATTTTACCTAATTAATTATTTTATATAAAAAACTAATAATTGATTTTATTGATAAGCAAAAAATTTAATACACCAATATTATTATTACCAACATCACCTTTTACAAAAGATTCATTATTACTTAATCGATAAAAACAAAAATAGTTAATTTATTGTTTACTTTTCACACCTTAGAAATATTCAAAACGACCAAGTCGCTAAAAAATTCAGAAAGAAATATTGAATTAAAATACCTATAATGCATCTAAAACTAAAACGCCACTTGCCAGCGTTACTCCTGATACTGTTGCATTTCCCACCAAAGAGGCACTAACAGGGATTGAGCTACTGGTGAGCCCATTTAATGAAATTCCACTACCATTAGCACTGACTTGCGTGCCATTTAATGAGACTTGTGCTGACACCCCATTTCCAAAATTTAATCTACCATTAGTTACATTTGTCCCTGTTAATCGTAATTGATAGTTTTGCGCAGTTCCTGCCGTGCAAGATACCGATAAGCTAGTACTTTGTGTCAAACCATTAACATTCAAACTTGTTGATGAGTAATTTAGATTTAGATTTTGACTGTTCAAGCTACATACTGACTTGGGATTTGGGGGATTAGTTATCACTACATCGTTCACTGGTATTGAAAATTGTGCAAAACCAGATCCATTTCCCGCGATAGGACTCAGCCGGCAAGTCAGATAAAAATTTTCAAGATATGCATACGTTACGCTAGCGGATACAGTATTATCTGGGTATACACGGGGACGATTTAATAGTTTTTGGTTGGCCCATTGGGTGGCATGCGCAACCGTATTACCTCCGCAATAATCCATTGTTTCATTCAGTGTTCCTGATGGTGTATAAATAGTCAAACTACTACCACCAGAATAACGCATCGTAACCAATATGGATGGCTGATAACTACCGCATTGTGTACAGACAGCCGGATTTACACCCGATACATTACCTGAAATAATTGTTAGATAGCTCCTGTAATTAGCAAGATCTATATTTACTGTCGCGTTAGCATTTAATGGTACCAATAATATAAAAAAAGCCAATTGCAAGACCACGTAAATACACGTCCTCAGTATAACTAGCAATCTATAAACATTCATAAATAACTCCAGTTTACTCATAATCTAATATAAAATTAGTCGTCGCCACAAATGCTCCACGACCAATTGTTTTTGTGAGTAATGCATTAGGTTCACCCTGAACATACGCAGTTAGGTTAAGGTTATTTCCATTTCCCGAGTGCAATTGTTGTACATAATCTTTCGGTTTATTTAACTTAATTGGCTCCCCTGTATCCGTCTCCAAACCTATCGCAATCCCACTCGCTTGACTTCCAGCACTGAGTGCCAATAAACCCGGTAACGCTATACTTTCGGTACCCGTAAATGTCACTTGGACTTCTCGCCCTAACACCAAATCACAGTTAATTAACCGAATAGTAAACGATTGACTATGCGTACGAGTGTTGAGGTAGAGATATTTATCAATCACAGTCCCAAAATCCAACTCAATATTTTCATCCCCAGGGTACACTTCACATGCATCCTCAACCAATGTGCCATCAAATTGCACCGTTTCCGATTGCGATAATAATGGCAAAGTCAAGGTACAACTCAACAGAACTCGTCTTCCCCAACGACATAATGGTCTCGTCATTTTGTTGTCCTTTTTATCATTCACATCATGTTATTGAAAATCGATGGTTAGTGTCCCTGTCGCCGTAAAATCCGCCCCCACCAAGTCTGTACCCGCTCGTTTAACTGGGACAGCCTCAAGCCGAGGCAGATTTGAAGCGTTTACCGCAAAAGCCTTATTCAGCTCTAATGGCGTTCCATCTTTTTGTATTTGTATCCCCAGTTTTCCCGTATTAAGAGGGCTACTAGTACGTAATGTCGCGTTATCAAAGCCACTTCCTGCCAATGTTCCAGTAAATGTCAGCGTGATATTCCACGGTTGATTCAAATCACCCTGACAATCCAATTGATATGGAATATCTTGTTTAAATAAATTCCCATCTACTTTACGTACACCAACTTTTCCAAACGAAACTGGTATTGGATCACTATGCCCAAGCTGGCAGATCGGCGGCAGGATTAAGGTACCATCAAAAGCCCAGTTAGCTTGCGTCATCGGAGCTACTGTCATCATCATTACTACAATGCTACCGAGGTAACATAAGCGCGTTGTTATAAATAGTCGCTTCATTGATAATCCACCTTCAATGTGGCTAAGGCTGTAAAATATCCGCCATCTGTATCCACAAAACTGGCTGTACTGTTTTTTACTGGTGCTACGTCAATTGTCGGTAATGTCGCATAATTAAAATTTATGGGTTGGTTTATCGCTTGGCGTATATTATTGACATAAAAGGCAATCCCTAGTTTGGGGTTCTCATTGGTTTTGAGAGCCCCATTACTATTAAAAGACGTCGTATCCCCTTGCAATGTCAGCTTGAGCGTATTTTTTGCCAAATTCGTGCACGTTAAGTTAAAAGGAACCGAGCGTTTATAGTTATTCCCATCTATGCGTGTTAGCAAAATATCCCCAAAATGGACTGTTTCTTGGCTATTGTTATTTAAGAGGCACTCCGGTGGGGTTACCACCAAATTACCATATAAATTAGCGCCTAATCCCAAAGCAACCTGGCTTCCCATCAATCCGAATGTAGCAAACACCCACGCCGTCCACTGATACCATTTCATCGTATTACCTCCTACCGATAATCCACCACAAGAGTGAGCGTGCCATTAAATGCCCCTCCGTCCGTTAATACCATCCCCATAGGCTTAACTGGAATCGCATATAATGCCGGTTGACCACTGCCATACGTGAAGTTAACAACAGAGCCGTTACTTAATCGAGTTGTATCTTGATAAATGGCGATCCCAAAATTCGGACGGTTAGTCTGGATGACATTTTGACCATTTATCGTGATAGCGCTCCAGCCCACCGTCATCTTCAACGCATTGCTGTAAACATTGGTGCAATTGAGCGTATAATCGATGGGCAATCGTTTATAACTGCTGCCATCAATCAACGTTTCATGTACATCACCAAAATTCACATCCGCAGTCGTCCCACCATTAATTGTACATTCAGGAGGAGTTACGACTAATGTGCCATCAAAATTGACAGTTAATGCCGGTAAAGCAACAGGGAATAACAAGCTTAAAATACTCAGCATTCGCCAATAGATGATTGATTTTTTCATTCTCACTCCTAGCCTATTGGTAATTTAGCGTTACGTTCATCACACCCGTGAACGGCCCCGCATCTGTTAACATACCTCCTATTGGTTTATCCGGAACGGCGAATAAACTCGGTGAGGCACCATAGGTAAAATTAATGGAGCTATTATTTCCCTGCCGACTGGCCCCGTTATAAATGGCAATCCCCAGATTCGTACGGTTTGTACGTATATCCGATTGCCCATTTAATGTTATGCCTGTCCATGATAACGTCATACGTAAGGCGTTTTTTTCCAAATTGGTACAAATTAACCCTGTATCAATCGGCATTCGTTTATAACTCACCCCATCAATCAAGCCTTGTTGGACTTCACCAAAACTCACAGAAGTTGAATTATTATTCCCACTAAACGAACACTGCGGGGGCATTGTAATGGTTAATTTCAAATTCAAATTCGCCGTATCCGCTTGTGCAGCGTAAAATACACTCCCCAGAAGTAACGTACTAAAAAAGACAAAACTAACTAGCACGAGGATTTTTGCCCCCAAGGCGATATATTGCATTAATGGCATAATTCGCTCCTAGTCATAGCTCACTTGAAACCGAATGAGAGCATGATATGCGCCCGCATTTAATCCCGCAGTGGTACGAACCGGGGTTACATAATAGGTCAGTTGGTTTTGACCCGGTGACACCAATTGGGGTGCACTGTATTGCCCCAGCAATATCGGATGACGTGAAGCATCACTCAATTGCAACCCAATCCCTTTTGCACCAGTGACCGCCGCGAGTCCTGGGTCTTGACTATCACCTCGGGCCAGAAACCGAATTTTCATGGCGGGCATGTCTGGACTCCACAGCAAATCGCCCAACTGATTACGTGCACGACTTTCGCTACTTAAACAATCCTCCAGGCGCAGTTGCACTGCAACTGGTGTGCCCGCTTGGCCTTCATACAGCAGTTGTCCCGTTCCCACAGTACCGAGATTGACCGTTTGATATGCAGATGACATGGCTAAACGACAAGCACTCTCCGTTAACGCCCCTGTGACATATAATGTTCCATGCGCCCCATCCACATCCCAATTATCGACTTTATCCAGCTCACTACCTATTGCTGAGGTACTGAGCAGACTGAATGCTATCCCGGTTCCAACCACCGCTTGGCTCAATGACCGATGCTTTACGCTCATGTTTTACTCCTTTTCCGGTATGCCCAAAGAGTTATTTCTTTTCCGGCACCACATGACATTGGTTACCTTGGCAGCTAAACGTCAGAGTTGGGCGCCCGCCATAATCATTAATGTAAGTGAGCACTGGGCTATTGCCCAACGCGTTCGCACTGACCTGCATCACTTGACTCCCTTTGGGTGCAATCATCACGGGCTCAAATCCCGTCACCGTTTTGCCGTCTTTACGTGGCACCGCATCCACAATCGTCACGTAGTAGGGGGTTGGGTTCACCAACGTGTATTGGTCACCTTGACGCGTCAACGTCACTTTTTCTTGCCACGGGTTATCCATTTGCTCACGTGTTGGAATAATCGCTTTCGGGCGATAGAACAATTTAATACGGGTTTGCAACGCTAATTGCAGCGTATTGGGCTTATCACTTTTAGGCGGAATTTCCCGTAAATTAAAGTAATGCACTGACTCTCGGTCTTGCGGGAGTGACGCAACACTTGGGAGCGCTTGAATTTTAACCTGACTTTTAGCACCCGGTTCAATACGCTGCACTGGCGGTAATACCGTAAAAGGATCTGTGATTTTTTCCCCTTGCGCATTTTCAATCCAGCCTTGTGCTAAATAGGGGAGTTGCTTATTTTCATTGCTAATATTTAAGCTAATCGATTTATCATCTCCCGTCATAATGGCGCGTGTACGGTCTAAGGCTACTGCAGCTTGGGCCGATGACATCACCAGAGTACTCAGTATTACTCCCCCAAATACCACCGCGAGGGAGGATTTAGCCGCGAGAGTATGTATCTCTACATTGTTCATGTTTATTGCCTTCTTGGTGTTATTCTTCGATGCTCAGGTGGCCCCGCCACGTTCAACGCAGTGAAATAGCATCACCCAATCAATATTTTTAGTTTATTTGAGTAACCACCGCCCACCCTGAGCACTTGCAGGCTCAAGCGTTAGTTTCTCATCTGCCTCACACGAGGTTGTACAAGACAGGGTATCACGCGCAACGGGCCTTCCCGACGGCAATGGGGTACTCACAGCGGCCGACTTCACCACTGGGGAGGACTGACGCCCTGGAGAGTGGCACGGCAATAACCAATTCGACAATAACGTGTCATTATCCGGTAATGCACTCGGCAACGTTATTTCACACTGCACGTTGTCATCCCAACGTACCTGTAAAATATCGTTCGTATTGAGTCCCGTTAAATACGTACTGCCATCATCCCCGACCATACCGACTTGCTGACCACGAGCATTAAACACCTGAGCTCCAAACGGCGGAGTACTGTTATTCGCCAAACTCAGAAGTGCCATCGCACTGTGCCCCGCTACCACTTCAAATTGGCGGTAGCCAATAGCCCCTTCAGTTAACGTGCCTTGCTTAACCGATTGGGCAACCTGCGCCTCCTCCGGTAACGTATTCAAATCCACACTAACTTGGTTACGGTAATAACTATTCACATCAGTCAAAACGGCCTGGCCAAATCGGTTCGTTCGAACGGTCGAGCCATACCCTCGTAGAGGAATATCAGGTACACCGTCGGTCTCCACAAAAATTCGCGTTCCACCCAGTTGATTATTACGGTGCATCACCACGCCTTTCTCGATGGCAGTGAAACCGCCTTGGAATGACAACCCAGCCGACCGATAACGGTCTTGCTGATACGTCGCATTGGCATTGACTTGTGCCAAATCCCCTTGATGGGTGTAATAGCCACTCATCAAAGCGCCAGAACGCGCCCACCCCGTACTCAACTGATAGTTGCTTCGTTCATCCAGTCGGTCGTAGTAACTAGCTCGTTGTGTGTTATCATTTTTGTCCCAATTACTGTTTAAACTCAGCGTGCCTTTTTCACCCCAAGGCACCGACAGTGAGGCATACACTCCATCATCTTTCGCCTCTCGATACTGATTTCGATATGCGGTTAAATTCACGCTGATATTTTTCCATTTACCCACATCAAAATAGCGAGCCAGCGAAAGGCTGTAGCGATCGTTATCCGGCTGATCCCAATAGGTTTGGTGGTAGTAATTGATATACGCACTTAAACCGATTTCGGGAAATTGCTGGTTATAGGAGACGGTATACATCTCTTTACTGTTGTATTGCCTCCCCCCCGTCGACTGTGCATCCAAGTACTCCGACATACTCATAAAGCCCTGCTCAGAAAAACGATATCCCGCAAACGTCACTTGACTGTTATACGAATCAAAGCGTTTAGAATAACTGAGACGGTATGAACTACCCTGATAGGTTTTATCCCCTATATCAGTCAATTCTTTCAAACGTGAACGCGCATGGGTAATATCAAAAGACAATGCCCCAAACATCAACAAGTCTCGCCCAATACCAACAGCAGCAGAGGCGTAATTTTCAGCTGCAATCCCACCACCGTACAGCGACCATCCGTTATTCACCCCCCACGAAAATTCCCCACTCGCAAAGGTTTCGCCACTCACATGGTGACGCCAATCCGTCGGACGCCCTGCTGCAAGCTTATAGCGCAACTGACCGGGTCGTGTCAGATATGGCACACTCGCCGTATTCACCGTGAACGTTTGACTTGAACCGTCTTGTTCTTTGACTTCGACATTGAGCTCCCCCGCTAAAGCATCATTCAAATCTTGAATGCGAAACGGTCCTGCCGCGACTTGTGTTTGATAAATAATCCGTCCTTGTTGACTCACAATCACCGTGGCATTACTTTTAGCCACGCCCGTAATTTCAGGAGCATAACCACGTAAATTAGGCGGCAACATATTGGTGTCGGTAATGAGACTCAACCCCGTAAATCGAAAGCTGTCAAAAATATCAGAGGCTAAATAATCTTCCCCAAAGGTTAATTTCGCACCCAACGATTTAATTGCGCGATACACATAATAACGCGTCCAATCGAGAGAACTTATCGTGCCTTGCCCTTGCTGCTTATCTAAGCGCAATTGCCAATCAGCACGCGCACGCCAAACCCCCAGATTCACACCAGCAACGCCGTTACCGCTGGTGCTCATATTGGTCCGCTGCCCCCCACGGGTTTGCTGGCCCACTTGCGCATTGACGTTATAATCAAATAATGCGCCAGGCATCCCTTCTTCCCATCGAACCGGTGGATCCCAATTCTCTGCGGTATATTCCAAATAGGCTTGCGGTAAGCTGATGTACAACGCCGAGGCAGCCAAATCCGCTTTCACTTCTGTTCCCTGTAAACTGGCCAACGACAAACACTGCCCTTGATGCCACCACTGCAGCGTGGGTAATAAATCGGGTTTAAGTCCTAACTGCTCCACCACGGCCTGGCTCAAACAGGCTAAACTCTCATCCGGTTGATCATCGGGTGCATAATAAAACACGGTCTGCTCGGGCAAGCTATTCTTGTTCAAAAACACGGTAAAACGATATTCACCAGGCATTAAATACCCCAGACGTGAAAACTGACTCAAATCAATATTGGCTCGGTCATTCACATCTAAAATATCGGTATTGAATTCAATATCAGCCGCATAACTTTGACTGCCGAGCGCGATGGCCACAAGCAATCCCAACCAACGAGGCCGGCTTATCCCTAGCATTGGCGCAGAAATACAATTCAGGGTCATCATCTCGACCTTCTTATTCGTTCTTTATTCATCACGTCATTTCACTCGTCATGTTGACGGCGTAACGACAAAAAGAGGTTCAACGAAAAAACGATTATTCGTAATCCAATTTAAACCGTAATAAGCTGGTATATTGCCCAGAAGCGAGTGGGTCGTGGTTAGCCACGAGCCGTAATTGATATACTAAATCCCGTGTACCCGGCATTAATGACTGCGTTGACATTCCCTCCCCTGGCACCGCAATCTCACCGTCATCATCACGCTGAATTTGCAACCCAACTCCCTTGGCTTGTCCCTGAACATGAAATAACCCCCGTAATTGTGGTCCATCAAATGTCACACGAAAGTACTGCCAGTTCGCTTGATTCGGGTTAGGGTGTTCAAGTACGCAATTCACCAGCCGAATAACAAAAGGGCGTGCAGGTCCTTGTCCATCACGACGAATTTGTATTAAGGATAAACTGCCCATATCAATCGTTTGGTCACGACTACCGACGTCAATGGCACAGGCTGTTTCGATGATACTACCCCGCAACTTCACTTCGCCTTGTGCATTGGCAGAGGAAATTACTGTGATAGCCCACACACTAAGGCTCAATGAAAATAGCCGCCAGGCTATCAAATGCTTCATTGCTACTCCTCCTACGCTCAATTCCGCCTAAAATAAACCAGCAAAACGTCCATTTTTTGCTGGTTAAATGTGAATTACTCGTAAGACAGGGTGAAATCTGCCACAGAACTAAAGTCACCCGGAGTGATAGTCGAGATAGCTCCACCGTTACCGATTAAATAAGCCGAAAATAGTAAGGTATTGTTACCATTCTGAATTGACTGTACTGGCGTTGCTGTACCTAACTTGATGACATTACCGCCACCGTTAGTAATTTGAACACCAGCACCAGCACCTGTTCCGACGATACCGAGCGTTTTATTATCTGCATCAAAGGATGCCGCTGCACCGGTAAAGGTTAATTGAACACCTTTAGTCACATTGGTCACATCACAATTTTCCAATTTAACTTCAAAGTTACGCGGAGTTGATTTTTTCCCCCCAACGAGTGCAATGTTGGAGATTTGTCCCAGCTCAACAGTTTGGTCAATAGAATCCGGTGAAATCGAACACGGTGCATCAATAATTGCGCCTTTAAACGTCACTTTACCGTGGCCTTGATCTGCGGCCTGAACCATTGACGCAGTACCTAGTGCTAAAAAAACTCCCATAGCGAGAAATTTAATTTTCATAAACAATTTCCTTAATTCATATTTAATTTAACAAATGATTAATAATTATTAGGTGTACTTTTTTTCTAGCCATTAATGACACCCGCATTAATGTTAATTCCCCATTCAAATAACATTACTCAATTAAATAATATTATTTAAACTATAAGGTATAAGGTATAAAAAAACTTAATAGACAATACTAAACATCAACACTGAATACCCATATAGCTACCTAAAATACAGTTAATGTTAAAAAAACATCTATTAACTAATCTCTCCACTACATTTTTAAGAAATAAATAACGTAATTTAAAAACTAATAATTTAATACAAATACAACTGTTCTAGTTCATAACTAGAGATTTAAATTTTACTCACGGATAAATACACGGATAATTCACTCGCTGACACCCATGATATTTTCTCAAGCATTTAACTCGCTATCTAATTTAAAACAATAACTAATATAATTTTGATATATCATAATAGCCTTTTTACATATTAAATTATTTACATCTAAAATATTAGTTTTCCGCATCCGATTGATGTGATTCTATTAAACACAAAATATGATAATAAAAATGATGTCTTTTATTAGTTCATACTTATTACGGTAATATAACAATACTATTCGCCTGATGGTAAACACTGCAGCTAAATGCGGTGTTTACACTCTTTGGTTGATAACCAATACCAGCGAGTAATTCCTCTAATGTAATGAGCAAAACTTCTGAAATGTGCAATAATTGTTCTACATTTAAGCGAACATTCCCCTTTTCAATTCGAGAAACATGTTGTTGTGATATTGACAATAACACACCAAGATCTTTTCCTGTCATTCCTTGTTGTCGGCGTATGTCTCTTATTTTTTGCCCAACCAACTTCAATGGGGCTAAGTCAATTAAGGTTCTGTTATTTTGCATAGCTCTTTCTCATATTTATGTGATTCAGTTAATCAGCCTGATGTTGGTATTAATACTCTAACAATATAGGTGGCTAAATTATCAGCCACCTATAAATTCACATGAGATAACTATAGTCAATTTAACCCCATTTGACTACAGTGTAGCTTGCCAACATTAAAAAAGGTTATTTATAAATAAATGGTATTTTTATCTTTATTAAAAAAATAATCGACATTATAGACCAATAAAAGAAAAAAAAAGTGAAAGATACAATGAGGTGGAAAGTAATGATTTTATAAAAGAAGATAGTAATTCCATAATAATTCAAGGGGATTATACTTTTAAATAACTAAAGTACGTGTGGAAATACAAGAGGTTGATTTACTCATTTACCAGTTTGACGAGTGACATATCTCTGGGTAAGATGCGCTCATTCCAATAGAGGTAACAAATGGGGTTATTTTGTTCACACACTTCGTCGATGTTCTGCTCCCCAAACTCCTCGAAACCGTGCTGGATTACTGGCTGTGTATCTAACAGTATGCCGGATATTTGTATGGCCTAAATAGTCTTGAATAAGACGTGTATCTGCACCTAGGTCTGCTAATGCATATCCGCATGCGTGCCGTAACATATGAGGGTGGGTCGCCAAGGGCAAGCGAGCCAGTTGCCCTAACCGAACAAACAATTGATAAAACCGCTGTCGACTTAACGCTGTCCCACGCTCTGAAAGAAATAACCAATCTAACGTATGGCTAGCCCATGTTTCACGGACGGCAAGCCAAGATTGGATCAACGGTATTTCTTCCACAAGTAGGGGGTGACTAACTGAAAAACCATTTTTGAGTCGGTGGACATACAATTCTCCCCCACACAAATCAAGGTCAGACAGTCGTAAAGATAGCGCTTCACTGGCACGAAGACCATGAATATAGCTCATATACACTAAGCATGCATCGCGTTCAGGATATCGCGTATATTGGCAAGCCGCTACAAGGCGAGTAATTTCATGGGTCGTTAGGTATTTTCGTGTTGACATTTTTCATCCGATTTTTCAGTAAAACCGCAGAGCATAACGAAAAATCACGTGAAAACCCATGTATTGAAACAAAATTATCCTAACAAATTATTATTTCCCCATAATGGGCCAATAAATAGTCAACCCTATTTTTCTTACATTATACCATTTCTTACTAATCCCTTTTTAAATAGCACTTTACTCATTAAAGACTCAAAACATACTAATACGCCAAAAAATTATTTAGCACTTTTAGATGAAAGCGTAAGTGTTCTTGATTTGGATAAGAATATCTATTTCTCGTTGAGGGTGTAACCAATTTCGGTGAATCGTTCACTTCCCATTCTGGCGACAGATATCTTCCACTTGAATACCTGAATCAACAAGTTTTAAGATATTAACGATCGGAGTTTCAGTAAAACGAACTTTTTTCATTATAACTGTTTCATTTTAGATGAATGAAAACTATACTAGGCTTGCATAGTAAACTCTCCTAGCAAATCAAAAGACTTCTAATTTATAGAAGAACAAAAAGTTGCCATTACACTTTCTATATTCATACTGTTCACGCCAATCATGTAATACAGTAAATCGCCCACCCTACATTTTCAATTAATATTCTTTTTTCGCAGCGTATCCGCTTTATTATGTTTTAGCCTTTATCAACCCATAATAATCAATGCTATCTAAAATAAATCAGATTCATTCACCAAATCCTAGCAGCGCAGATAACAAAAATTTAAAGCAGAAGATAATTTCAAAGATCATTATTCTAATGAAATTAAAAATTAAATTAATTGCCTTGCCGAGATAAAATAATACATCTCTCACATCAATTCTATCAGCCTAAGCTTTAATAAAATAACTCATTGTTTTTATTTGAATTTAACCCTCATTAATTTGTTACTAATTGTTTCGTAATTTCTTTTTACTCTCTTTGTTATTTGACATTATCATAATAAAATCATCATAATATCTCTCACTCTATTTTTGGATAAAACTTCGGGCTAATAATTTAAGAAATCCCTTAACATATTATCATCTACCTTAAGTAACAATATGCATGTGAAATAATTATTTGTTCTATTTTTATTAAAAATAAAATTTAAAAATTAACTAAAGGAGCCGTAATCATGTTAAAAACAACCATTAAGCCTATATTCGCTCGTTATATTTTCTTGCAGTGTACCACCCTACCAACAGCTAAGTCGAAACATTCAGCCTCCAACATGCTCAGCTAACGGCATAAGGTATCCTAATATTAGAAAAATAAAAAACAATCAAATAATTCATAATTAAAATATCCATTTAGATATTAAAACCACCATATAATTAAGTAAAGGAACGTAATTAATCACCAATGATTTTAGATTAAGCTTACCTGATAAAAATATAGAAACTGGCGACTATGATAATATTTTTCCAGCATTGGGTACTAAAGTAATAACACTGACAGTATAATCACTGCATTATACAAGGCTAATATAGATAATTATGCATAAACTAGATATGGTCTAACTTGATAATTATACCTCATTAATATTTTCCTTTATTTTGTAGCGTACCCTTGCAACTTAAACCGTATAAAAACATTCACTAACATGGTTTAGATAAAATAATTAATTTTACAATAAACGATTTCATTATAAATATAGATATTTTCATAGCGTAGAGGTAATAATGAAAACATACAACCCATTAATTCTCATAAAAAAAGTATAAACAGAATAAGAGGTAGCCTATCGTTCGATAAATACCAATAATGATAGTTACTCTTTGTTAACACAATGAATATTGCTAAGCATATTTAGCTGTTACATTACTCAGCACACAAAATAAAAATTAACAAAGTCCATACGCTTGATAGAATTACTCTCTGTCTCATAAAAAATTTATCATTATTCTTACTGAGTAAAGATAAAGTAAGCAATTATCTTATAAAGGTTAATCATGTTACAAGACTCATCAATCAAAAAACGTCGTTACCTTTCATTCAATGAAGTCCAAAGTTTATTAAATGAAACATTTTATACAAATCACCCTGAACGTGACCGATGTTTAATTTATTTATTATTCTCCCATGGATTAAGAGCGAGTGAGGCGTTATCATTGCCTTGGTCTGCTTTTGACTTCCAGCAAAACACATTGTACGTACGTCGCAGTAAATCAGGTTTCTCCACTATTCATCCATTAACACCTAATGGCGCCATCTGGATGAAGCAATGGCAAGAAATAACAAACCATCACCAATGGGTTTTTCCCGGTAAAAATAACAATCAACCACTCAGTCGCCAACGCCTGTACCAATTACTTAAAACATTAGGTAAAAAAGCAGGGCTCCCCCTTTTAATTCACCCCCACATGTTAAGGCATGCATGTGGTTATGAACTTGCCAATCAAAGTTGTGATACTCGCCTGATACAGGATTATTTGGGACATCGTAATATCCGACATACGGTTCGTTATACCGCTAGTAATTCTGAGAGGTTTAAACATGTTTGGAGAAACCTTCAATTAAAATAATTTTTATAATCAAAAATAAGGGTTGCCTTATAGTTCGATTCTAATCATTAATTTAATCTATTAGCTAATCTTAAAGCCTTTAACTGATTATTTAACTGAGAAATGATGAATATCATAGAACAAAAAAATAAAGAGCCATATTATATTAGCCAGCTAATTGGAATTTGCTTAAAACATTATCGAAAAGAAAAAAACTTGAGTGGACATGCTCTCGCCCAAAAACTCAACATAAGTCAACAGCAACTTTCGCGTTACGAGCGAGGAGTCAACGCGATTACAGTAGGCACATTATTTAAAATACTCGTTACATTAAATATTAGATTTGATGTATTTTACATAAAATTAATCAATATGTTATTTAAACACTCTGAGTTTTCTTTATATTTTTCTTATTTAGAAGCAACTGGATGGCAACTAGATAATATTAAAAACGTATATTTTGCATCCACAATAAGTTAATTTTCAACAATCCCATAAGAATAGCCTTTGAGAATATCGGCTATTTTATTTATCATAATATATAAACGAAATTGATAAAAGGCTAATCATGATGAGTCTCTCGCCCTCTACATTTCCCCAAGTGACAAAAACATCCAACCGAGTGAGCAGACTACTATTTATTGCCTTTCTCTTACTATTGATTTTACTCATAACACTTATTTAGAGTGCTGAACGTATTATCGAATAATAAAAATGCCGCCACTAAATGGATTGTTCTTCCTTTATTAGTTATTTCTGTGAGCAAGAAATTTTTTTACGTTCGCTCAAGCGGCTAAAACAAAACCTATCACAACCTAATAAAAAGCTGTTCTTATGTTCTCACATACCAAAATACACCGGCAACGTGGCCATTACACTTAAATTCGCTTTACTTAGCAATCTAAAAAATGCTTTAAAGCTATCAAAATACGATTTTACATAGTAGCTTTCATCGTTTATATCTAATCAAATTCAAGGAATGTTTATTGAATAAAAAGAAAAAAATTTAGTCGCAAAAAAGTAACGAATAAACAGGGTTCAGATAGAGATACTCCTTTGTTTAAATACTATAATGTCACAATAATTGAAACATAGCGGTATCTAATTTTTATATTTTTATCTAGAATAACACTGTGTAACTAATAATAACGGGGTAGCCTATGAGCCTATTACCCTCTGCATTTTCTCGAGTGACCAAAACATCTAATCGCATCAGTAGCCTATTATTTGTTGCGCTTCCGCTTTTATTGGTCTTACTAGCGACATTACTTTGGAGTGCAGAGCGAATAATTGATCAAGAAAAACGTCGACTACAAGTCGATTTTTCCTCTTTTATTGGCTACCTCCGCGAGCAAGAAACTTTTTTGGCTGCCTTAAAAAAACAAAACCAAAATCTTTCTCAATTAATTGAAAGCCGAAATTATTCTCTCGAATATCAAAAATTACCATCCAAATGGCCATTACGGTTGCTAGAAGGAAAAGAATCCGTAGTCGCAATGCCATTTACCTTAGCCTGTGGCACTCATTTAGAGTGCAATAAAGTACCCAGCATCCTATTTTCACTAGGTGCCTATTTGGCCGATTATTATTCTACATTTTGGGGAAGTTCATATTTCCCCGCGGCCGCAGTCTTTTTTGTGAATCCACATGACCACATTAGCATTAGTGTTCCCTCAGTTGGCACTATAACAGGGAATGAATCTATTACTCCCACGCTCTATCGAACCGTGACGGAAACAGTACGAAATGCATTACCACAATTAGCATTGCAATTTGAACAAGACCAAAACCAAGGATTGGACAAAGTTATTTGGCTGCATAACGAACAACTAGGTAACAACTTACTCGGTATTTTACCTGGGGGGTTTGATCATAATTTATGGCGAGGAGAGCAGCTATCGCCTAAAGATATTTATGCCGTCACCTTATTCAATCGCGAACGTATTAGTGTACTTGAACGAATTCTTAATCCAACATTGCCACATCAATTTTGGTTAGTTCATAAGGAATATGGTCAATTATTAGGACAATCCCCTGTCCCTAATATTGAAGAAGAAGGCCTACATTATACAAAAGAAGGGTTATTGCTTAAGCAGAATAATAAAACAGGCCAATGGATTGGCTATTACCTTATTCCTTACTCTGCTTTTTTTGACGATAATCTCTGGTTACCCTCGAGTTTACTTTTCGCACTCATATTTAGCTTACTATGTGGTTGGGGGTATCATTACTGGTACCAGAGATATGTTTTAAATCCTGCGGTTAAAGCACAAAATACATTACTCGACAGTGAAGCATTTAATCGAGTATTAATGGATACCACACCGATAGGGCTTTGTGTTATAGAGAAACAAAGCCAACATATTTTATATATCAATACATTAGCTCAACGATGGTTAAATGTTCCTATACTTTCAGAAGCTCATCTTTCTCCTATCTACCAACAGCTTCTCACTATCGTTACTCCATTTGCCCACCAAGAAACATTCTCACCCTTTATTTCCGGTGAAAATACGTTATATATTGCTTATGCGCATACCCATTACCAACAAAGTGAAGTTGTCTTATGTGCATTCACCGATATCAGTGCTCAAGCCGAAATTGAGCGCCAATTAACGCTAGCAAAACTAACGGCAGAAGAAGCTAATCAGGTAAAATCAAATTTCTTAGCGACCATGAGTCATGAAATTCGTACCCCACTCTACGGTTTAATCGGAACCCTTGAACTCTTATCATCGACAACTTTAAC
Source organism: Providencia sp. (assembly GCF_052096715.1). Classification (NCBI taxonomy): domain Bacteria; kingdom Pseudomonadati; phylum Pseudomonadota; class Gammaproteobacteria; order Enterobacterales; family Morganellaceae; genus Providencia; species Providencia sp. Next base: position 89,579 of record NZ_JBQDNB010000001.1, read on the forward strand.
TGAAAAACAAACTCAATATTTACTGCAAATGGACTCTGTATCACGACTATTAATGCATATCATTGGTGATATTCTTGATATCAGTAAAATTGACGCAGAACAACTACGTCTACAGCAGCAGCCTCTTAACCTGCTTGATGTTATATATAACACTCTTCAAACCTATATGGAGTTAGCAAACCAAAAAGGATTGTTACTTTTTTCTTGTATCGATTCACAATTAAACCCTGAACGCATTGGCGACCCATTACGAATGCAACAAATTTTAGGTAACTTAATTAGCAATGCCATCAAATTTACTCAGAAAGGTTCCATTATTGTTCAAGTCCGGTCAACTCAAAATAATAGCGTCACTATTTCAGTTAATGATACTGGAATTGGCTTGACCGCTGTTCAAAAAGAACGTCTTTTTGAACCCTTTTATCAAGCACATACAGCCTCACACACATACGGAGGAACAGGACTAGGCTTAGTCATTAGCCAACGTTTAGTCACCTTAATGAACGGAGATATTCATGTTAATAGCCAATTAGGACAAGGAAGCCAATTTACGATAAGTATTCCACTTCCATTGGCGATGAGTGCAGTCATAAAACCTGATTTAACAGGAATTAATATTTGGTTAGAGACTCCGCATAAAAAGCTAACACATCATCTTCAACAATGGTTAACACTTTATGGAGCCCATGTTTGGTTAACCCAAAAGGAAATGATTGAAAATAAAACCTATCCTGTATATTTAACCTTTGCGCCATTAACACCTCCCTCGCATTGGAAAGGGGAACAAATCATACTTCCTTCCTTAAATGTCAATTTACCTTCACTTATTAGCCAATTGGTTACATTGAAGAAACCTGCTCCAAATACTCAAATTCTCTCCACCATACCCGTAAATGCCCTGCAATATGCTATTCGTATCTTAGTTGCTGAAGATAATCCAATTAACCAATTGGTTTTACAAGAACAATTAGAGCAGTTAGGGTGTGAAGTAACGTTAGCTGATGATGGAGAAGAAGCTTTAGCTTTATGGGATAGCAGTCTCGTAAATTTTGATATGGTACTTACGGATGTTAACATGCCATACCTTAATGGCTACGAACTAGCACAGCAACTACGTAAAGAAGGTGCTGTTTGCCCAATTATAGGCGTGACTGCAAATGGCCTAAAAGAAGAAGAAGAATATTGCTTAGCTGCGGGAATGAACGCCTGGTTAGTCAAACCATTAGACCGTATTACATTGATCCAATTATTAGAACACTATTTTCCCATAAACCAACAGGAAAACATTAAATTAATCCCCCAACAAATAACTAATCCTTTACACGGGCCTGAACGCGAAAAAATCATTCAATACTTACAAAATGATATTGCTCAATTATCTCTTGCCATAAAACAACAAGAGAAAACTAGCATTAACCAAATATCACACCGTTTAAGAGGAGCATTAGTCATCGTTCAACAAACGGAAGTAGCCACACAGCTGCGAATTTTAGAAGAACAAATAATAGTAAGTAAAAATTTAAATCAAATATTTGATGAATATAGGAAAATAGCAGATGAACTACATGCTTGGGTTTTAACACTAAATGTTACTTATTGAATTTAAAGGGTAAAAAGTACGATTTTTATATTCAAAATGCACCGCAAATATAAGCTACTGTGAAAAACTTGAAAATTTCTAGCTCATTGCGCAAGATCAACTATTACATTTACACTGGGTAATAAGTAATGATTAACCTAAAATTACTTATTATCTTTTGCTACTTTACAAAAGTTACTTTAAGAGCCGCTATTAATATATAAACCTATATGTACTTGTAACGACTTACCTTTACCACCAAAAAATTTAGCATACTACCCTACTCCCAAAATAAATCTTCCGATATTCAGTATATTAAAATTAATTTCTCACACCAAAAAAAAGCATGATAAAAAACAACAATTATTATAGATAGTATCTGCCAGTAAAAATATTAAAAATTAAACAACTAAACTTAATAAGCCGAGTCCCTTTAAGGATATATTTACTTCAAGAAATTTATTAGTAATTAATGCAAAGCATAAAATAATGTATTTTCAAGTTAATCATCACAATTAACTATATTCACTCAAGGTACCCATCCGGAAAACGATGCTTTTTTTAATGAATGTTTTATAAAATTGCAGATAAGAACTAAAAAATAAATAATTATGACTGAAAAAATCAATTATTGTTAAGCTAAATTAATAATTAAGCTTCATCTTTTACTCGGATGGGTGTTTGTTATTTTTGCCTAATTTAATTAGTATTTATTGGCTCCAATTATCCATATAAGACCAAGATTTATTTTTAAGATATGCACTTAATAAAGGAAATAAAATGACGCTTAGATATCCTGTTACCAAAATAGTTGGGAGTAGAATAAGAAAAATAAGAAAATCATACGGTCTGACAGGAACAGATTTAGCTAGGCATTTAAATATTAGCCAGCAACAGTTTTCTCGCTATGAAAGAGGAACAAACCGAATAGACATAGATTCCTTAGTTGCTATCGCTAATTTTTTGAAAACAAGTATCCATTATTTTTTTGAAGATATATCCGTTGCTGAATCAACTGTTCACAAAACGCACAATATGAGTGCATTTAATAGTAACTTATGCCCATTAACTAAAGTTATGACTAGTAATATTATTTTTAAACGATAAGTTTTAAGGATCCCCTTATATTTATAATTAAAATAATAGAATAATATATTGTACATGTTGTCCAGTAACTACAGTTATAACTGATAATATTATTTTTAAGTGATAAGCTTTTTAAGGTTCTCCTTATATTTATCATTAAAATAATAGATTAATATATTAGCCAGTAACTAACGTTATACTAGTAACATTATTTTTAAACGATACGCTTTTTAAGGTTCCCCTTATATTTATCGTTAAAATAATAGAATAATATATTGTACATGTTATCCAGTAACTTCAATTAATAAAGTGAAAAACACATAAAGTAAAATAAATCCTAGCTATATCAATAATGTGAATTTCGATTTAGCTATTCTAACTAACTAAGAAACTTTCTTAGTTTATATAAACTATATTATTAATAAGGTTTTCAATATGAAAAAGACGCTATTAGCATCTTCAATTATCGCATTAACATTCACTGCTGCTTCAACTTCATTTGCTGCTGATTTGGGTAGTGGCACCATTGAGTTTAAAGGCACAGTTAATACCGGAGCTTGTACTATTGCGCCTACATCCGTTAATAAAGAAGTACAGTTAGGTTCTGTTCCTGTAGCATCACTTCAGTCAGCCGGAGCTCAAGGGCCAACTGCTGATTTTACCCTAGAACTTAAAGACTGTATTTTAGACCCAGAAGCAAGTGGAACTGATTTCTCTAAAGTTAAGGTAACATTTACAGGTCAAATGGAACCAGCTGGCAATTTATGGGCAAATAGTGGTACAGCTGAAAATATCGGAGTTCTTTTCCAAAATGGACAAGGTAATAATTTAGTTTCAGGTGATAATGTAGAACAAACTTTATTTGCAGGCTCGAATACCATCAACTTATCAGCTCGTATGCAAGCACTAGGTGCAGCAAAAGCAGGTACAGTTAAGTCAACAGTCGCTTATGTTTTAGATTATCAATAAACTAAAAATATAAATCATTTAAATCCCATTATTATTAATGCCTAATTAATCCAAAGGTCTCGGACTATGCTGCGTATTTATATATGCATTGCATTTTAAGTGTTCCTTTGGATTTTTTAAATTTAACTTATCGAGTACGCAACTAATAAAATGAACAATATAAAAAAAAGCATAGCGACTAGTTTAATTTCTAGTATATTATTTTATTCATACTATGTTAATGCTGAGTCTGTTCAATTTAATGAGGATGCGTTATCTATTTTAGGAAATACAGATATCGACTTAACTCCTTTTGAAGAAAACACACGATCTGAAGGAGTTTATTTCTCTAATGTACTAATTAATGGTAAGAGAATTAATTTTCTCAATCAAATAAAATTTTTAAAGAAAGATGAAAAAATAGAGCCCTGCATCCCTCAAGAATTAATTGAGGTCATTGGATTAAAAGAAAAATTCACTAAAAGCATTCCATTTTGGAGTGAGGGGCAATGCTATGACTTATCAGCTAAAGATGAAAATATTAAAGTACAATTTGATGATGAAAGACAAGAACTACTAATATCCATACCTCAAGCCTATTTTATCTACGAAGATAGTAATTGGGTGCCTCCTATGCTTAGGGAAACAGGAGTTAATGCCTTAGTTCTTGACTATAATATTATTGATAATTATATTAAATATAAAAACACAGAAAGTAGACATAATATAAGCTCATTTGGTTCCGTCGGAGCAAATATTGGGCGCTGGCGACTACGAAATAATTACCAATATCAAAAAGATTTTAATAACACACGACAAAATAATTTTAAATGGATTCAATCATATTTATTTACAGACTTACCAACTCTTTCAGCAAAAATTTTCATGGGTAAACATTATACTTCAAGTCAAATTTTTGATTCAGTACGTTTTAATGGAATAAGTATATTTACAGATGAAAAAATGTTACCTTCATCTTTAAGAGGTTATGCACCAAGCATCACAGGAACAGCAACAAGTAATGCGACTGTGACTATATCCCAAAATGGCCGTATATTAGATCAAGTTAAAGTGGCACCAGGGCCTTTTTCTATAGATAACTTAAGCTCTGCTTTATCAGGTACTATTGATGTTAAAATAACAGAAGAAAATGGTTCAGTTCGTGAATACCAAATATCATCAACGAACATCCCATTTTTGACCCGCCCTGGAATGTTGCAATATAAGCTAAATGCTGGGCAGTTAAATCCAATGGGGTATAAAAATAGTAATAATGATTTTATCTCAACAGAAATCTCATGGGGATTACTAAATAATTTATCGATGTATGGCGGAGCATTCATAACTGCGAACAATGAATATCATGCTTATAACCTAGGCACTGGTATTAACATGGAAAATTTTGGTGCATTATCATTTGATATAACACAATCTCAAAATAAATTAGAAGAAGCCAAATTAGATAATGGAAAAAGTTATCGTATTAATTATGCAAAACGTTTTTCAAATTCGAGTCGATTAAACTTAACAGGATATCAGTTTTCTAATGAGGGTTTTATGTCTGTTAATGATTTCATTGATTTCAAAGATAATTCTGAAAACTCGCATTACCGACAAAAAAATGTCTTTACAACATCATTTACTCAACAAATTATTGATTTAAATTCAGATATAAGTTTCAGTTATTCAAGAGAAAGTTATTGGAATGAGAAAGAAAAAAACAATGCATTTAATATATCTTTTAATAAAACCATCAAAAATAGTTATATGAATAATGCATTATTATCTTTTTCAATTGGTGAGAATCGCTATGCAAAAGGTAATCGTTCTAAGCAAGCATTTCTTTCATTAAGCATTCCATTTGGTGAGGGTAATGATTCACGAATTCAATATTATGGTTCATATAACGATATAGATAAAAAATATAGCAATAATGTTAATTATCACACGAAATATGATGGTAACAATATTGACCTAGGATTATCTACTAGGGATTTTTATAAAAATATAGCAATGAATGCTTCATTATATCGTGATACACCTTATGGCACGTTACAAACAAATGGTTCATATAGTGAAGACTATCATTCACTAAGTGGAACATTAGATGGATCATTGACAATTACTAGCCAAGGCCCTGTTATACATAAAAGAGTATACCAGAATCAAGCCAGAATGATTATTGATACAAATAAAGCAAAAGATATTTCTATTAACTCGAACGAATCGATTACAAATAATTTTGGTTTAGCAGGAATAAGTAATGTTCCAACCTATTATAGAGCTATTCAGTATGTGGATTTAAATAATATTCCATCTAATGTCAGCATTGATGATAACGTTGTTGAGTCTGCTTTAACTGATGGTGCTGTAGGTTATTCAAAATTAAAAACAATTATGGGTGAAAAAGCGTTATTAACAATTAGCTTTCCGGATGGTAAGACACCACCGTTTGGAGCCCTAGTATATGGTGAGAATGAAGATGATTTATTAGGAATGATTGCAGAACAAGGCCAAGTTTATTTATCTGGCATTCAACTAAACCAACACTTAAATGTTAAATGGAATAAAAACCAATCTTGTCAATTAATAACAAATAATATTGACATTAAAAACATAAAAAACTTAACCTGTTATAAAGAATAAATTATGATGAAAAAACTTAAATTAATAGTTAGTACTCTTATACTAATAAGTACATATACACAAGCTTCCTTATCGGTTGACCGTACTCGGATTATATATGATGAAGCTAATAAAGGAGTTAGTGTTGTTGTCGAAAATATCGATAAAAATGCACCATATTTGCTGCAATCATGGATAGAAAATTCACAAGGACAGAAAATTTCAGAGCCTTTAATTGCACTTCCGCTACTACAACGGATTGAGCCTGCACAAAAGAAGCAAGTTAGAATTAGCATATCTAAAAATGATCTTGCTCTGCCTAAAAATCAGGAATCATTATTCTATTTCAATGTGCTCGGCATTCCGCCAAAAACACAATTAGAAAATGCGGTTGAAATTGTTATTCAATCACGTTTTAAGCTATTTTATCGCCCTAGTGGACTAACTAAATATCCTAATGGGGATTGGCAAAAAGAATTAAAATTAGAAAAAGTAGGTAAATCATTAAAATTGACTAATCCAACACCTTATCATGTTGTCATCATTAATATAAATGATAGCCTAAAAAAGGTACCAAACTTTCAAGAAATTGTAGTTAAACCTAATGATAAAGTGACATATTCACTATCTGAAAAACAACAAGGATTATCATCAATAGCTATTACCTATATTGATGATTATGGTACGCCAAAATCATTGACCTATAATTGCCATAGCATGTCCTGTAACCTAATAGATGAAAATAATAAGAGGTAATGATGTCTTTTTATAAAAAAATAATATCAATTAACTCAATTACTATGTTCATATTAGTGATGTTGAGTTTTCAAACATTTTCAGCTGTTAACGATTGCCGTTCTTCATCTGGTGCTGATTCCATTAATCTATCTGTTAGTTTTGATATAACAAATAGTTCAAGTGCAATAGCACAAGGTGCAACACTAGCTACAACAAATAGCTCAATTTTTGGATTAACTTGTGAGTTTACTGGGCAATCAGAAACTCAAAACGCAGTATATTTCAAAAATACAACTTCATCCGCAATCAAAGAAACTTTACTTAACAGCGGGGTTGAAGTTATTCAGCGATATACATTAGGTGGATCATCAGAAGCTACCATAACAAACGCTACAATCCCTAATATGTATGTCGGCACATGGACAGAAGACCCGAATAATGTAACAACAAAAACTATTGGTCTCAGGTATACCTTCACGGTTAAAAAAGGTGAAAATAAATTAAAACCATTTGATACCGGTGTGTTTTTATTAGGATCACATGTCGATTATCAAGGAAGAAATATTGGCGCACCTATTTATATTCGAATTGTGGGCAATCTAACAATGCTTTGTCCTAGCCCTACGGTTAATGTAACAGCTTCAAACGGTGGAAGTGTTAACTTTGGCGCCATATCACCCAAGCAAATGAACGATGGAGATGCCATTAGCCGTTCTTTTAATTTGAATATGGGAGTTTCACAAGATTGTGAGACAGGTTTGAACATCTCTGTTCGTTTTGAGCCAAATAACAATACAGTTATAAATGGCACTCATTTAGACATGGGAAATGGTTTACAAACGGTATTAAATGACAATAACGGAGAAATAATTTATGATGAAAATTATTATATTGGTGAAATATTACCTTCTGCTACTGTTAATTTACCCTATACTGCAACTCTCACAAAAATTCCCGGAAGTGCAATTAGTTCGGGACCTTTTTCTAAAACAATACGGGCCGTGGTTTCTTATTAACAACTATAGCTCAAGATCTATAATGGCTGGGTTTCCTAGCCTAATATTTTTTAATTATGTAGAAGTAACACCACGAGTTGACATTTTTTTCGTAGTGTTATATTGAATACTGAACTTCTGATAACGAGTAATGATAATGAAAAAACTCAGATTAGTATTAGTTGATGACCACCCCATTGTTTTATCTGGATTAAAAGAAACACTATCTCAATTAACAAGTTTAGAGATTTTAGGCGGCTTTACTCACGACTCTGAATTACTCACTTTTTTGAAAAAAAATGAAGTCGATGTTATCGTTACCGACTATATGATGCCAAATAACACCCATTCAAGTGATGGCCAGAATTATATACGTTTCTTACGTCGCCAATATCCGCAAATCGCATTGGTTGTTTTGACTATGGTGTCTAATCCTATGATTATTCAATCTCTCTATGATGCTGAAGTTTCTGCTGTTGTATCAAAAGAGGCACCATTAGCTGATCTTATCAAAGCAATTACATTAGCGGGTCAAGGCCGTCAATATCGACTACCTGTAACTGATATGGTAATGACAGTAAAAAGCCGTAATGCAGTAACACTCCCTGAAAAAGTAAAAACATTATCACCCCGCGAATTAGAGGTCTTAAGGTTATTTATCCAAGGAAAATCTATTGTTGATATTGCTAAACTACTAAATAGAAGTGATAAAACGATTAGTTTACAAAAAAATGCAGCTATGCGAAAACTTGGTGTTGATAACAACCAAGCATTAGTCAGTTACTGTGTGACTAATCGCTTATTTGATTAAAGCCTATCCCATACATTATACCATTACAAATATCCCGCCTGATTTCTATCATATCTATATTTTTATTCTCTGAATTTATAGATAACTAGGCGTTGTTTGATACTAAGCAACGCCTAGATAGCAATGAAAAACTATATTTTCACTATCTACCTAAAATTTAATTTTGTATAAAATATAGCTTAGTTGACGAGTCTTGATAATTAATAGCTAATGAATATCTTATTCTATCAACTAAGATAAATAAGATATCCTGAATAAACATCTAGCCATTAGTTTATTATCATTAAAATAATCAGCGAATAGAATACAACGATAAATATGCTCTAGCCTATGTGTACCACATAGATGAAGAAGGGATAAATAAAATGCTAATCTCGCTATTTATAGAAAAATATCAAAAACATCATAATAGTATAAAAATAATCCCTTATACTATAGCAGATGTATAATAATACTTTAAATCATCTAACTCCCAACCAAAACCATTTAAATCAGATATATAGCGAGAAAGCTTAGGATGCTGTCCAATTATATAAAATAGTCTTTGATAAAACTCTGGAAAATTAATACCTAATATTAAAATGAATTTAAATAAAACATCAACAGTTAATGCATTCTCACCCCTTTCATAGCGAGATAATTGTTGCTGACTGACACCCAATTTTTTGGCGATTTCCTCACCACTCATTCCTGTCTCTAGCCGGTACTCTTGTAGACATTTACCAACTAATTGACTGATATAATACACTGTATCCTTTCTTTTTTTCATGTAAGAATTTAACCTTTATGTTATTAATTAATAAAAACTTCATTATATTTCAGATTAAATTATGACAAAGATAAAATTAGAAAAATATAAGGAATACCTTAATTAATTAAAGTACAACGGTCACCTTTTATAATTTTAAAAAACCTCATCTCCCTTCATATTCTTACAAAGAATATGATTTACAAATAATTTTAAAGCGATAATTTAAACTAATATTATATTAATCAAAACATACAATATTTACTCATTTCACATTAGTTATTATTGTATTTGAATATTTAACGATCACAATAGATATAAATAAAAAATGATATTATAGTTTTCAAATGAAGCTACACTATCACAGTTAACATAAACAATTATTTACAAACTAAAATTAAAAACAATAAACTACCCGCCACCCTTAATTAGAGTAAAAAAATAGTATCCTATCATTTAAAACAAGGTTAATAACATTTCAACTCAAGGAATCTAATGAAAATAAATATAATTCCCATCTAGTTATGAACTAAATCTATTAATACTCAAAAATTATATAGCTAATATCAACAATGAAGATAGCAGAATAATAACCCATAAATAAGTTAAAATACCAATACATAGTAGCGCAAAACCCTTAAAATCATTGATTTTTCATAATTAATTTGCAGTAATAAGAGATTAAAAAACCTAAAATCAATTACTATATGAACTGATTTAGTAATGTTAAATTAATTCTCTTATACTCTATATAATAATATGATCATTTGACAAAATTCTGTTAAATCACACCACTGTAGACTCATGCATATTGAGATCTCGCTGCCAGCTTATCAAGCTATGATTAGCTAATCTTGCGAGCCCAGTATAGAAAGGAAAATCGGCATTTTGTTGCAATTTATCCAAATACAGGGAACTCCAAGGTAAAATGTGGTCAGTCAGTAATTCTGGTAACTTTGACGAACAATTTTCAGCAACCCAAGCCACCATCATAAAAAGTAATCCAATATGATCTTCCGGTTCATTTTGCGCTAAATGAATATCAATTTTATTTTTCTGCATCCACTCTCGAAGCTGTAATGTCGAATCACCAAATAATACCTTTTCGTTATCTAACCACACTGAGCCCCAAGGTGGTGAAGGTAATGCATAAGGACCAATAAATAATCGCTGATAAGCTTCATCCAGAGTCTCATTCGCTGTTTTCGTAACAGCAAGCTGCTGTGCAATAGATTGCTTTAACTCGGTTGATTCATAGGGCCAGCTTTCAGTCCACGCCTTTGACGATAATAAAGTTGTAATATCTTGGATTGCAGATGGAGAATAATAAAATGCAGCGCCGAGAACTCTAGCGGTCAAGGAAATGTTATTTAATGATTGTTCACTCATAATGATGTAATTTCGCTTATTGTGATGTATCTAATATAAAAGGCTTAGCAACAAACTGAGCATTCATTACTAAACCTAAAATATCACGCTTTAGTCAATAACATAGTTAACTGTCTAGTTAACTGCCATGCCTACAGTCATATGCAAGCCATAGAAAACGCCTCGACCGACGAATTCACCGACAGAGACGAATAAGAAGCCAATCGCCATAATAGCAACGGATGGATTACGTTTCGCCACTAATGGCATAATCCAACAACCTAGCCCCAATGCAACAGCAATCACTTTAATACCCATCAACATCCCATAATCAGGCACTAAATCTACCGCTTTTTGTACTGAGGTTTGGATACTTCCCAACTCAAAGCCTTGTGAAATAGCGGCATAGATACCGACTAACAGAGCAATAATACTCACCGCAGGAACTCGGCGTATACACTGTAAATCAAATCCCGCAATACGCAGCAATAATGCTGCTAATATCGGACCACCAAGGAATGCGGTCAGGATAAAATTCACTATCGTATAGCCATTATCCCACGTTGCTACCGTCTCGATTAAATAAACACGTGAAATTGAGATGATAAACACGGCAGCCAAAACCATCACGACAATCAACCACAGCTTACCGAGTGCCGCAGGCATTTTATTCAGTACCGCCAACAGCCAATACAAACCACCAAAGGCAAAGAATAAAGCACCACTAGCAATTTCATTACTTAATGAAGAACTACCTAAGCGATTGAAAGCATTGAAGGCACGCATTGGGGTTCCCATATGCATACTTGATAAGAGAAAACCAATACCCATCAACAACCATAGCCCAAACATGCTGAGTTTTATTTGACGTGCCAAATCAGTAGAGAGCTTTCCACTTAGCAGCACCGCTGCCATCATGATAAAAGCCCCTGCAACACTTTGGCCAATCACCGTAAAAAACATTAGTGGCCATTCATGAATTCCCGATCCCATATTATACCTCCTCCGGGTTAGCCAGATGCCCGGTGGTATCACCGACAGGGCGACTATTGGCATTCAATTTTAGAACAATGTTTGGATGCGTATATTCAGCAGATGGCAATGGTGCAATTTCCGCCAAGGTACCGTATTTTTCACGCAATTCTTCTATTGGAGCCATATCCAAAGCACGCAATGGGCAAGAATCCACACAAATCGGTTTTTTACCTTCTGCGACACGTTCATAGCAACCATCACATTTGGTCATATGACCTTTTTCTTCATCAAACTGCGGTGCACCGTAAGGACAAGCCATGCTGCAATAACGACAGCCGATGCACACTTCTTCATTCACCACCACAAAACCATCTTCGCGTTTATGCATTGCACCACTCGGACAAACCTTGGCACAAGCAGGATCATCACAGTGGTTGCAGGATATTGAGAGATAATAGGCAAAAATATTTTGTGAATAGACACCGTCTTGTTCGGTCCAATCGCCTCCCGCATACTCATAAATTCGACGAAAATTCACTTGTGGTGATAGATTTTTAAAGTCTTTGCACGCTAGCTCACAGGTTTTGCAGCCAGTGCAACGACTTGAATCGATATAAAAACCATATTGCGTTGACATAACTGACACCCTTAAGCCTTAACAACTTCAACAAGATTAGAATGCGATGGATTCCCTTTCGCCAGTGGCGATGGACGCTGCGTGGTTAACACATTAATACTCCCCGCATGATCAACTCGGTTACCATCTGGGTCATACCAAGCCCCTTCACTCAAACCTACGACACCCGGTAAAATACGCGGTGTCACCTTCACCTTCACGCGTACTTCTCCACGATCATTAAACACACGAACAAGATCGCCATGTTTAAGATCTCGTTTGCCCGCATCTTGTGGATTGACCCACAGCTCTTGAGGACAGGCCGCTTTTAATACATCAACATTGCCATAAGTGGAGTGAGTACGTGACTTATAGTGGAATCCTGTCAGTTGCAGTGGAAATTTTTCCATTAATGGATCGCCAAATTGCTCAAAACCCGCAGAGTAAATTGGCAGTGGATGAATCACATCTCCAGCATCCAATTCCCAAGAATTTTGCAATTCGGCTAGTTGAGAAGAATAAATTTCTATTTTGCCCGAAGGTGTCGTGAGAGGATTAGCAACGGGATCTTCTCGGAAGCTCTGATAAGCCACATGATGGCCTTTTGGATCACGTTTTTTGAAAATACCTTGCTCGCGAAAAGCTTCAAAAGTTGGGAGCTCAGGCAACGCTTCACGTGACTGCTCATATAAATGACGTAACCACTCTTCTTGAGTACGGTTTTCGGTGAATTTTTCACCAACTCCCATGCGCTTGGCAAGTTCGCTCATCATTTCATAGATATTACGACTTTCGAAACGTGGTTTAATCGCCTGATCGGCAAAAATAACGTAAGACATATTACCGGCAGAGGCATCCATACAAAAATCCATCTGCTCTGATGCAGTACAATCAGGTAGCAAAATATCCGCATACTTAGCTGATGAAGTCATGTGATTATCAATCACCACAATCATTTCGCATTTAGATTCATCTTGCAAAATATCGTGGGTTCGATTGATTTCAGAATGTTGATTCACTAAACAGTTACCGGCGTAGTTCCACACCATTTTGATAGGTACATCAAGTTTGTCTTTACCGCGTACACCATCACGAGTTGCTGTCATTTCAGGACCACGTAAAATTGCATCGGTCCACATAAACATTGAAATGCTAGTTTCAACTGGGTTAGTGAAAGTTGGCATACGAACAAATGGGATACTGTAGGACCCTTCGCGGGCACCCGTATTTCCACCATTAATACCAATATTTCCGGTCAAGATGGCCAACATAGAAATTGCGCGCGAGGCTAATTCACCATTAGAACGACGTTGTGGCCCTCAACCTTGCACAATATAAGCAGGTTTAGCGCTGCCAATTTCACGCGCTAATTTCACAATACGCGAAGCAGGAATACCGGTAATTTTTGCTGCCCATTCAGGGGTTTTAGCTTGCCCATCTGGGCCTTCCCCTAAAATATAGGCTTTATAATGTGCATTTTTAGGTGTGCCAGCAGGCATGGTGACTTCATCATAGCCCACGCAATATTTATCAAGGAAAGGTTTATCGACCATATCCTCTTTGATCATCACATAGGCCAATGCATTAACTAATGCAGCATCCGTACCTGGACGAATTGGAATCCATTCATCTTCACGACCCGCGCCAGTATCAGTATAGCGTGGGTCAATAATAATCATTTTAGCGTTTGATTTTTCACGCGCTTGCTCAACAAAATAAGTCACCCCGCCGCCACTCATACGTGTTTCACCAGGGTTATTGCCAAACATCACCACTAATTTTGTATTTTCGATATCAGAAGGACTATTACCATCAGCCCAACCACCATAAGTATAATTGAGTCCGGCAGCAATTTGCGCAGTACTATAATCACCGTAATGATTTAAATAACCACCGCAACAGTTCATTAGACGTGCAATCAATGTTGCACCCGGCGGCCATGATTTTGTCATAGTGCCGCCCAAAGTTCCGGTGCCGTAATTCAGATAGATAGATTCATTGCCATAATCGCTAATTAAGCGCTTCATATTATCGGCAATAGCATCAAATGCTTCGTCCCAACTAATTCGTTTAAATTTACCTTCACCACGTTTACCCACTCGCATCATGGGGTAACGCAGGCGGTCAGGGTTATACACTCGGCGGCGCATAGAGCGTCCACGCAAACAAGCGCGAACTTGATGAAATTCTTCGTAAACGTCATCACCAGTGTTATCAGTTTCAACGTATTTAATTTCACCATCAACAACATGCATCCGTAATGGGCAACGGCTTCCGCAGTTAACGGTACATGCACTCCAAACAACTTTTTCATCCCCAGTAGGGCTGGCTATTTTTTGCTCTTCAACTGCTGAGGCACTGAATGGGAGAGAAAACCCACCAGCCGCCGCAGCCAAACCCGTGATAGTTCCTGCTTTAACAAATCCACGACGGGTAAGAGGAGCAAAATCTAATGCTTTCTCTTTCATATTTGCCATACATTGCTCACTTGATTAAATTTACTTAAATGGTAGAAATGACTTTTTTATCAAAATTGTATAAAACACATTTCAGCTATCAGTCATCAGGTCATGAAATTTGTTAAAAACAAAATTGGATATTATTGGATTTTTGATTTAGCTAATCTTATCAAGCTATGAAATTGAGAGATTGTTTTACATCAATAAAGTCTAAAAACTATTGTATTTATATGAACATACTCACATTATTTGTTTCCTAATTTATAATATTAAAACAATACCCTAACGTAAATTTTATATTTGATTGATATATACCTTAGGACAAAAAAAGAAATGCAACATCGCAATACTTGGCTGTTACACACTGAATTAAGTTAAAGTAATTAGTAATTAATTTAATATTTCCATCCATACTTAGTTATTTTAACACCCATGTGTTATTTAATTAAACAATACACTCAAAACACAAAAAACATTATTTTTCAATTACTTATAACGCAACCAAAATAAGTAAATCGTTATTAAATTTATTTCCTCAAATTTATAATGATAAAACAAACTATGTACTACATAAAATAACGACTAACCTATATAATTAAAAATTAAGAATAATTAATCTTACACAGCAAGATTTAACTAATTATATAAAACCAAAAATAAAATTTACGACAAACTAAATCATGCTAAATTTACGTATGAAAGCATCAAATTAACTTACACTAATAAATAATAATTCTCATTATCAAAAAATCACGAGATCGTCATCACTTAACCCAATAAAAATTTCATTCAATTACAATTAAAAAATTGAGCTGAAATGTTTCTGCATAAATTATCTCCTTTTGAAAAAAAACAAAATAACTATACTTCTAGCTTAAATAGGCAATCTATTTATTTAACAAAACTAATCATTTTTCAAAATAATTTAGATCCTTCGATTACCTAAAATACTTTGCATTTATTCTCACTTTTTAGTGAAAAGTAGAAAATTAAAACACATAAATTAAGATATAAGTCACATTTATTACTTTTTTATCACTTCAATATCAAAAATGACGACGTCGTCATATTAAAAATAAATTATTTTATTTATAACATTAGAGATTCATTTTTATTACATAAGTATCGTTATTGATGATTAAGCGTTAAAAACAGAATGTTTTTCATACTAAATAAACGCTTAATGTTGACGTCAACATTAGGGTTAAAATCAAGAGTGAGGTTTAAGAACATGAGTAACCTACCTGAAAAAATGAAAGCAGTTGTCTGTCATGGCCCCCATGATTACCGCTTTGAAACAATCAAAAAACCAACACCAGGGTTTAGAGAAGTTGTCATCAAAGTCGATGGATGTGGGATCTGTGCAGGAGACTGTAAGGCCAATGATGGTGCACAAATGTTCTGGGGAGATAACCCATGGATAAAAGCGCCTGTTGTACCGGGACATGAATTTTATGGTCGAGTTGCAGAATTAGGTGATGGATCAGCAGAAAAATACAAATTGAAGGTAGGTGACCGTATTTTGGCTGAACAAATTGTCCCATGTTGGGAATGCCGCTTCTGTAAATCAGGTAAATACTGGATGTGTGAAGTCCATGATATTTACGGTTTCCAAAAGGAAGTCGCTGATGGCGGTATGGCTGAATACATGCGTTTTTCAGAACGCGCGATTATCCACAAAATTCCCGATGAGCTTTCAGAAAAAGATGCAGCATTAATTGAGCCGATGGCATGTGCTATTCATACCGTTCGCCGAGGAGACATTGACTTAAATGACGTCGTCGTCATTGCTGGCGCAGGTCCATTAGGGCTGTGTATGATCCAAGTGGCAAAACTCAAAACACCTAAAAAATTGGTTGTCATTGATGCGATTGATGAACGCCTTGAATTAGCTAAAAAATTCGGTGCCGATGTGGTTATCAATCCACTAAAAGAAGATGCGATTAAATTAGTCAAAGACATGACAGAAGGATACGGTTGCGATGTTTATATTGAAGCAACTGGCGCACCAATTGGTGTAACCCAAGGGTTAGAAATGATCCGAAAATTGGGTCGTTTTGTTGAATTCAGTGTCTTTGGTAAAGAAACAACCGTTGACTGGTCAATTATTGGAGACCGTAAAGAGTTAGATATCCGTGGCGCGCACCTAGGTCCATACAGCTATGAGGTTGCCATTGACCTATTTAGCCGTGGTTTAGTCAGTGCTGATGATATCGTTACCCACTTCTACTCAATTGATGATTGGGAAGAGGCGTTTGTTATGGCGAAATCAGCAGACTCAATAAAAGTCATCATTAAGCCATAAATTCATTAACTGATTGTATTAATAATAAATAAACACTAAATAAGTAATACCCTACATATTACTAAACGCTCTTTTAGGAGAACATCTTATGTTGAGTAAATTCAAAACATTAGCTGTAGCTGCAAGTGTAATAACTTTAGGTATGGCATTTAATGCAACGGCAAAGCCTGTTTCAGTTGGTATGTCATTTCAAGAACTTAATAATGAATATTTCGTTACCATGAAAGAAGCGTTAGAAAGTGCAACCGGTGATATTGGCGCACAATTATATATTTCTGACGCAGCCCATGATGTCTCAAAACAAACCAGCGATATCGAAGATATGTTACAGAAAAAAATCGATATTCTGTTAATTAACCCAGCCGATAGCGTCGGTGCTGAAACTGCCGTACTTGCAGCGAAAAAAGCCGGCGTTGTCGTTATCGCCATCGATGCCCAAGCTAATGGCCCTATTGATTCCTTCGTTGGTTCTAAAAACTATGATGCAGGTTTAATGGCAGGAAAACACCTAGGGGAAGCTTTAGGCGGTAAAGGAAATGTTGCGATACTTGATGGCATCCCTGTTGTTCCTATCCTTGAGCGTGTCCGCGGATTTGAAGCCGCTATGAAAGAATATCCAAACATTAAAATTGTGACCAAACTTAATGGTAAGCAAGAACGTGATACAGCCATGAACGTAACCGAAAATATGTTACAGGCGAATCCAACACTAAATGGTATTTTCAGTGTCAATGATGTGGGTTCTTTAGGTGCGTTAGCGGCAATTGAATCCTCAGGCCGAGATGTAAAACTAGTCAGCGTTGATGGTTCCCCTGAAGCGGTTGCTGAAATTGCCAAAGGTAATTCACCTTTTATTGCTACTTCAGCACAATTCCCACGTGACCAAGTACGTATTGGTTTAGCAATGGGTCTAGCAAAATATTGGGGTGCAAATGTCCCTAAAGAAGTCCCTATTGATGTTAAATTAATTGATAAAACAAATGCTAAAGATTTCCGTTGGTAATGTTTAGTTAGCCATAATAAATGTATTGCACTCGTTATTTAACTATTTCGATGCAATACATTTTCATAATAATTAATACATATGGAATATCACTATTTCAAATGATTTTGTTACCCAATTTTAGGCAATTTAAAAACATAGGGAAGCAATATGATGCAATTATTAGCATTGAAAGATGTCAGTAAAACTTTCCCTGGGGTTAAGGCACTCGACAACATTAATCTATCCCTAGAAAAGGGAGAAGTTCATGCACTACTAGGTGAAAATGGTGCCGGCAAATCAACATTAATGAAAGTGCTATGTGGAATTCATAAACCAGATAGTGGGAAGATTTTTATCGAAGGCCAAGAATATGTATTTCATAATTATCGAGATGCAATCAAAGCCGGTATCGGTATTATTTTTCAGGAATTTTCGCTTATTCCTTATTTAAATGCATTTGAAAATATTTTTTTAAATCGAGAGCTAAAAAACAAATTGGGATTATTAGATAGAAAATTAATGCGTGAAAAATCTCAATCTATCCTAGCTGATTTAGGCGTTAATATTAATATCGATGAACCTATCAGCCATTTGAGTATTGCTGAACAACAATTTGTTGAAATAGCAAAAGCATTATCATTAGACGCTAAAATTCTCGTTTTAGATGAGCCAACCGCTACGTTAACCCCAAATGAAGCCAATCACCTTTTTGATGTCATGCGCGATTTAAAATCAAAAGGGGTTGGTATGTTTTTTATTTCCCATCACTTAGAAGAAATTTATGAAATTTGTGACACTATCAGTGTGTTACGTGATGGGCAATATATTGGGTCGCGTAAAGTAGATGATACAGATTTAGACGTTATTATCGAAATGATGGTAGGTAGAGAAGTTGAAAATATCTATCCACATAAACGCCATTTTAATGAACAAGAAATCATTCTAGATGCGCAAATTCAACGTTTCTCGACAAGCCCAATCAATACAATCCAAGTTAAAAAAGGTGAAATATTAGGACTTGCAGGTTTAGTGGGTTCTGGTCGAACTGAAACAATTTTAGCGATGATTGGTGCGGATAAATGTTATCAGAAAAAAGTATTATTAGAAGGTAAAGAAGTCAAAATAAAATCAGCGGCAGCTGCCTTACAATTGGGTATTGGTTTATTACCCGAAAGCCGCAAAACCCAAGGTCTCGTACTCCCCTTTTCTGTTAAAGAAAATATTTGGCTAAATAACCACGTCCAAAAATTATTTTTAATTCAAAATAAAAAAGAACTCGCCTTATCCATTGATTTAATTTCTCAAGTAAAAGTAAAAACACCAGAGCCTCATACTCCGGTTTCTACATTAAGCGGTGGAAATCAACAAAAAGTTGTTATTGCTCGCTGGCTAAATAAACAAGCTAAAATTCTTATTTTTGATGAACCCACAAGAGGAATAGATGTAGGTGCAAAATCAGAGATATATCAGCTGATGCGCTCATTAACCGAAAAAGGTATTTCCATTATTATGATTTCATCCGAATTACCTGAAGTCATTGGTGTGAGTGATCGCATTTTAGTTTTTCGAGATGGTGAAATTGCCGCTGAGTTAAGTGGAGATGATATTAACTCAACTCAGATAATGGTGCATGCGGCTGGCAATATTATATAGGATAACGACTATGTCTAATGAAAATACGCTTCCTCTAACAAAAAATAAGTTAAACTTTAGCAAGTTAACAAAGATACCTGCCTTTTTACCTCTTGTGGGCTTAGTGCTGCTATTCACTTGTATGTCCATTTTCAATGAACACTTTCTAACCGTAAGTAACTTATCAACCATTGCGCGTCAAGTCTCCATTAACGCCATTATCGCCATCGGTATGACGTTTGCCATATTGACAGGAGGTATCGACTTATCTGTTGGTGCAGTAATGGCATTATCCGGAACCTTAATGGCCGGTTTAATGAAATATTACGGCATGGACCCCTCTGTTGCGATTGCATTAGGGTTACTTTCGGGTATTGCATTTGGTTTTATTAATGGCATTTTAGCTGCCTATGGAAAAATGCCACCTATTATTGTAACCCTCGGTGCAATGATTATTGCCAAAGGTTTAGCCTTAATTTATACCGGAGGTTATCCAATTTCAGGTTTACCCAAAGAGTTTGCATTTTGGGGGCGTGAAGAGTTATTAGGTATTCAAGTACCAATTTTATTAATGCTTGGCCTTTATCTTATTTTCTATGTCGTCTTAAATCACATTCCATTTGGTCGCTATATTTATGCGATTGGTGGAAATGAAGAAGCGGCTCGCTTAAGTGGTATCCGCGTTGAACGCTATAAAATGCTAGTCTATGTGATTAGTGGTTTTACCGCCGCTTTTGCTGGATTAATTTTCACATCCCGAGTGATGAGTGGTCAACCAAACGCAGGGGTCGGCTTTGAATTAGATGCGATTGCTGCGGTTGTTTTGGGTGGCGCTTCTATCGCAGGTGGCCGAGGTATGATTATTGGTACGTTGATTGGGGCGATGATTTTAGGTGTATTAAATAATGGCTTGAACTTATTAGGTATTTCTCCATATGTTCAATATATTGTGAAAGGACTTATTATTTGGGGAGCAACTTTAATTAGCTCAATGAAACGTTAACTTCATACTCATTATTATAAAAAGGCTCACTCTTATTGTCTTATTTTATAAGAGTGAACCTTTTTATTTAGTACTATCATTTTTTAATATACAACAAGCTTCCCATCGACAAATATTTGTTTAGATTCACTATTATCATTTGAGTTTTTTTCTATCTCTGAAAATAGAAGATCAGCTGTTAATTTCCCTAAATAAACCGAATCATGATGTACACCAGAAATCGATAAGTGATAAGTATCTGCATAAGGCGGTAAATCAACAGAAAAATAACGGCAAGATAATCCGAGCTCTGAAATTATTTTATACATACCTGCTGTGATAATACCGTTTAACCCGACAATATACATATTAGGTGTATAAAACGCCTGAATTTTCTCTCTAAGATAGGCTTCATCTTTTTTATTAAACACATAGCTACTATAAAGCACATTGAAATTTTTTCGATTAGAAAAACTTTCATATATTCCAGAAAGACGTGAAATACTAATTTCAGAACTTTTAGGGCCAGAAACAACTAAAATATTATCACAATGTTGCTTACTCAAAAACTCACCCGTTAATGCACCAATTTCAAAATTTTTCAAAAATAATCCTGAATATTTCTCACCATAGCCATAAATAGAACGGTCGACAAAAACTAATGGAACTCTGTGCTGGTCAATTAATGAAAGATAACTTGGTTGATAATTTTTATCATCACGAACAGGGGATAATAAAATGCCACTAGCTTTATAACTCACTAAAGTTTCAATAGCGGTTTGCTCGGCTTTTTCGTCACTATCCGAATCAAAGATCATGACCTGATAGCCCTTTTCTTTGGCTAATCGAGAAACTGTTTGGATTAATACAACATAGAATGGATTAAACGTACTATCAGTAACTACGCCTATAATACGGCTGTTATTATTTTTTAGATTACGAGCAAAAAAATTAGGTACATAGTTTAATTCTTGAGCAATCGCTAATATTTTATCTCTGGTCTCTTTTTTTACCATTTCAGGATGATTAAATGCCCTAGAGACCGTGATATCGGTCACATTAGCCCGCTTAGCTATATCAATTATCGTTGTTGAGCTATCTTGTTTAGACATAATTATATTAGTCAACCTTCAATGACCACTCTGATTAATATGATATAAATTTTTTTAGCTATTATCAGTCGTGATGAGTATGCGATTTCTCATTATACCAATTTATCAATGAAGATAAATCTATTTCCTTTCAAACAAATAAAATAAGTAGCATTTCAAAGAAGCTTATTATCAAAATCAAATTGACGAGTTAGAATATGAAATTAATTTTCATTATAAAAATCTCATTAATTAAAACAAAGACAAATAAAACATATAACAAGCAACTATAATAATAGTATAAGCAAATATTACTTGCACTGTTTTAGCTGAAATATATGTTATTATTTTTCGCCCAATTAATAGCCCTGAGATACAAGATAAAACGAAGGTGACACTAATATTAATAGGATATTGAAAGCCATTTAATAAATTAACTGAAATACTAATACTACCAATTAAAAAAATTACCATTAACGAGGTAGCAACAATACTTTTTATTTTTAAGTTAGTGGCTTTACACAATGCAGGAACAATCACAAAACCACCGCCAACACCAAGAGCCCCAGTTAATAGTCCCGCAATAATACCGATCCCCCCTAAAATAAGCGCTGTTTTAAAATTCCAGATAAACCGCCCTGTTTGTTGATTAATGCGACAAGGAGCATCATCTAACTCATTTAGTTTATTATAAAAAATACGATAAGCGATAAAAAACATGACCAGACTAAATACAAAAGTTAGCCATACTGATGGAATAATATTGGCTAAGTACACGCCATATTTTGCAAAAGGAATACTAATTAAAGCCATCCACAGAGCTGCTTTATAACGAATATTTTTGTTAATTAGCCCTTCGATCACCCCCACAAAGGCAGCGAGTGTTACTGCTAATAGCCCAACAGGCGCAGCCTGAGCCACACTCCAACCTTGGCTTGCAATTAGCGCAGGAACCGCCAAAATACCACCACCAGCACCAGTTAAACCAAGCAAACAACCTATCAATAAACCTTCAAATATCAGTATTAGCATGGCAGAATTTTACTTATAAAATCGCAATATTTACGCTAAGTTCATTAAAGCATAAGCCAGAGATATATTCAGTGCAATAATATTAATCAACGACAACTATGTAAACATAGCTGCGAATAATACTATTTTACCCACTATCAACCAGCGTGGAATAAATAGTGTTACTGCTGCTAACTTTATTATTCACATTCGTCAGTAGCGAACCTGCCGCATTACCCGCCAGTTGGTCGGCAAACGGTGAGCCGCCCGTACTAAAACCGGCACTGTGACTTTCGACTTGGTACTCCGCTTTATTTTTAATATCACCAAAGCCCAATGTGCCCGTATCCAGTTTATTTTTGCCCGACTCTGCCGTGCTGCCAATCACCGCACCGTCAAGCTGGGTATGATTGCCAACCGTGATATCAAAACCACCCTTACCAGCGTTGAGACCCGTTTGCTGGTCAACGGATTGATAATCACTGTGCATTTTGGTTTTGCTGGCGTTTATGGAGGCGGTTGTGTTCATTCCTGAACCAATACTGCCTGAAAGACTGCCACTTGTTTGCTTAGAGTCGTATTTATCCGTGGTTTGTTGGCTCGATAACGTTAAATCACCGCCCACATTGGCTTTCACTGTTTCACCGCTAACTTGCGCTCCCGTTAACGTAGTATCTTTGCCACTATTAAGGGTTAATTGTTTGCCTGCATCCACCTGCGTATCGGTATAAAACTCACTGTTGCCTTTTTCAAAACCACTGCCTTTATTAACACTGGCATTAACGTTCCAACCGCCGGTACTGATACCCGCCCCAATGGAGCTACCTGAACTCGAATTTTTGCCATCCACTTTTTGCGTATTACTAGCACTGGTCAAATCGATATCATTTTTCGCAGTCAGCGTGATATCTTTATCCGCGGTCAACTGACTGCCTTGCACGGCTATATTGCCTTGGCTTCCCTCTTTTTTACCCGTCGCAGTGAGATTAATATTATCCCCCGCACTGAGACTGCTACCGGATGCCGTGTTTTGTTCGGTTTTAGTGGTCGATTTTGAAAAGCTGCTACCATAAGACACATTCACACCGAAAGCATCTTTGACGCTAGCGCCTTTTTTAAGTCCGGCTAATTCTCCGGCTTGTTCGGCTTGAACACCTTGCAACCCTGCTTTTATCCCTTTAAGTGCCGCTAGCTGACCGTCATCTTCTTCTTTCGCTGACTTGGCCGTTTGCGCCATGCCATCTAACAGGCTGCCTGCCGCACCGCCTAGCGAGACCGTCAAACCGCTGGATTTACTTTCCACTGTGGTAATATCAGTACGGCTATTTTCAGCGGCAGTGATGGACACATCACTTCCCGTGATATTAATATCTTTCGCGGCAATCACATCACTGCCATGAATCGATGCGGTATCACTAGCATTCAATGTTACGCTACCTGCGCTACTCCCAATGACACTACCTTTTTTCTGATTACTGTCAGTTTCGGTGGTGACTTTTTGTGAGTTTGAACCCACTGTAAAGCCTAACCCACCCGTGCTCATCAGTCCCGATTTGGTCGTTTTCGACATGTGCGTTTCATACAACGCCTCGTCAGATGTAGTGACATTCAGTTGGTTGCCTGCATTGACGGTAACATCGTTTGTGCCCAGAACATTGCTGCCCTGAATATTCACGTTATTCCCTGCCGTCACTTTCACGCTATCGCCACTCAGCGTGCTGCTGATTGCCGTGCGCTCGTTGACTTCATCATGATTTTCTTTCGTCGTACTAGATAAAAAGCCTTTATCTGTACTTTTTGTATGCTTCGCATAATCTCGAGTTTCAACACCGGAGGTCAGGTTAATATCTCGCCCAACATTGACTGCCAGTTCGCCGCCACTAGACACATTCGCTGCGCGAGCGGAAAGGTCTTGTCCTGCGGATAACGTTAAATCCCCTTGAGTTTGGATCTGCGTACCGATTTCCGTGCTGTTTGAACCACGATAATAATTATTTGAATTACGAGTGTAATCAAATGCAGAACTGACATCGCGAGTTTCTAAACTAATATCACGTCCGGCAATAATTGCGGTTTTACCATCGACACCTAAATTGCCAATATCTGTCGCGATCAAGTTGATATCTTGCACGGCTTTTAAGGTCAATTGTCCATTACCACCAGTGACATAAATACTAGCAGGGCGATCGAGCCATTGGGCGTTGCCCTCGCTACGTTGTGTGGTTTCACTAAAAATATCGCGTCCTGCAGAAAGTGATACGCTGTCTAACCCACGAATTTCACCACCAACATTTTTAATATCTTTCAATGCATTGAGCTGAACATCTTTTCCTTGGAGTCGACCACTATTTTCAATGTTTTCTGCACGTAAATCGGTCAGTTCACGGCTACTGATTTCGCCACTATTGAGAAGATTACCCACCATATCAGCAGACACATTACGACCCGCCAGCAATGCGCCATTACCATTTAAATCTCCTTGGCGCGCACGGACGTACACTTGAGGCACACTGACTAACTCAACGCGACCATCGGGCAGAGTGACTTCTTTGTTGACCATCCACACAATATCGGTGGTCAAGTTCGCCATTTGCGTGGGTGATAATGCAATGCCCGGTGTCAGATTAAATTGATGACCGAATGCGACGCCATTAGTCAACAACGCCCGATACTGCTCTTCATCACTATGATAATTGCCTAGCAAGCGTTGACCGGTAGTTTCAATCAGTTGGTCTCGCACTAAGCGCTGCTCATAATAGCCATCGCCTAAACGCTTATGCAGTTGCTCGTTGGTGACAATATCGATACTCGATAACCATTTTTTGTAATTGGTAAAGCGGGGGTCTGTTTCAATCAAAAATTGACTGTCGCTGCCCGGCGTTAGGTTAAATAGGCTGTTATCAGGCAGTTTTGTATTGGGTCCAACCGTTCTAATCACCGTATCAAGGTTGTCTTTACCTTCAGGCGCAGTTTCCGTGGTGACATTTTCCCCTTTTCCGGCATCTGTTTTGCCTTGGATCTCAACCTGTTGACCTACATTGGCATCATCTGCCTGAGTCGTTGCTCCTACGGTTTTATTATCCGTCACATCAACTTTAGCCGAAACAGAGGGCAACTGAGTGACTTCAACTTGTTGACCCGCAGAAAGTTCGAGAGGCGTATTTTTACTGTCTTTTAATGTTTGCTCAGTAACCGTTGTCCCTTGGTTTTCTTTTAGGATTGATTCAGAAACCGTCTCTGCTGCGCCATCAAGTTTGTTAACTTTCGCTGAATCAAGTTGGGTTTTATCAATACCACCCGCATTATCTGTGACTTCCAATAAATGCAACGACAAGTCGTCTTCACGATTAACCCCTTGATATGCATAAACCGACTCACGTGTTTTCCATTTTTTACCGCCTTTATAACGATAAATCGTCTTACCATCCTCAACAATACGGCGAATACCTTGCGCTTCTTCGTTATTCAGGTCATTGCCTGTTAGGATCAAGTTTTGTCCTGCGACGACTCGTGAGTTTTCATTATTAAGCTGTTGCCCATCAAGGGTTAAATGTTTCCCACTCGTAATCAGTGCAGCATCACGATTGATAACCTGTGTTTCATAAACAACACGGTCGTAATCATATTCATAGAAATCTTTCGTCCAATTTCCATTTTCAAACATCCGCCAGCGATTGGATTTTTCGTAGTGAATACCCACTTCCTTGTTAAGTGTGCCATCTTCATTGATGGCATAGCGGGTTTGGTTGCCATTACGTGACTGAATTTTGTAACGTTTACCATTACCATAATCAAACCAATCAAAATGCTCACGGCTCGTTTCGATTGGTTTATCCGTCAGTTCTAAATGAATATCTTTGTTTTCAAGCAGATCGGTTTTTAACGTCAAATTGCCCGCCGCTTCAATATTCGCACTGTGGTTTTTCACTCGGGTTGCATGACCTGTGGCTTGCAATTGGTCATTTAATGCATTGCCAATACGTAAATCACCATCACTGTAAATCAAAGCATGGTCGCGATTTAACAGCTCAGAAACCGCAATATTAACTTCTTTACGCCCTGCAATAACTGCTGCTTTGTCCTGTTGCTTATCATTAACCAACGTTTTGACCGCAATGGATAAAAAGTCACCATAAATGCGGCCCGTGCCTAAATTATCCAATGAATTAGCCGTGATATGCGTTAACACACCGTCAATTAAGCCGGTATTGAGTACTTGACCGCTCGCTTTAATACGGGTGCTTTGTCCACTGATTTCACCGGAAAGTTGGTTGATGACCGTCGTGGTGGCGAGTACAAGTTCGCCAAGGCTGGAAATTAGCCCACTGTTCGTAAACCCTTGCGCAAAGTTAGCGGTTAAATGTTCACCAGCCTGAATACGACCTTGGTTTTTAAAAACTTGTGATAGGCTCAACGTCAACGCTTTTTGAACAATAAGCTTGCCTTCGCCCGTTAATTGGTTCGCCGATACACTCGCAGAGCCATTGCTGACCATCACCCCTTGTTCGTTCGATATCGCTAAGGCTTTTCCTTTCGCATTATCCGTAACGGTAAGCATCGAACCTGCGGAGATCATGCCTTGATCATTGTTTAAATGTTGATCAACTATGGCCTCGATGGCTTGTCCTGAACGGACAGTACCACTTTGGTTATTTAATTCTGTTGTTTTAAAAGTAACATTTTGTCCTTCAATACCCAGACTGGCTTTAGCCGTATTTTGGTTATCAATCTTTTGCGCTGTGATATTGAGGCTTTCATTGGCTTTGATCCAACCTTGTTGATTATCAAGCTGTTGTGCGACAGTCAATTCAACATTGTTTAGCCCTTGAAGGAGCCCTTTAGTATTATTCAGGCTTTGGCTGTCAATATGCAGATCTGCGCCGGACAATACCTGTCCTTGTTGATTATCGATATCTTGCGCGATCGTTAAGTCAGTATTTCCCTGTGATTGCAGGGTGCCCTCGCGGTTATTAAGAGAAGCGCCTGTTACTTGTGCTGAGGATTGGCTTAGCAGAGTGCCTTTTTGGTTATCAATCTGATTAGCATCGATATTTAAGCCTTTTTTGCCTTGTACGAACCCTTGCTGGTTATTCAGATCATTAGCTTTTAGCGTGAATTGCCCCTCACTCGCCAGTACACCATTTTGATTCAATACCTTGTTTTTCTGAGTATTGATATCTAATAAACCGCCTGAATAAATTTGCCCTTGCTGATTATTCAAGACTTGAGTGGTTAATTCACTTGCCGCTGCGCTTTGGATTTGTCCTTGCTGGTTCGTTAATTTACCGCTATTGAGGGTTAGACGGCCACCGCTTAACAACCCACCACTTTTTTGTGTGTCGTTATTGTTGAGAAGTTGCCCATAAGTGTTGAACGATAGCTGTTGGCCTGCCTGCACACGCCCTTGTTGGTTATCAAATTCACCACTCTTTAGGCTCAAAGTTTGACTGGCTAAAATCTCACCTTGGTTATTATCAACACGGTTTTTCTGCGTTGTTAACGTGATATTATTTGCTTGGATACCTTGTGTGTTATCCACACCGCCTTTAGCATTTAAAATTAATGCACCCGCTTTTGCGGCAACCACAACGCCTTGTTGGTTAGCCAGTTTATTAACATCCAAATTTAACGTGCCTTGGCTGCTGATGTTACCCGATTGGTTATCAAGGGTTTGAGTCAGCTTAATTTCACCGTTTTCGCTGCCAGTTTGCAGCATTTTTCCACGTTGATGGGAGAGATTTTGTCCTTGAATTTGGAGTTTATCGGCTTGTGTAATGGCATCATTGAGATTGAGATTATCTCCGGTCAAGGCCAACTTACCTTTCGAGAGGATTTCGCCTTTCTCGCCATCTAACTGTTTGAGCGTTAATTGGTTATCACCAAAACTCGCAATGAGTTTACCCGATTGGTTAATTAAGCGATTCGCCGCTAATTGAATACCTTGATTACCTAAGATTACCTAATAATATCCCTTGAGTATTATTCAGCGTCTGTTGAATGCTGAGCGTCAGCTTACCCAATTTTGCGGCAATGATTTTACCATCTTGGTTATTCAAACCATTGGCTGAAATCTCAATTTGACCATTACTGGAGATTTCCCCTCGCTGATTATCAAATTGATTTTGAATGTGTAGCTCAGTTTTCCCTTCACCTGTTTGCAGTAACGTTGCATTCTGATGTGTGAAGTTGTTGGCTAAAATGGAAATCTGGTTTGCTTGAGTAAAACCTTGGCTTAGATTGATATTGGCACTTTCAATCCGTAAGATATCTTGCGCAAAAATCGTCCCTTTATTACCATCCAACTGATTTGCACTGAGCAATGCTGCCCCTGATAAGCTACTGATTTTCCCTTGAGAATTAACCAGTTTATTGGCTTTAATGGCTAAATACTTATCTGTTTGAATCACGCCTCGCGTGTTATTCAACTCAGTAGTTACAGTAAGTGCTAACTGTTTATTAGTACTCGTGAATAATTTACCATCGCTGTTATCAAGGTTATCTGCAAGTATACGCAAGTCACCTTTGGATGACACACTTCCCCCACGGTTATCCAACGTCGTGGCGATTTCCACGGTCATGGCTTTATCGCCCATCTGTAGTAGATTTCCTTGGCGGTGAGAGAGCTCATTGGCTTTCAAGGTGATTTGCTCAGCTTGGGTGGCTCCATTATCCAAATTAATGGATTGCCCTGCTAAGTTTAATACGCCACGGGTCAGGATTTCCCCTTTTTGTCCATCCAGCTTATCCGCCTTGATGGTAAGCCCTTGTTTGCCCGAGGCTAAGATTGTCCCTTGTTGGTTGTCTAGATTTTTAGTTTGAATATCGACTTTACCATCACGACTTAATATCTTTCCGGACTGGTTATTCAGTTGTTGTGTTGATACAACGGTGTCACCCGCAAAGTTAATTTCCCCCTGCTGGTTTTCGAATGCCTTAGTATTTAAGATATTTTTTGAATTGCCTTTTTGAACTAATTTACCTTGCTGGTTTTTAAGAAATTCAGGAGCTATTAAGGTGAGTTCGTTGGCAACAATTTCACCGTTTTGATTATCAATACCCGTTTTAGCCGTCAGTGTGGCTCTATCGTTGGCTTGTAGGTGCGCATCTTTCGTGCGGATATCGGTTACTGTTGACGTCAGTGAAATATTTTTGGCTTGAGTATTGGAATCAGACAAGTCGAGTGAACCGCCTGTGGCGATTAAGCTGTCTTTGGCAACAATATCCCCCTGCAATGCAACGTCTTTTTGGCCTTTAACCGTTAATGAACCTGCTGAAGTTAATTTCCCTTTACTGTCTACGCCCGCAGCTAATAATGCCGTTGTATCGCTATTAATTTGATCAGCATTCAACGTCGCATCATGCTCTGCGACAATTTGGCCTTTATTTGTGTTCGTTATTGCTTGTTTTGCATTGAGCTGAATATCGTTTTGTGCCAATACGGTGCCGCTATTATTAATCGTTTGTTGGCTGTCTATCGCGATATTTTGGTTGGTTGTTATTACCCCAGCATTACCAATTTTACCGTCAACGGATAACGTAATATCGCCTGCCTCTGCGCCAATATGCCCTGCATTACGCACTCCCACGCCGTGTTCAGTACCACGCATTTTGATGGTATTCGCGTACATACCACCAAGAGCAGCAACATCGAGCGCAAATTCTGGTTGATCATCGGTGGATGAATTATCCGTTTTAAGGATCGTTTGACCATCTGCGGCAACGGTATTTTTACCGGTGATAATCACTAAATCTTTGGCGTGCAGTTTGGCATTGATATTTACCGAACGAGCAATTAACGCTGTATAGTTGATTCCATTGCCGTTATAGCCTTGACCAATAACATTGATACTCCCTTTATCAACCTCAAAACCTTTAATTTTACCATTTTCGATCAGTGTCTTACCGGCTGAAAGTAAGGCTTTATCGACATTGATAAAGCCACAACCGTTACAAGTGATCCCCGCTGGATTAGCAATGATCACATCAGCTTTTTTACCAGCAACCTCAATAAAGCCATTTAGCTGGCTTGGGTCACGGCTGTTGACCTCATTTAAAATAATCCTAGCTTCACCTTTGGCTAACCAGTCATTGCCTTGGATCATCCCTCCAAGTTGTGTGTTGACGTTAGTGCTACTGTTATTAAGAATAGCCCCTTTATGGTCGACATCGAATTGGCTATATTGGTTACGCGAAACCCCGTCACGGTTAGGTGCTTGAATATTGACTTGAGGTAAACCATTTTGGGTATTCACAATGGTAGGCTGCTGATTTCCCGGCGCATTACCATCCGCTACGATGGTAGATGACGACGCGCTAAAACTCACCATGCCCAGCGTCAACCAAAGGGAAGTGACGAGTGGCTTGATTGACCAACGAATGCGACTGCTGGCTGTTTTCTCGACTCGATTTTCACTCGAACCCGCAGGACCCGCACGATGACTGCGCGTAATGTCTGCCACCACCATCACCATTTGGCGAGCGACATTAAATATTAAGCGGTAAAGTAACTTGTTCATCCTGAGAGTCCTTAGTAATTCCAGTTAACCGAAAACGAAAATGTAGCTGGGTCGGTTCTAAAACCTTCTGGTTTAGAGAACGGGGTGCCAATAGAGAAGTCATAACTTAAGTTGGCGGGGTTAATCGCACCACACAAACCAATCGCACCACCCGCAAGGTGTGAGCCTAAGTTAATGTCAGTCCCACGTCCGCTAATTTTGCCGTAATCGACGCCCACATACAGTTCTTGAGCAGGAACAGGTAATGTCCATGATAGGGTGTTGCGCAGCGTCCAGCCTTCATCCGCACTTAAGGTGCGTTCGCCATCAAAACCTCGTACCGACCAGCGGTTACCGATACTGAATTGATCCTGAGGCGTTAGAGGCCTGTCACTGATTTGACGTAAGTATTGTGGCTCAAACCGAAGTGGCTGCTCCGCAAGTGTAAACGGGATACTCGCAGACGCGGAAAATTGCATAATTATCGCCAGTGCGGTCGCATAATCTTGGGAGCCTTTACTGCTAAACTCTTCAAAAGCGGGCATTGCGCCAAACCAGCGCGTCCCATGCTGGTAACTCGCCCCCACATTGAGTGTGGATTGCCCCACGTATTGACGGTGATTAAGGCCGAGCTTCCAAGCGGTAGTGCGCCGTTTTTGGTTTTCAATTTCAGTTTCACCCACAAAGTTGCGCGTCTCACGTAAATTGACATCATAGGTCGCTGTGGTTTTCGCTGTGGCATCACGGTACAGCACATTGCTCAGTTGTAGGTTCAAACTTTTGCTTTTACCGCGATAACGAATGTCGCTATTTGTGCCAGCAATAGTTTGTGTGTACTCATAATCACTCGCTGTGGTGGCAAACTGCCAATAACCAAACGGCACCGAATAGTGCGCACTGTAGTTAGTGGTGTCTTTATCGCTAGAAAAGCTTAAATCGCGCGTTGCCGTAATATAGAAAAGATCGCTGAGGGAAGCCGGGTTATCCAGTGCCAACATCACACCCACTTGGTTTTTACCGGTGCTTTTTGAGCCAGTATTGTCCACCCATGCGCCAGCGTGCCAATAACGCGACTGCTGGCGATTGATCACAATTTGAGTTTCACCCGGACCATCACCGGGTACCATTTCCATCGAAGCTTGTACGGTCGGTAAGCGTTGCAGGTTTTCGAGGCCTTGCTCAATATCCCTAAGATCCAATAAATTACCTGAATGGGCTGGCATTGCGGTATACAGCGTACTGTATTGTGATGAATCATCGGTAAAAACCACTTTTTGAACTTTGCCCGGTAATACAACTAAATTAAGCTGACCCGTGGATAAATCTTGTTCAGGAACTAAAACACGGCTTGTAATCCACCCATGACTTATTAATCGGTTTTGCACATCCGTAACCAATAAATTAATCCCTTCAACACCAATACAATGACCAACGGCCTGATTAGCCAGTCTCTGAACCGGAACCCAATGAGGCAAGGCCTCTTGGCCTGTAATAGATACTTGCTCAATTTTAAAGCACGGATTTTCATCTGGAAATTGTAATTGCGCCTTGGCGATAGGCGTAGATAAGCTCACATCTGGGGCTTTTGCCTCAAATTGCTGCTGCTGAGCTTGCTGCTGCTGAGTTTGTCGATTAAATAGATCGTCTGTGTTATCCGGTTTCAATAATGAAGCTTTTGCTAGCGTAGGGAAACAAAAGGTAAAAAAAATCGATCCGAAAATGAGTGTCCGTACAAAAATCATTAGTTTTTTTAATATCCCAAAGTGTAAGTTAATTATCTGCGCATAACTTTACATACCTTAACCTAAATCACAATCAGCTATTATCGCATTTTTAGTTAAATAGTGACTTAGCCCTCACTCTCGCCCCCCAAAAGATAAAAGTAAATTTAAATAATTAAATCAATTATATAATTAAATTTCTTATGTTAAATAGCTAAGATATTATAAAACAAATTAACTTTATCGGCTTAAATTATCGCATCATCTCAACCTAAGTTAAATTCACTGATTGACATTAATCACTCACAAAATAAGTAATAAAATTTAACATACATATATTAATCCACAGCACTACCATTTAATGAAAGAAAACAAAAAACAAAAAATATAGATGTAAAAATGCATAAATGCGTGATGACGCCTTTTAGAAATTAGCTATGTAACTAATGAGTAGGCAGCAATTGACTAGGTCACAATCAACTGTGACTAATATTGATTTTCAATGCAGCAGCAATGGCTAAGGGGGAAAATGTTAGGCTTGCAGCAAATAACGCCGCTAAGATAGCGAAATAACCATTTAATGGCATATTAAAACTATGCGCTTCCATGGTACCTGTAGCATAAATCAAGACAGGGATATAGAGCGGTAACACCAGTAAACTCACAAGAACGCCGCCTTTTTTAAGGGAAACCGTTAACGCAGCACCAATCGCGCCAATAAAACTGAGTACTGGCGTGCCTAATAAGAGAGTGCCCGCGAGTACGAATAATGTATCGCTGTTAAAAGACAACATTAATGCGGCGATTGGCGAAAGCAAAATTAATGGCAAACCAGTCACTAACCAATGTGCAATAACTTTGGCTAATACGGCGATAAATAACGGGTTAGGTGCTAATAAAAGCTGTTCTAAAGTGCCATCGAGATAATCATCTTTAAATAAGCGTTCCAATGATAATAGCGAGGACAAGATGGCTGCAACCCAGAAAACACCGACCGAGATACGGGCGAGTAACTGAGGCTCAGGACCAATACTCAACGGGAACAACGTGATCACAATTAAGAAAAACCATAACGGGTTAACTAACTCAGAAAAACTTCGAAAGGCAATTTTTAGTTCTCTTTTAATTAATAACCAAAACATTACTCATACCCGCCCGTCAGTTTTAATGATCCAAAATGGCCCGACATCGCTTGATGGGATGTAAACAAAATAATACCACCAAGCTCAGCATGCTGATGAAAACGTTCAGTTAAGCGTTTAACACCCGCCACATCAATAGCGGTAAACGGTTCATCTAAAATCCAAAGTGATGCTTCGCTTAACCATAACCGTGCCAGATTAGCTCGACGTTGCTGACCCGCAGATAATTGGCAAACAGGAACATCCTCATAACCTATCAGCGAAACTTCCTCTAACGCTTGCCAAATACGCTCACCTTCAGGCTCTTTATGGTGCATTTGATAGTAAAATAGCAAGTTTTCATAAGGTGTTAACAGAAACTTTACCGCGGGCTTATGACCTAAATAAAGTAAATGACGCGTATAATCTTCTTTTAGTTTTTCAATCGATTGTGCTTGCCAAAGAATATCGCCATCATCGGGTTTTAACAGACCAGCCATCATACGCAATAAAGTGGTTTTGCCTGCACCATTAGGGCCTTCAACCTGTAAAATTTGCCCCGGTAATACTGTAAAATCTAACTGCTGAAACAATACTCTATTTTGTCGATGACAACTTATTTGTTGTGCGCTTAGCATGGGTTACATTCCCTGTTTAGAGCTTTGTTATTAGCTTTTTGCAACTTTATTCAACAGCATATCACTGATAGTGTCACTGGATATTGCGTCACCGCAAAGCACTTGCATCAAAACTTCAGAACCCAGAGAAGATAATGAAAACAACATATCAGGATGCAGTAGACGCACTTTATCCATGTTATTTTCTTGATTAATAAGCACAACTGTTTTGGCTTCTTTGCCCGCTAATTCCCTAACACCGAGTAAAGCAAAAGTACTCAATGAGTCACTATCCGTCATGATAAGCACGCACTTAGCATGTTTGACGTTAGCAGCGGCCAGTAATTCTGAGCTCGTAGGATCACCCGTTACAATATTATCTTTTTCTGGATAATGGCTACGATGGTTTTCTTGACAGATGACCGCAACAGGAAGCTCACGTTTTTTAAGTCCTTGATAAACATTCACGGCCATAGGCGTACCACCAATGACTACATAATGATCTTTCATATAAGAAAACCTCTTGCGGACAATTTCTTTCGTCCCTTTAGCCAATACGCCAACGACATAAACGACCGATGTTGTAAAAATAGTAATACCCAAAATAATAACAGTAACAGTAAAAACGCGAGCATCAACTGTCACAGGCACAATATCGCCAAATCCAACCGTTGTCATACACACAAGTGCAAAATAAAATGCTGTTGTGCCATCTTTCACAATAGGAAAGAATTCATTGCCAATATAAAGCGTACCAAAAATGGAATAGAGCAATAAACCAATAATACAGGTGACAGCAACAAAGCCAGCACTGGTTAAACTATGATGATGGTAAAGCTTCCAAAATAAACATAATGCGACAAATAAACCGAGAGAAAAATAACCTTGATGAATGTTCTCTTGAGCAAGTCTTAAATCAACAAAAGAGATAATGGCTAATAAAAACAGGGAAAATACCCAAGCTATCCGTGCGCCATTGATCATAAATAACGAAAGAAAAATCAGCGAGGCGCCCAATAAAAACCGAGGAATATCGAGTAATTTCATAAAACCCAATGACTTCAACCATTCTGTGAAGCCTGTTTCACGCCAATCGATATAGTCGGTATAAGCACTTAGCACTGGTTTTAAAATCATAAAACCATCAATAATAATCAATAAGGATAGTAACAGCCTGATTGATAAGGATGATTTTAAGAAAGCCACAAAAGAGTTATCGAACATTATTTGGCCTCATCCTTTCATCGAAAAGATAATTAACGTTTGTTTATATACCAGTTAGTTTAGCTAAGGATAATATCATTCTGGCAAGTTGTGCAACAGGCAAAGCATAATGATATCGCTCGCTAAGTTATGCCGTCACCCTAGTATCATAAGGCACAATTCACCATTCTAAACTATAGTGTAATCAAAATATCTAAACGGAAAGCGCTAAATAGACTCATTTTAATGAACAGATGATTAAAGGTAACCTTAAGAGATTATTATCTCACTAAATTTATTATTGAACTTAACGATTGTCACTCTATCTAAAAATCGATTTTTCAACTATTTTTCATAGTTACTTATCGTTACTTTATAGCTACTCAACAATACAAAAAAGTAAGAGTCAAAAAACTTATGGTTAATACTACACAAACAAACAAGTTTAGCTGGTCGTCATTGCTCTGGCTATTAATCTACTTTTGGTATTTCTCATCGATATTGCAACTTTATGTTGTCGTTACTGGCCAAAGTAACACTATCGGACTCAGAGACTCACTCCTTTATAGCTCACTTTGGATTATTCCAGCCCTACTTTTTCCTAAAAAAATAAAACTCGTTGCCGGTCTTATCGGTATTGTCCTTTGGCTATCTTCTGTTATCGCTTTAGCTTATTTTGTGGTTTATGGGCATCAATTATCACAAAGTGTGATGTTTGTTATGTTCGAAACTAACACCAATGAAGCCGGAGAATTCCTCAGACAGTATTTCAGTTTCAAAGTCGTTGGCGTCATCCTCGCTTATACGCTTGTAGCTATCTTTTTATGGACTCGCCTAAAGCCAGTCACATTACCAACCACTGGGCGGATTGGCGTTTCGTTACTAATTTTAATTATCCTGTTTGGTGTGCCTTATTATAATAAAGCTATCAAGCAAGATCGCCCGCTTTCCAATGTGACTTCATATATCAATAGTAAATTGGCGTATGCAGCACCGTGGCAGTTTGTTAGTGGTTATTTCCTCTACAAAAACCAACTGGCAAACATGGAGGAGCTGATCCGTGACAATAACAAAATTCCACCACTAGAAAATTTTGTTGATGCCAACGGCAATACACCGAGAACTTTTGTATTAGTTATTGGTGAATCGACTAGCCGCGATAGAATGAGTTTATATGGCTATCAGCGTCCGACAACACCGGAACTTGTTCAATTAGCTCAAGATTATCCCGCGAATTTATCCGTCTTTAATGATGTCGTAACATCGCGTCCTTATACCATCGAAGCACTACAACAAGTGCTGACTTTTGCATCGCAAACTGAACCTGAATTATTTAACTCGCGCCCGTCTATCATGAATATGATGAAACAAGCAGGGTTTAAGACTTTTTGGATCACCAATCAGCAAACTATGACAGAGCGTAATACCCTGTTAACGGCATTTTCACGCCAAACAGATAAGCAATATTATTTGAATAATGATATGGCACAAAGCTCTAGGATCTATGATGACGTAGTACTTGAGCCATTTAAAGAAGCACTCGCAGATCCTGCTGAGAAAAAATTCATTGTGGTTCATCTGTTGGGAACGCATATGCGTTATGAATTCCGCTACCCTGAAGATAAAGCCATTTTTACCAATAAAGATAGTCTCATCCCTGCGAATCTGAAAGATGACGAAATCAAAGACTACAATGCTTATGATAATGCTCAGCACTATAATGACTATGTAGTTTCATCACTAATTAAAGATTTCGACTCTTCAAAAGAAAATGGCTTTTTGGTGTTCTTTTCCGATCACGGCGAAGATGTATTTGATACTCCACCGCATGAGATGTTAGGCCGTAGTGAAGGTAAACCGACAAAGGTTATGTACAACATTCCTTTCTTAGTTTGGCAATCACCTGAATGGCTACAGACTCATCAGTCTGATTTGAACAGCAAAACCACCAGACCTTTTAGTACCATGGATTTTATCTATGCTTGGTCTGATTTAGCGGGGCTAAACTACACCGGATTTGAACCTGAAAAGAGCTTATTCAATGCTGAATTCAAGCCTCAACCAAGGTATATAGGCGATCCGGATAAAAAATCATCACTGATGCTCTATGATGATTTGAAAAAATAGTGTTCAATTTGTGGATGAAATGAGTAACTTCGTTTCATCCACTTTTTCACTAACTATTTTCAGCAACAACTTTCAACTTTTGTTCATCGACACGCTTTATCTTACCATCTTGCAAAATAAAACTAACTTCACCATGCCAAAACTCAGCTAAGAAAATATCTGTGATGTTATTAATTCCATGTTTTTCAATTTGTTGCTTAAGCCAGTCCTCATCCCGTTCAATCGCTTCCAATTCACTGGTTCTAATAACACCATCTTTAATTAATATCACCGATGGCATATTTTTTTTATCGCAAATAATAGTTAGTTGGCCATCAGGCTCTATCTGCGCATAATAAATTTCTTGAAATGAATAGACACCTTGGGCATGAATGCGAGAAGTGATATTCAACATATCAATTTTATTCCTTTTCTCCTGTATGTTTTCCATAATAAACTGCCCATTTTTAATTATTGGAATGGTATTACCAATAGTAACACTGCGGAAAAAATTGAATTTTTTTGTTAAAAAGTTCAATAATGAAATAAACATTACACCCATAAATAATAAAATTACATATTGATGCAATGGAATGGTATCACTATAAATTACACCACCGATAATACCACCTAACACAAAATTACCAATAAAATCAATTGGTGTCATTTGTGAAAGTTGTGTTTTCCCCGAAAAATTCATGTGTGTTATTACAATAGTAAAACCAATGATAAACTTTATAATAACGAGCGTGTAATAATATGTCATTTTGTTATCCCTATATTATTAAAACTCATTTAAGACTCCCACTTTAAAAAACCTATCTCTATTAATAAAAATACCATTAAACCAATCATTTTTCATATTATTTAAATATAAAATTAGATTTTTAATTTATTTAAAATCAATAAAAAATTAAATCGCATTAAAGCTTTCATAACTTAATACGTATCAAAAAAAGGACATAACTATTATCCATCGAACTAATTTTGGTCTATATTAATGAAGTAACTATTAATATATTTGATTTGAATTTCAATCAATAACTCGACAAACTTCATGCTAAGGAAATGTTTATGAAAAAGAAAATCATCGCTTCACTTATTCTAGCGGGTGTTTTTGCTGTTACAACCGGCTGTGATGATTCATCTAAAACAGACGACACGATGAAGCAAGCGGAAGAAAAAGCGCAGCAATTGAAAGAAACAGGTGAACAAAAAGCCACTGAACTGACCAACAGTGCAAAAGAAAAAGCCGAAGATCTGCAAAAAGATGCTTCACAAAAAGCTGACCAAATCACCGATAAAGCGAAAGAGTTGCAAGAAGCTGGTGAGAAAAAAGCCGATGAACTAACCGATGACGCCAAACTTAAAGCCAATGAGCTAAAACAAAGCGCATCTGAAAAAGCAGATGAACTTGAGACTAAATATAACCAAGCCACTGAAAGTGCGGGTGAGAAGTCAGAACAACTCAAAACTGATGCTATCAATAAAGCCGATGAGCTTGCGACAGATGCAAAAAATAAGACTGAATCATTAAAAGCAGATAATGATGCAAAGGCTGACAATAAATAGCTATATACATTAATAAGCTATTATTGACTGAAAATGCAGGTAGTTGATACCTGCATTTTTTATACTGAATACAAACACCAAGTAACTAAATATAAATAACTATTTATTTTCCTTCCTCACACTATATGATTATATATCCATATAACCGCTTCAGAAAAAAATATAAATATTAAATCATCCTATAGGATATATAAAATGCAAATCAAACACAGTCACGGATATGCGCTCCCCACATTAGTGAGTCACGCTTTCGATATTCGTCAGCAAATATTCACGCTAGAACAGGGATTTCCCGCTGATATCGATGTTGACGAATATGACGACAACGCCTTACATGTAGTGCTTTATTTAACGGATAAACCTGCCGCCGTATTACGTTGTCTATTACTAGACGAAGGCTTAATTAAAGTCGGTAGAGTCGCAGTATTAAAGCAACATCGGGGTAAAGGACTCGGTCGCGAATTAATGAGATTCGTTGAACAATATGGTTTAGAAAATCATTACAGTGCGATTGGCCTTTCTGCTCAACATACGGCTATCGAATTTTATCATACCTTAGGCTATCAAACCCAAGGTGAGATGTACGATGAAGATGGGATGGATCATATTTATATGACGCTCCAACTTAAGTAAAATTTAATCAGTAAGAAACTTGATTTCTTGTAATTCACCTCAATAATAATTATATCGATGTTTAGTTAACCATTGAGGTAAACATGGCTACGGGTTGGGCAAATGAGAATGCCGTTCAAGAACAAATCGACGCCACATTAGCTGACGCCGTCGCCAAAGCGCGCAGTGAATTACATTCAGGGAAAAGCGCAGAATTTTGTGAAGAGTGTGGCAATGAAATCCCTCAAGCAAGGCGCCTAGCCCTTCCCGGCGTCAAACTATGTGTCACATGCCAAAGCGAGCTTGATAAAAAGCAGGCCGCTTTCTCTGGCTACAACCGCCGAGGCAGTAAAGACAGCCAGCTAAGATAAAAACTCACTTCTCCCTATTCAGTTCATTGTAAATATATTCACCACATTATTATTTACTCTAAATAATTTGAATTGTAGGTAGGCGGCAATTGAGATAATCCTTGGGAGCATACATAAGTATGTGACCGAGGTTAGCGAATGAAGCCAACCCCCCTACAGTTCAAAGTATGACGAGTAAGTTGAATGTTAGGCCATAACATGGCAGTATTACCCCCTATTTTTTTGAACTGAAGGACTATAAAGCAAGATTTTTGTTAATATTTATGGCGGTTTTAACTGCTATCAACACCACTATTTATTCGCTGTTCTTTCTATTTTGTTTCTTAACCGAAACCCTTTCGCAATTATCCATTGTTTTTAAGAAGGACGCTCGCTGCATACTCGACATTATATTGGTATGCCAAAAATAAAACCAAAGAAGGTAGTCATGAGTCAAATTGATACTGATATCAAAAAAATACGATCGAAAATTAGTCCCCCGGTATTTTATAGTTCCGCCCTCATTATCTTGATCATCGTTGGCTTTGCCGCCTTGATGCCTGAAGTCGCAGAATCTCATCTAAGTCATCTTCAACAAAATTTATTTGATAACGCCAGTTGGTTCTACATACTTGCTGTTGCCATCATTTTACTGAGTGTGACTTATCTGGGACTCTCTCGTTATGGTCAGATAAAACTTGGACCTGACCATGCACAGCCTAACTTTAGTTATGTTTCTTGGTTTGCCATGCTGTTTTCTGCGGGTATGGGTATTGGTTTAATGTTCTTCGGTGTTGCTGAACCTGTGATGCATTATCTCAATCCACCAGTCGGGGATGCACAAACCATTGAAGCCGCCAAAGAAGCTATGCGTTTAACCTTCTTTCACTGGGGGTTACATGCGTGGGCCATTTATGCGATTGTTGCTTTAATTCTAGCCTTTTTTAGTTATCGCCACGGATTACCCTTAACACTGCGTTCCGCACTCTACCCCATTATTGGTGAACGTATTTATGGTCCTATAGGCCATGCGGTGGATATTTTTGCGGTTGTCGGTACCGTGTTTGGTGTTGCCACCTCGCTAGGATTTGGAGTATTGCAAGTCAATGCAGGATTGAATCATTTATTCGGTTGGCCAGTTAACGAAACCATCCAAGTTATCTTGATTATCACCTTCACCGGACTTGCCACTTTATCCGTTGTTTCAGGACTCGATAAAGGCATTCGTATTTTATCTGAATTAAATTTGGGCCTCGCATTCTTGTTATTGGTACTAATTGTTGTCTTGGGACCAACGGTTTTATTACTAAAATCTTTTGTTGAAAATACGGGAGGCTACCTCTCTGAAATCGTCACGAAAACCTTTAATTTGTATGCTTATGAGCCTAAATCCAGTAATTGGTTAGGTGGATGGACGCTACTTTATTGGGGTTGGTGGTTATCATGGTCACCGTTTGTCGGCATGTTTATTGCGCGTATTTCCCGTGGGCGTACTATCCGTGAATTCGTGATGGGTGTATTGTTTGTGCCTGCGGGTTTCACCTTACTGTGGATGACCTTCTTCGGAAATACAGCCATCGACCTGATTA
Source organism: Providencia sp. (assembly GCF_052096715.1). Taxonomy (NCBI): domain Bacteria; kingdom Pseudomonadati; phylum Pseudomonadota; class Gammaproteobacteria; order Enterobacterales; family Morganellaceae; genus Providencia; species Providencia sp. Next base: position 131,919 of record NZ_JBQDNB010000001.1, read on the forward strand.
AAAATCAAGGGGCTACACGTCTAGCAGAAACCGTACAATCTGATGTGTCTCTAGCCTTATTTGAGTTTCTAACTTATTTTCCATTTTCAACTGCATTATCATTCTTTGCGATGTTGATGGTAGTGGTTTTCTTTGTCACTTCAGCTGACTCAGGGGCAATGGTTGTAGATACTCTAGCTTCCGGTGGCGACTCAGATACACCAATTTGGCAGCGTATTTTCTGGGCTGGTCTTATGGGGGTCGTGGCTATCACCATGCTACTTGCGGGTGGTTTAAAAGCACTGCAAACCCTTACTATAGCCAGTGCCTTACCTTTTGCGATGGTCTTACTCGTATCAATCTATGGCCTATTTAAAGCACTACGTGTCGATGCCTATAAGCGTGATAGTCAGCAATTAGCAACAATTGCACCAACAGCGAGCCGCAACCCAATTCCTTGGCAGCGCAGACTACGTAATATTGCTTATTTTCCGAAACGCTCTCAAGTTAAACGTTTTATTGAAGAGGTCGTCAAACCTTCAATGGAGATGGTTTCTGAAGAATTAGCTAAACAAGGCACTACTTGCCATATCAACATAGAGAAAGATGACCGAATTAGTTTTGATGTGGATTTAGGCGACGATATGAACTTTTTCTACGAAGTTCGCCTCCGTTACTATGTTCAGCCAGCATTTGCTCTCGCTGGTATGGCCACAGATAGTGATGATGAAAAAAGTGAAGAACAGCGCTATTACCGCGCCGAGATCCACCTAAAAGAAGGCGGGCAAGATTATGATGTGATGGGCTGGGCAAAAGAACAGATCATTCATGACATTCTTGATCAGTATGAAAAACACATTCATTTCTTACACTTATTGGGTAAGTAACCCAAAAAGAGAGAAATTGAACATTAGAGACTGAAGCTTACATAGTAGTAACCGCCATCTTTATGTAAAGATGGCGGTTACTTATGATTCTTTCCTAACTTTGTCTTGTTTTATTTTTTCGTCTAATAACTCATAACCTTAATTATGGTACATACGAGGGAAATACTCACTAATTCTATCGTTATCCAGTAGCCTATCTGTTGTGAAATCAATTGTATTTGAAACAACAATATATTGCCTTAAAGGAAGGGGAATATCCTCTATAGTTGCGAAAATAGTTGGGACAATAAAACGATAATAATCTCCCATCTTGCTATCACCATCGTAACCAACAGGAAAATCCTCACCTTTGCTATGTCCTTCCAGTCCTTGAAAAAAGAACATTCCCATTTTAGCTCCTATAGCAGCATCGCTATATTTATCTCCACATTTTAATTGATTATCTAACTCACCTACTATCGCTTTTTTATCACAATAATTTTCATAAACCCAGCTTGAGTATAAGTCAATTAAATAACCACCTCGTTTATCTACATTATTAATATATTTACTTGAGTCACCATCTACAAATTCACATAAATCAGATAACTTATCTTTTATATTTGGGATACTCAGTAATATAGTTGGAAGCCAGCCATAGCCATTATTTAACATGTATTCAAGATGTCCATTCTTGTCCATAGCAACCCATGTATGATTTCTTGCAGAGCCTAGTTTCCAATTATCATCTAACTGTAATTCCATAGATATCCTTATTATTCTAAAAATACTTTAATGCAATTTTTACAATTAGATACAAGCGCTTCTGGAGGAACTTCTGATATATCGAATCCATGAGCATCTCTAGGTCTATATGCTTGTGAAATCCTTATGTCTGTTGGTTTAACTCCTCCATAAACTTGATTTGTACATCTATTTGGGTTAGATTTTTTTTGTAACATAATTCATATGAATTCGAATAAAAATTCAAAATATCATTTATGCTATCTTCATTTTTTTGATAGCCCCTAAGCATCAATAGCCAAAAGCTAGGATAGTCTCCATAATCCTAGCTTTTGTATAGCTCTACTTCTTTATATTAATTTCACTCAGCATTATATGCTTGCTTAGATAACTCTAAAGCAATTATTAACTTTAGCTTGGGTAGTTTTTTTTTGATTTCCTTTGAGTACTCATCAACCGTTCTGATATGCACGTCATAAATTGAGTTATTAATTCTAGATATTTCAAAGTCAATAACTTTATCCCCATTGACTAATAGTGTATATAGTTCCTCACCTTGATCTGGTGTTACCTGTAAGACATATACACTTTTAATTTCTTGAAAATTCTGAATAAGAAAATTGGTTATTTCTTTATCCCCCATAATTAATGGAGAACGTTTTGCAAGGTTTTCTCTTATCTCTTGCTCTAATTTGGAATTTATTAATTTCATGGTAGCCGCCCAGGATGTGCCGTTATAAGATTACCTTGGATATCAGTTAAAACAGTCATTGTCTTTGTTGGTTGATATCCATTAAATTTATCAGTACCAATATTTTTATCTAGTGTAATAACTCGCTCAAATGTAGATATATCTTCATATTTTCTAACCTTGCTAATTGGAACAGATGATATATTGTTACTCTCAAGTATTATTTTTAAATCCGATTGACTAATAGTAAATTGGCTCGCATTTTTATCAGAAAAATGCCGAGCAAGTACATGATTCCAACCAGATTTATTATCTCCAATTTTTACATTAATACGAGATTGAACAATAGGATGCTCTAAACTAGATTTAGGAACCATGGTATTAGAGCCATTATAAACTCTATAGCCATTGGATGTCGTACCTATAAGTCCTCTTGATGTTATTTTTATTGAAACTTTCTCGACTAAATTTACGCCTCCTTTTGCAACCCCGACACCGCCAGCAAACGTACCTGCTATATCAAAAATTAATTTACCACTTTCAACCCCTGCTTTGAATGCTCCCTCAGTTCCTGCTTTTTGATACTCAGCTTCCATATTGTTAAGTCGTGAAATATATGACTGTCTGAGCGAGTCAGTCATAATACTTAATGTATCATCACTCATCAAAACAGCTCTTAGAGCTGTATACGTTTCTTTAGGGTTACTTGCTAAGTTGGCCAAACCATTAATTGTTTCATATAACCCTGCTGGGATACCACCTATCATTCCTGCACCAAATGCAGCATCTTGGTCAATATCGATATAAAGCCATTTCATTGCAACGAGTGTCTTTTTGAAATCATTAGTTTCTGCTGCAAGTTCTTTATTCTTTAATTCATCTTGATGATGCGATAGGTAATTATAACGAAATGTGGTTTCTGCGGCGTCTGCACCACTGTATACCCCTCCGGCATTACCTGTGAATATCGCACCAGCAAACCCACCAAATGCCCGAGCAAACTGCGCTTGAGCTTCAGATTTATTTTGCCATTCCTCTGCTTTTATGGTGTTGTCCCCTAAGGAAATAGCGGCTAATTCAGCCGCTAATGCACCAACAATCGCACCGCGTGAATTGGCTTGTTTAATTTCTGCAGATAACCCCGAAAGTGCCGCATGACTAATCATTTTCCCGGGGCGGCCTAAAATCTCGCCATTGTCGCCAATCAGTTTTGCGCCTTCGGCATTGATTTGGCTGCCGATATTACTCAATAAGGCATTTTTAAAATTATCGGTAAAGCTACCACCTTGTATCGTGGTATTTACCGTTGAGCTGATAACGGATTGTGCTGCAACTCGTTGGGCGACTTTGCTCCAATCGCCATTGGCGAGTAACGGTAATTTGGCATCTGCGGGGTTACCTTTAGTCCACTCCATTTTGATATCAAGGCCATTTAATGCCCCTGAAATGACCATTTGAGTAATAATGGATTTAACGGTATCGCTTTTACCCAGTGAATTTAGTGTCTTAGATAAGTTGCCTTGATTTTCAACCAGAGCGACAGCGGCTTGAGAGGTAAGTGCGGTCATACCAGAGTAAGCTGCACCTGAAATTACCGCAGCGGTTGTACCAGTTGCACCTGTTGCTGCCACTGCGCCATCTGCAGCCCAAGAAGCGAGGCCATAATTGGATGTCATCGCCGTGACTGCTATCATAATCAATGCCGAAGCCACAGGGTTTAGGCTTTGACTTTTGTAGTCCCAGCTATCGTAAGCATCTTGAACTAAATTCCATTGGACATCTTTACGCTCTTTTAACCCTGCTAACCACTTTGTTCCTTCAGTTTGTCCGAGTGAATTTAAGGCATTTTGTAAACTTTGGTTATTTTTGGTTTTGATATCTGCCGTAATCCCTTTTGCGGCATCAATGGTTAGTTTTCCACCAATATGCAGGACAGGCAGTATCCATTTATCTTCGGTATAACCTTTATTGCGTTGAGTGATGTAAAACCCTTTCGAATTGGAAATCACTTCCTCAAAGGTGGTATTCTTCACCGCTTTGAAATTTACCTTACCGGTTTGGCTGGTGATTTTGGCAATGTCTTTGTTGATTTCATTACGCCAATATAGACCCCGATTACCGCTCAATGATTGTTCATGGTAACCGCGAACAGAATACTGCCCGCCAATACTTATGCGTTCAATACCGTATAAATTATCGGGTGAATATTGACCATAAAATGAAGTTAAATAGGTCATGCCATTGGTAAAATAATATTGATAGCCGCTACTTAAGCTAAACTTTCGGTAATGGCTGCGGGGTGAGTCTTTCGCAAGTCTGTCAGGTGATGCACCAAAGGCGGATATTCCCCATTCAGCGGCAGGGTTAAACGTGAAGTAACCTTGTCCGAGCGTGGTACTGTACTGTGGAGTAAACGAGAGTGAGGTTAACGTTGGGCTGCTAATTGTTAAAGTCTGGGAGGCCAACTGAGTATTGGCATTTTTATGTTTTAAACTGCCTTGTAATGTGAAACGCTGCTTGCCATCGCGATATATTAAGCGGCTTACATCAAATTGCTGATTGGTGTTTTTCCCTTCATAACGGTATTGCTGACCAGATGTATGAAACGGTTGTAACGTATTGTTGCGGTAAAATTGGTAGCGGTAAGACCAATAGCCATAAGGCACATTCAAGCTCGCCACAATATAGCGACTATGAGAGGACGAACTTCCAGCCATATCGGTATTAGCCGAGGCAGACCACTGTTCACCCAATCCCAAAGCGGAGTCCACTGTTAAACTACCCGTAAACAGTTGTTTTCCCGTTGCCTTCATACCTGAATTATCGAGGTTCAGTTGGCTCGTAATGGGCCATTTTTTTCCTTGCTTATGAATAATAATCCGTGAGTAGCCGGTTTGGGTTCCTGGCTGGAAATCGATAGTGTATTTAGCCGATGATAATCGATTGAGTTGCTCCAACCCTTGTTCAATATCCCGTAGATTTAATATTTTCCCCTGTTGATGGGGATAAATTTGATGAACTAGACGCTCAGGGGAATCCTCAATCTCGATAGTTTCAATTCGCCCTTCAATAATTTGTAATATTAATTGATGTGAAGATAAGTTTTGCTCAGGGACTATCGCTTGAGAGGTAATAAAACCCTGTTCAATATAATAATTAGTGACACGCTTGGTGAGTTCGTGTATTTCGCTTAGGGTGAGGCAACGTTTGAGATAAGTTAAAGCTAATTGGGTTTGAATTGTGCTGGTGAGGTATGTGGCGCCGACAAATTGGATGTTATCGACAGGGAAACAGCTTTCATCTTGAGGGTGTTTGGAAGCAGCACTATCAAGGGTGATTGTATTTTGTTTTTCCAATAGATTACGTTGATTCAACTCTGACTCTAAGCGTTGTTTTTGTTCAAATTGAATACTTTCCTGTGTGGAGGGCAGTAAGTGATTTTCTGAGTAACCATTAGGAGAGATAATGAATAGTGATAAATATAAAAAACGCCACAAAGCTTGATAAATTGTCATGTTGCTTGAGTTTATGTCACAAATGGTAAATTTATCGTAATGTAACTCATTCTCATTAAATATTTTTAGATAAAAAAAAGATGCCATGAATAAAAATTGTTTTTTTATATTTAATATGTTTTTTTATGTTTTTTAATTTTATTACTTCAATAAGTTATTAGTTAACGGTAAAAATCAATGTTATATATTAATAATCAATCGATTGATTTTAATTGAACGGTTTTACTAAAGTAATTTGTCACAAGTAGCCCTATATGCAATCTCACAATTGCAAAAAAGGAATATGACAGTGAGGGATTTAGCACTTATCTAGCAAGTAATAAGTAAAACGTTCATAACTTATACTCTAAATAGTTTGAGTTGCAGCTAGGCGGCAAATGAACCTAAATCTAGGAGCATACATAAGTATGTGACTAGAATTAGGGAATGCAGCCAACAACGCTGCAGCTTGAAATATGACGAGTAGAGGCGGCAAGAGAAGATAGCTCGAGAAGCATACAACAAGTATGCGACCCGAGTAACTGAGCGTAGCCAACAACGCTGCGGCTCAAAGAATGACGGGTATGCGTCGTTCGGCAGCGATATGGCTATAATCTGGACTCTCTAACGCAATCAACTCATCCAATAAAGCCGTCAAACGTTTCATTTTTTCGGGTGAAAACGCCTGCTCTATTTTTTGATAGCCTTCTTCGACTTCCTGACGCGCTTGATCGTATAAATCTTGCCCTGCGGGAGTCAGTGAAACATAAAGTTTACGTTGATCGTTCAACGGCTTTAAACGAAAAATCAGCCCTTCACGCTCCATACGCGTCAAAATCCCAGTAAGACTAGGTCTTAGAATACAGGTTTTAACTGATAGCTCATGAAAATCAATTGAACGATTATCAGCTAAAACTCGAATGATACGCCATTGCTGCTCAGTCAAATTAAAAGACTTTAATATCGGTCTGAAAAACCCCATCGCCGTCTCTCTTGCCTGCAAAAGTGCAATTGTCAATGATTCATGCATACGCTTAAAACTCACCACTTAATGAAGGTTATTTAATACCAATAGCGGGTATTACTCATGCGCTGTTTTTTTCATCTCAGCGTTATTTATTGTGATACCAACAATACCAACTAGATTGAAATTAAGACTAGCACGGGAAAATAACAATCTCAAAGAAAACCCTAAAATATTAATGAGTAAACAACACAAAAAAATAACATTAAGTTAAATAATTGTAACAAAATAAATCATCGAGAAATAATAAAACATTAAATAATAAAGGCTTATGTTTGTTCTAATGAATTATGTTAATGAGATCACAATTAAAATTAACATTTTATAAAACTATTGCCTATTTCAAAATTATACTTTATTAATATGTTAATAATTATTTAGTCACTCGTATTTTTTAATGAGGAGTTGTCAATGAAAGGCACCGTTTTCGCTGTTGCCCTCAATCATCAAAGCCAACTTAGCCATTGGCTCAAGGCATTCCAGCAAGCCCCTTATCAAACCCCACCTAAAACGCCCGTGTGGTTTATTAAGCCGCGTAATACACGAATCAATTCAGGTGACACTATTTTGCACCCAGTGGGTGAAGAAGTGCAAAGTGGCGCGACACTGGCACTGGTCATCAGCAAAAATGCAAGAAAAGTAAGTTCAGAAAATGCACTCGACTTTATTGCGGGTTTTGCTCTTGCCAATGAAGTTAGCCTGCCAGAGGAAACCTTTTATCGTCCGGCTATTAAAGCAAAGTGTCGCGATAGCTTCTGCCCTATAGGCGAAATGATAAAAACGACGTTGTCCGCCCCCATTGAGATAATCACTCAAGTTAACGGTAAAGAAGTTGATCGCTGGTCAACAAAAGATCTCATCCGCAATGCCTGTGAATTAGTCGCAGAATTAAGTGACTTTGCTACGCTCAAAGAAGGTGATGTGATTTTACTTGGCACGCCACATCAACGAGTCACCATTAAGCCCGGTGATGAGGTTGTCATTCAAGCTGAAGGTTTTCCAAGTCTGAAAAATACAGTTATTGCGGCAGGAGGACAATAAGATGAAACATGCAAAAATCCTTTATAAAGGAACTGAATATTCAGTTACTGCCGAAGATAATGAAGCCATTAAATTACCTAATGGTGATGTTATTTCAGGTGACTCATCTGATGTTACTTGGTTACCCCCCGCTCAAGGTACCTTGTTCGCACTAGGATTGAACTATGCGGATCATGCCGCTGAATTAGAATTTAAAGCCCCTGAAGAGCCGTTAATTTTTATCAAAGCAGAAAATAGTCTAACAGGTCACCGACAAGTCTCTGTTCGCCCTGATAATGTTGAATACATGCATTATGAATCTGAGCTTGTGGTAGTCATGGGCAAAACGGCGCATAAAGTTTCGCAAGAAGATGCGATGGATTATGTCGCAGGCTATACCGTTTGTAATGACTATGCTATTCGCGATTATTTAGAGAATTATTATCGTCCAAACCTGCGAGTAAAAAGCCGTGATACCCTCACGCCAATCGGGCCTTGGATTATCGATAAGTCTGATATTAAAGATCCTCACAATTTGGCTTTATATACCTATGTCAACGGTGAATTGCGCCAAAAAGGTACCACTGCGGATCTCATTTTTAATATCCCATTTTTAATTGCCTACCTCAGCGATTTCATGACATTACAACCAGGAGACATGATTGCGACTGGTACACCTAAAGGGCTTTCTGATGTCGTTCCTGGGGATGAAGTTATTGTCGAAGTCGAAGGTGTCGGCAGGCTGATAAATACCATTATCAGTGAAAAAGATTATGAGGAAATAGTGTAATGACGCAGATTAACCATTGGATCAACGGTAAAAACGTTGCCAGCAAAGCATATTTTGAAACCACGAACCCCGCTACAGGTGAAGTATTAGCCGAAGTTGCCTCAGGTGGACAAGACGAAATCAATCAAGCAGTTGCAGCAGCAAAAGACGCTTTCCCTAAATGGGCTAATACACCGATGAAAGAACGTGCTCGCCTGATGCGCCGTCTCGGTGAGCTAATAGATGAAAACGTACCACAAATTGCGGAAATGGAAACCAACGATACCGGTTTACCTATCCATCAAACCAAAAATGTGTTGATCCCAAGAGCGTCTCATAACTTTGAGTTTTTCGCCGAAATTTGTCAGCAGATGAATGGTCGTACTTATCCTGTAGATGACAAAATGATGAACTATACTTTAGTTCAGCCAGTAGGTGTTTGTGCGCTAATTTCCCCGTGGAACGTGCCGTTTATGACAGCCACATGGAAAACGGCTCCTTGTTTGGCTCTGGGTAATACCGCCGTACTAAAAATGTCTGAATTATCGCCACTTTCTGCCAATCGTTTAGGTGAACTCGCCCTTGAAGCGGGTATTCCAGCTGGCGTACTTAACGTCGTTCAGGGCTATGGCAGCACTGCCGGAGATGCATTAGTTAAGCATCACGATGTTCGTGCCGTTTCCTTTACCGGTGGTACTTCGACGGGCCGCATGATCATGCAAAATGCAGGTCTGAAAAAATATTCGATGGAACTTGGCGGCAAATCGCCGGTTCTGGTGTTTGAAGATGCGGATATTGAGCGTGCCCTTGATGCTGCCTTGTTCACTATTTTCTCAATTAATGGGGAACGTTGCACCGCAGGTTCTCGTATCTTCATTCAAGAAAGTATTTACCCTGAATTCGTCAAACGTTTTGCAGAACGCGCAAACCGCCTGATCGTGGGCGACCCTACCGACCCGAAAACACAGGTTGGCGCACTTATCAGCCAACAACATTGGGACAAAGTCTCAGGCTATATTCGTATCGGCATGGAAGAAGGCGCAACGCTGCTAGCGGGTGGGCCAGACAAACCAAGCGATCTCCCCGCTCATCTGCGTAATGGTCATTTCTTACGTCCAACCGTTTTAGCGGATGTAGACAACCGTATGCGTGTAGCTCAAGAAGAAATATTTGGCCCTGTCGCTTGTCTGATCCCTTTCAAAACAGAAGAAGATGGCCTGCGTATGGCAAATGACATTGAATATGGCCTTGCTTCTTACATTTGGACACAAGATGTCAGCAAAGTTTTGCGTTTATCGCGCAGTATCGAAGCCGGTATGGTTTTTGTAAATACCCAAAATGTCCGCGACCTACGTCAACCATTTGGTGGTGTAAAAGCCTCTGGTGTCGGTCGTGAAGGCGGCGAGTACAGCTTTGATGTCTTTGCCGAAATGAAGAACGTTTGTATCTCTTTCGGTGATCACAACATCCCACGCTGGGGTGTATGATTTATCAAGTTATTTTTATAATATTTATCAAATAGATACCTATAAAAATTTGAACTGTAAATAATTAACAACAAGTAATAGCTACAACAAATTATGGGTAAACTCGTTCCTTACCCTAAATAGTTTGAGTTGTAGCTAGGCGGCAAGCGAAATCATCCCTATGAGCATACATAAGTATGTGATTAGGGTGGTTTTGTGAAGCCAACACCGCTACAGCTCAAAATATAACGGGTAAGAGAGGATAAAATGGGTAAACTAGCACTCGCAGCCAAAGTAACACACGTCCCATCAATGTACCTGTCGGAAATTCCGGGGAAAAACTTCGGTTGCCGCCAATCTGCCATTGATGGACACAAAGAAATCAGCCGTCGCTGCCGTGAACTTGGCGTCGATACTATTATTGTTTTTGATACTCACTGGCTGGTCAATAGTGCGTATCACATCAACTGTGCCGATCACTTCAAAGGTATTTACACCAGTAATGAACTCCCTCACTTTATTCGTGATATGGAATATGACTATCTGGGTAATTCAGAACTAGGTCGTATGATTGGTGAAGAGGCGCGCAAGCTGGGCGTTCGTGCTCAATCTCATGAAATTCCAAGTCTCACTCTTGAATATGCGACACTCGTTCCAATGCGTTATATGAATAGTGATCGCCATTTTAAAGTGATTTCTATCTCTGCTTTTTGTACTTCTCATAGTTTTGAAGATAGCCGTAAACTCGGTGAAGCTGTACTCACCGCCATTGACAAATATGATGGTACTGTCGCTGTTCTCGCGAGTGGCTCATTGTCTCACCGCTTTATTGATGACCAAAAAGCAGAAGATGGTATGAACAGCTACACCCGTGAATTTGACGAGCAAATGGATAAACGTGTCGTGAAATTATGGCGTGAAGGCCGCTTTGAAGAATTCTGCAAAATGCTACCTGAATATGCGGATTATTGTTATGGCGAAGGCCACATGCATGACACAGTTATGTTATTAGGTCTGTTAGGTTGGGATAAATATGCAGAACAAGTTGAGATTTTAACCGACTTATTTGCAAGTTCAGGCACAGGGCAATTAAATGCCATTTTCCCACTGCCTAGCTATATTACTGATAAACAAATCGCTAACGCTTAAGGAATTAACATGCCTCATTTTTACGCTGAATGTACTGATAATATTCGTGATGAAGCAGCGCTACCAACGCTATTTGCTAAAATCAATGAAGCATTAGCAGGCACGGGTATTTTTCCATTAGCCGGTATTCGTAGCCGCGCTATTTGGTTAGATACTTGGCAAATGGCAGACGGCAAGCAAGATTATGCTTTTGTCCATATGACGCTAAAAATTGGGGCAGGCCGTTCCCTTGAAGATAGACAAAAAACAGGTGAAATGCTGTTCACACTGATTAAAGCGCATTTTGCTGATTTGATGACGAAACGCTACCTTGCCCTGTCTTTCACCATGGAAGAGTTAGATCCTGTACTGAATTATAAGCAAAACAATGTTCATGCATTGTTTAAATCATGATGGCGTAAAACGTTATAAATAACATCAGTAATAAGGGGCGGTTATGGTGACTAAATTCGATCAGCAAATACCTAAATGGCTTATTCCGCTACTCGGTTCCCTTGTCGCTTTTGGTCCCTTATCGATTGATATGTACCTTCCGGCTCTTCCGCAAATGGGATTAGCTTTACAAGCAACACAAGACCAAATGCAATATACCCTTGGGGCTTTCTTTGCAGGTTTTTGTGTCGGCATGCTGTTTTATGGTCCCTTAAGTGACTTATTAGGCCGCCGAAAAATGCTATTAAGTGGATTGGCTATTTTTACCATCGCAAGCCTGTTGTGCGCGCAAGCGACTGATGCTAATTCACTAATTATTTTCAGAGCGTTACAAGCTTTTGGAAGTGGCGCAGCCATTGTGATGGCAAGGGCAATTGCTAGAGATGTTTATCCATCTAACGAACTGCCTAGGGTTTTATCATTAATGACGTTAGTCACCATGATTGCGCCTTTACTCGCACCGTTGCTTGGCGGTTTTTTATTGATCCATTTTCAGTGGCAAGTGATTTTCTATCTTCTTGCGCTGATTGGTCTAACATCTGTATGCACGATTTTTTTACTCCTTCCTGAAACCTTAGTGCATGAACAAGGAAAGCAAAATTTAATTGCAGTGGCCTTTCGCAATTACAGCCAAATTATCACCGATAAAGAGGCCATGAGCATTATTGGCACGATGGCGTTCTCTTTCGCCGGTATGTTTGCTTTTATCAGTGGCTCTCCATTTGTTTATATTAACTATTTTGGTGTTTCTGAGCAGTATTATGGCCTGCTTTTTGGCTGCAATATATTAGGTATGATTGTGATGCTATTGCTCAATGTCAGGTTGCTCAAGGTGTATAGCTTAAATCGCATACTCGGTATGCAAAGTGGGATTCAATTGCTTTTTGGCGTGTTATTGCTCATTTTCTACCAACAAAGCCTGTCTATTATTGTTATCCTAGTTGTGCTGTTCCTATCAATGGTTAATGCCATCGGTACCAACAGCTTATCATTGTTACTGCAACATCGCGGAAAAATCGCCGGTAGCGCCAGTGCGTTAGCAATTTCAATTCAATTTGCATTGGCGGCACTTGCCAGTGTTGCGGTTTCTGTATTACAGGATAAATCCCCATTTGCTATGGCACTCGTTATGGCTATTTGTGCCGGACTGAGTTTCACAAGCCAACGCTTGTCAGCTAAAAATGTTCACGCACAAATTCACTCGGTGTCTTCGGAGAAAAACGAAAAATGAGCATAAATACTAATTCAACATTATTCCGTCAACAGGCTTATATAAACGGCCAATGGGTTGATGCGAACGATAAAGCTGTTTTTGATGTCACCAATCCAGCCAACGGCGAAATCATTGCCAAAGTCAGTAATGTGGGCGCATTAGAAACACAAAATGCTATTGATGCGGCGCAAAAGGCACTCCCCGCTTGGCGGGCTAAAAGTGCTAAAGAACGTAGCCAAATCCTGAATAAATGGTTCCGTTTAATGATGGATAACCAAAAAGAATTAGCGCAATTACTTAGTACCGAGCAAGGCAAGTCCATCACTGAATCCATGGGTGAAATTGCTTATGGCGCAAGTTTCATCGAGTGGTTCGCCGAAGAAGGCAAGCGTACCTATGGAGAAACGATTCCATCTCCCCTACCCGGTCGCCGCTTGGTCACCATCAAACAGCCCGTTGGTGTAGTTGCGGCTATCACACCTTGGAATTTTCCAAATGCAATGATCACCCGTAAAGTCGGTCCAGCCCTTGCTGCCGGTTGTACTATGGTACTCAAACCTGCGGCCGAAACACCGTTATCTGCACTAGCTTTAGCTGCTCTAGGCGAAGAAGCTGGGATCCCCGCAGGCGTAATCAATATTGTGCCAGGTACTGATGCACAAGCCATTGGTGGCGTGCTTACCTCTAGCCCAATTGTCCGCAAATTAACTTTCACTGGTTCGACGCGCGTCGGTAAATTATTGATGGCGCAATGTGCTGATACCGTAAAGAAAATGTCTCTCGAACTAGGCGGCAATGCGCCATTTATCGTCTTTGACGATGCAGATTTAGATTCAGCAGTTCAAGGCGCATTAGCGGCTAAGTTTCGTAACAGCGGGCAAACCTGCGTTTGTGCTAACCGAATTCTCGTGCAAGAAGGTGTCTACGATGAATTCGCAGCTCGTCTAGCTAAAGCCGTGAGCGCCCTAAAAATTGGCCCTGCCACTCAAGCAGATTCAGAACAAGGCCCTCTGATTAACCAAGCTGCAATTGATAAAGTTAGTGAACATATCGCTGATGCGGTTTCCCACGGTGCAAAAGTTATTGCAGGTGGAAAACCCGCCAGTTTAGGTGGATTATTTTTTGAGCCGACAGTTTTAGTTGGCGTCACCAAATCAATGAAAGTTGCAAAAGAAGAAACTTTTGGTCCATTAGCACCGCTGTTTAAATTCCGTGACGAACAAGAAGCCATTTCTCTTGCCAATGACACTGAATTTGGTTTGGCCTCATACTTTTATTCACGAGATATCGGCAGAATCTACCGCGTTGCAGAGGCATTAGAAAGCGGCATGGTCGGTATTAATGAAGGCATTATTTCAAACGAAGTCGCTCCATTCGGCGGTATCAAGCAATCAGGACTAGGCCGTGAAGGTTCACGCTACGGAATTGAAGATTATCTAGAAGTGAAATATCTCTGCTTTGGTGGGCTATCCCACTAGTGAAGTTATGGGCTATTTTTGAAGAAATACAAGTATACAGTTAGAAATATACATAATTTCAACTTAGAGCTAATTAAAAAATCGCTCTCTAAATTATGTTACTCAAAATAATTCGTATTACAGCTAGGCGGCAAACGCGTTAATCCCTAGGAGCATACATAAGTATGTGACTAGGGTTAAGGCGCGCAGCCAACAACGCTGTAATGCGAAGTATGAAGAGTAGCCTGGAGCCTTAACAATGTTACAGAAAGAAATGATTTCACAGATTGCCCACCGCCTAAACCAGGCTGAAAAAACCCGTGAGCAAATCCGTCAAATCTCACTGGACCACCCAGAGATAACCATTGAAGACGCCTATGCAATTCAACGTGAATGGGTTGGATTGAAAATTTCAGAAGGACGCGTCGTAAAAGGTCATAAAATTGGTTTAACCTCAAAAGCCATGCAAGCTAGCTCGCAAATTGATGAGCCTGATTACGGCGCGCTTCTCGACGATATGTTTTTTAATGATGGTTGTGATATTCCCATTGACCGCTTCATTGTTCCGCGCATCGAGGTTGAATTGGCATTCGTATTAGCGAAACCCCTACGTGGCCCTAACTGTACAATATTTGATGTCTATAACGCGACCGATTACGTGATCCCTGCGTTAGAGTTGATCGATGCCCGTTGTCATAATGTCGATCCAGAAACAAATCGCCCACGTAAAGTCTTCGACACTATCTCCGATAACGCTGCAAATGCTGCGGTTATTTTAGGTGGAAGACCGATTAAACCGCGCGATCTCGATATGCGTTGGATCAGTGCATTACTGTATCGCAACGGTGTTATTGAAGAGTCTGGTGTAGCAGCAGCAGTGCTTAACCATCCCGCTAATGGGGTTGCATGGTTAGCCAACAAACTGGCACCACACAATGTCGAACTTGAACCCGGCCAAATCATTCTTGGTGGTTCGTTTACGCGCCCTGTTCCTGCCCGTAGAGGAGATGTTTTCCACGTTGACTACGGCGTAATGGGCTCAATTAGCTGCCGTTTCGTTTAAGGAAATTGCCATGGATATCTTACACAATAAATTCAAAGCGGCACTAAAAAGCGGTCAACCACAAATCGGCTTATGGCTTGGATTATGTAGCCCATACAGCGCTGAATTAGTGGCAGGTGCGGGGTTTGATTGGTTATTAATTGATGGCGAACATGCGCCTAATAATATCCAAACAACATTATCTCAGTTACAGGCTATCGCTGCCTACCCTTCTCAACCCGTTGTACGTCCACCGTGGAATGACCCAGTTATTATCAAACAACTGTTAGATATCGGTGCGCAAACATTATTGCTACCTATGGTACAAAATGCAGAACAAGCACAACAAGCAGTACGTGCAACTCGTTATCCACCAGCCGGTATTCGTGGTGTTGGCAGCGCATTAGCGCGTGCATCACGCTGGAATCGTGTTCCTGATTACCTGCAACGCGCCAATGATGAGATGTGTGTGATTGTGCAGGTAGAAACCCGTGAAGCTATTAAAAATTTACCTGAAATATTAAAAGTTGAAGGGGTTGATGGCGTCTTTATTGGTCCGGCAGATCTCAGTGCTGATATGGGTTTTTCCGGTAATCCAAATTACCCGGAAGTTAAAGCGGCGATTGAAAAAGCGATAATACAAATTCGCGCAGCAGGTATTGCGCCGGGCATTCTCATGGCTGCGCCCGATATTGCTGAACACTATATTAAACTCGGTGCACTTTTTGTTGCCGTCGGCGTTGACACCACATTGCTAGCTCGTTCAGCAGAAGCACTTGCCGCTAAATTTGGTAAAACAGTATCAGGAATTACCTCAAGTTCTCCTAGCGTTTATTAACAAATAGGACATGAGGCAGTAGTGAGAACTTTTAAATAACCCAACCCTACAAACGGTTTATTTAGAAGATTAGAAAAAAACAACATTCAACAATGCAAAGCAGGCGCTTTATCGCAGCCTAGGGGATTTTCTGCGCCCTTAATATAGCCAAATTAATTCAAGTTATCATTTAAGTTATCGTCAGGCGGTCAATATATTTTACTAGTCACCGATAAAAAACAGGATTAGAAAATACTAAATACCACTGATATAACAGTATGTTGAATAAAAATGGATATTGCTTTCAATGCATAAAATTGAGGGTCTACAATGAGTCATTCACAACATACCGCTGGCGATAATCCCGCTCAGCAACATAAAAATTTAACTGAGCCACAACAACGGGTCATTAATAAATTATTTAAACGTCTCATCGTCTTTTTATTTGTATTATTTGTTTTTTCATTCTTAGACCGCATTAATATTGGCTTTGCGGGTCTCACTATGGGCAAAGATATTGGACTGTCGTCCACTATGTTTGGCTTAGCCGCAACACTGTTTTATGTCACTTACGTTATTTTTGGTATTCCTAGCAATATTATGCTGGGTATTGTCGGCGCACGCCGCTGGATAGCCACCATTATGGTACTTTGGGGCATCGCCTCAACTGCCACCATGTTTGCTACGGGGCCGACCAGTTTATATGTATTACGCATGTTGGTCGGTATTGCTGAAGCGGGTTTCTTACCAGGTATCTTAGTGTATTTAACCTATTGGTTTCCAGCCTATTTCCGCGCTCGTGCCAATGCCTTATTTATGATTGCAATGCCAGTAACTATGGCATTTGGTTCTATCGCGTCCGGTTATATTCTAGGTTTGGATGGGGTTTTAAATCTTAAGGGTTGGCAGTGGTTGTTCTTACTTGAAGGTTTCCCTTCGGTGATCCTTGGTGGCCTAGTTTGGTTCTATTTAGATGATTCACCTAAAAAAGCCAAATGGTTAACCCAAGAAGATAAAGATACATTGCAAGAGATGATGGATAAAGATCAGCTTGAGCTTGTACAACCCCATGGTTCTAAAAGCCAAACGGCACTGCAAAACACGAGTTTGTGGAAAGAAATTTTCACCCCAGTAATATTGATGTATACCGTCGCTTATTTCTGCTTAACCAATACCCTAAGCGCCATTAATATTTGGACGCCGCAAATTATGCAAAGCTTTAATCAAGGTAGCAGTAATGCCATGATCGGCTTACTTACGGCTATTCCGCAGTTTTGTACTATTCTCGGTATGATTTATTGGAGTCGGCGTTCTGACCGTCTGCAAGAACGAAAGATGCATACTGCCTTGCCGTTCTTATTTGCCGCCGCAGGTTGGATCTTAGCGGCTATGACGAGCCACCCGATGATCCAATTACTTGGGATCATTATGGCATCAACCGGATCGTTTACGGCCATGGCTGTTTTTTGGACCACACCTGACCAGTCGATCAGTTTCCGCGCTCGCGCAATCGGTATTGCGGTTATCAATGCAACAGGTAATATAGGTTCAGCCGTGAGTCCACTATTGATTGGTTGGCTGAAAGATCAAACAGGTAGCTTCAACTCTGGCCTCTACTTTGTGGCCGGTTTACTGGTTATCGGCGCACTGATCGTCATCGCTATTCCGATGAGAAATTCACGCCCAAGAGCAACACCGTAAAATAGTAACGGTCGAATTTTAAAAATTGAGTGCTGCAATAATTTGAAAAAATTGAATTTATTTAGCCCTCCCTAAATGTTGTTCAAAATAATTCAAGTTGCAGCTAGGCGGCAAGCAAGCTAATCCCTAGGAGCATACACGAGTATGTGACTAGGGTTATCTTGTGCAGCCAACAACGCTGCGACTTGAAGAATGAAGAACAATTCGAGTTGTAGCTAGGCGGCAAGCGAAGTTACCTCGAGGAGCATACATAAGTATGTGACTAGGGTTATCTTGTGCAGCCAACAACGCTACAGGAAGAAGAATGAAGGGTATAATAGCGAATATCGATTTAGGCACAGACTACGACGAAACCCAAGGCAACGACGACGTCCACTACCAAACCTTCGGCAACATGGCCGCTTTTTTTGGTCGTGATATGCAGGCACATCGCCACGATGGTTTTTTCCAGCTTCATTATCTTGAAACTGGCCATATCACTTTGCAGCTTGATGAGTCCCGTTATTCAGTGCAGGCGCCATTATTTATTTTAACTCCCCCTTCTGTGGCTCATGCCTTTTTTACTCAAGAAGATACTGATGGCCATGTTTTAACAGTACGCCAAGACTTAATATCACCTTTACTTGAGTCCCTTTATCCCACCAATCGTGATCTTGTTGAGGTTCCTGCTATTTGTTTATCTGTTGCTGATAAACCCGATGATATTCATACGTTTAGTCATTACTGGGCATTAATGGCACGAGAATCGGCTAATACTGATAAAGGCCGAGATCAAGTCCTTTCATCCTTAGCTCAAGCCTTATTTACTTTTTTGTTAAGATCGATTCCCCTTGATGACCACCACATCACGGGAGTTCGAGGTGAACACCGTCTATTTCAACGTTTTAACCAGTTTATTGACCAATATTATAAGCAACACCTTACTGTTCCTGAGTATGCTCAAAAATTGGGAGTCACAGAATCAAGGCTTAAAGATATGTGTCGCCGATTTGCAAACAGGCCACCTAAGCGATTGATATTTGATAGAATATTGCGAGAAGCCAAACGCATGCTAATATTTTCGGATAGTCCAGTTTCAGAAATTGCTTATCAACTTGGATTCAAAGATCCCGCTTATTTTGCTCGATTCTTTAACCGCTTAGTAGGTAGCTCCCCAAGCCAATGGCGTGAGCAAAATATTCATTAACACCCCCGATTTAACACTTATCTATGCCATCTTCTATTTTCCATCAAATAATTTTACATATTAAAAACATTTTTGATGTTTTATGTAATTATTTTTAAATATCATTTATCTTGATTACCACCGACTAAAAATGAAGATAAAGCACAAAAAACACACTATAAAAATATAAAAAAACCTATTCATTAACATAAAAAAACTCAGTAATAAATTGATAAATAAAAACATTAAATCAAAAACAACAATTACATTAATATAGAAACATCGTCATGATCACAGTTCTATCACAAATCATCTATTTCAACGAAAAGTACCCGTAAACCTTTCGAAAGTCTCTTTAAAATCACCTCAAAAAGCGATTCAATTAAGAAACACAAAATAAACATAAAATTAACATTATCGCTTGCAACCTTTACCCTACAGCCGCAAGCCCTCTATGTGAGATAACGAGGTAAACATGAAACCCGAAGATTTTCGTTCCGATGCTAAACGCCCTTTTAACAGTCAAGAGTACCTAAAAAGTCTCCAAGATGGCCGTGAAATTTATATCTACGGTGAACGTGTTAAGGATGTGACTACTCACCCAGCATTTCGTAATTCCGCAGCTTCCATAGGACAATTATATGATGCACTCCATGATAGTACGACTCATGACAAGCTTTGCTGGAACACCGACACAGGCAACGGCGGATATACTCATAAATTCTTCCGCTTCGCCAAAAGTGCTGACGAACTACGCCAACAGCGCGACGCCATTGCAGACTGGTCACGCCAAAGCTATGGATGGATGGGACGCACTCCAGACTATAAGGCGGCATTCGCCAGTTGTTTAGGGGCAAATCCTGAATATTATGGCCAGTTCGCAGACAATGCACGAACTTGGTATCAGCGTATTCAAGAAAGTGGCTTATATTTTAACCATGCCATTGTTAACCCACCGATCGACCGCCATAAACCTGCCGATGAAGTTAAAGATGTGTATATAAAACTAGAAAAAGAAACTGATGCAGGTATTATCGTCAGCGGTGCAAAAGTGGTCGCCACTAACTCAGCGTTAACACATTATAATTTTATCGGTTTTGGCTCAGCACAAGTGATGGGCGATAACCCTGATTTTGCACTGATGTTTGTCGCGCCAATGGATGCTGATGGAGTGAAATTAATTTCACGAGCGTCTTATGAATTAGTCGCTGGTGCAACAGGTTCTCCATTTGATTATCCCCTATCAAGCCGTTTTGATGAAAACGATGCCATCTTGATTATGGATCATGTTTTGATTCCATGGGAAAACGTTTTAATTTACCGTGATTTCGACCGCGCGCGTAACTGGGCAGTACAAGGCGGATTCGCACGCCTATTTCCATTACAAGCTTGCGTTCGTTTAGCCGTTAAATTAGATTTCATTACTGGCTTACTACAAAAAAGCCTTGAATGTACTGGGGTACTTGATTTCCGCGGTGTTCAAGCAGACTTAGGTGAAGTTGTTGCATGGCGTAATTTATTCTGGTCATTAACCGATGCCATGACCTCTGAAGCCAAGGCTTGGGAAGGTGGAGCATACTTACCAGATACCCAAGCAATTCAAACTTATCGCGTAATGGCACCAATGGCCTACACGAAAATCAAGAATATAATAGAAAGTAACGTCACGAGCGGCTTGATTTACCTGCCATCAAGTGTTCGGGATATGAATAATCCAGAGATAGATAAATATCTGGCTAAATATGTTCGCGGTTCTAATGGTATGGATCACGTTGAACGTATCAAAATTTTAAAATTAATGTGGGATGCTATCGGTAGTGAATTCGGTGGTCGCCATGAACTGTATGAAATTAACTATGCAGGTAGCCAAGATGAAATTCGTCTGCAATGTCTGCGTCATGCACAAGGTTCTGGCAACATGAAAGCGATGACTGATATGGTTGACCGTTGCCTATCTGATTACGATCAGCACGGTTGGAAACGTCCTCATTTACATAACAACAACGATATTAATCAGTTAGATTTGTTGCTGAAATAATCGGCAACACAGGAGGTCAATATGTCTTTAGAAAATGAACATCGCCTACGTTTCAGAGATGCGATGGCAAGTCTCGGTGCCGCAGTTAACGTCATCACCACTGATGGTACTGAAGGCTGCTGCGGTATTACAGCAACTGCAGTCTGTTCGGTTACCGATACGCCACCAACTTTGATGGTTTGTGTTAACCGCAACAGTGCAATGAATGCGGTCTTTCAAAAGAATGGCCGTCTGTGTGTTAACGTGCTTAGCCATGAACAAGAAGATATGGCGTGTCATTTCGCCGGCATGAAGGGTTCTACAATGGAAGAACGTTTCGGCTGGAACGTTTGGGATAAAGGCATTTTACAACAGCCGCAATTAAGAAATGCCCTAGCCAATTTAGAAGGCGAGATAACGCAAGTACAAGATATCGGTACGCATTCCGTCTACATGGTTGAAATGAAACAAATCATCGTCAATGATGAAGGTCATGGATTAGTTTACTTCAAACGTAAATTTCATCCGGTTATGCACCAGATTTTAGAAACAACTGATTAACATTAATATAATAATTCACTGAGTGATTATTTACTAAAATTATTGAGTGACGAAGAAACCTCTTTTTAAAAGAGGTTTTTTATTTCATCTAAATGTTATTATTGAAAAATCAACCTTCTAAATAATGCTTTTAAATTATATAAATAAAAAATAACTTATTGATTTAATACAATTTAAAAATTCACACCTATTTGGTTTTATTGACACATCTCAAATTTCAGGTATAAACTAACTCTATACAGTTGTTTATTACTATAAAAAAACCAATCTTAAAATGAAATATTTTATTAATAACCACATTATCTACGATAGCCATCAGGGGCTGTTGTACACTGACGACGTTAATAACGCCATAAAATTAACGACGACCTTAAATCGCTTATTATTAGTACTCGTTCAAAATAATGATGAAATTCTAAATAGAGAAACGCTACTTCAACGCGTCTGGGACGACTATAATCAAGTTGTTTCTGATAATAACTTAAATAGTAGTATCTCTGTTTTACGTCGCCATTTAGCTTCTTTTTTTGATGAGGAAATTATTACCACTATTCCTAAAGTAGGTATAAAATTTTCGGCAGAACTGAAATTTGAAGATAGTGAAAACTTGCCACCTCAAGATATAGTTAGTTTGAATTCAGATATTGAAAGTGAACCAGCAGCTATTGTTAAACCTGAAATCGAAACAAAATCAGTAATAGCTAAAAAAAGCTATATCTTAAATAACCGATATCTTGAAGTTGCACTTATAGGTATCATCATTTTTTGTTTGATTTATTTATTTAAAAGTTATTTTTTCGCTAATAAAGTGGAATACCCAGAGGTTGGTCGGATAGATCAATGTAGCATCCGCTACATTAATAGTTACCATAAACCCGATACAACCACTGTAAGTTTTACGATATTACAAGAAAAGCTTACAAACCTAAATATTAACTGTCAAAAACCAGCAACCATCTTCTATTATAATGTTGGTACACTCACCCATAATAAAAATATACATGATGACTTTTTATTTATCTCATATTGTCCTAGTGCACCTAAAGATAGTGCAACTGTAAGTTGTGAGAATTTTTATGTTAAATAAAATATCAACAAGAATACTTTTTTTATCCATCATATCTGTAGTGTTAGTTTCAACTAGCCTATATTTTCACCATATAATTAATACTCCTATTATTCCCAATTGTCAGACAACCTTAAGAATAAACATCTCTGATAATCGTTCTAACTTAAAAGGTTTTTACCTATTAAGTGTTATTCCTAATGAGAACAAGCCTGACCAACATACATTCATAATGAATGGAAATATTAATGACAATGGTAAAGACTATACTATTTCACGAAAATATCTGATGAAACATGAATATTTAGGCGATCATTTTTTTTTACGCGTTGAAAATATATTTATAGACCCATCGGATCAAGTTCAAGATAAAATCAAGATTCGAGGAGTACCTGAAGTTAATCAACTTTATTTTTTAAAAATAAAAAAATTAACCGAAAAAAATTATATATTTGAAGAAAACTTCTCTCCCATTTTTATTTGCACTCTATAATCTCCAAAAAAACCATAAAAAATGCATCAAATATTGATAATTTGATGCATTTTTTTTATTTATAAACAACCCCAACCTTAAAACACCTTAAACTCACAAACATTAAACATTTCACAGTCAATTAATTCAGCATAAAAATATTAATTCACATTAAAAAAACCTTATCATTGAATTATTGTTTTGAATTTAATTAAACCCAAAGAATTTTATTCCATTTTACCCATGAGATGGATAAACTTTCTTCCGTCGAAATGACCTCGCTAAAAACGATTATATAAATACGTTAAGCGCTCTGTGATTAGGACATTTTAAAATCCATTGATGGATGCTGAACTTTATTCCTGTGACCGTCTTTTTATAAAAGCTCACTAGGGACCAAATATTTACTTATTTTTAAGGATGTAAGGTATGAAATTAAATAAACTTTCTATTGCTGTTTTATTCGCTACTTCTGCTATTTCAACTTCTATTTTTGCTAGCGGTAACGCCGGTGAATTACATTTCAGCGGTCAAGTTGTAAATGCCCCATGTAATATCGAATCAGAAAGTACAAAACAAGAAGTTCCATTCGGCCAACTTTCTCGTGCATCTTTAGAAGCAGGCAATGCAGCTGAAAAAGATATCGCAATTAAGATCAAAGACTGTAATTTCAATGAGTTCACTAAAGACAAAGATGATAACTGGGTTGCAGTTAAAGATATCAAAATCACTTTTGGTGGTAAAAACTATGTTGGTACTAACAAAGAATTCTTAGGTACTACTGGTACAGCTTCAAATATCGGTGTTCAGATTAAAGATTTTAAATTTGATGAAGCTAAATCTATCATGAACCAAATTCGTAATACACAAGGTGAAAACGTTTTAGAGTTTACAGCATTGGCGAAACGCGTTGATGGTACAACACCAGTTATTGAGGGTGAATTTAGTTCTATTGCTGATTTTAAAATCACATACGAGTAATTTTTTTAGGGGAGAGAATTCTCTCCCCATAAAAGGCCCATTATGAAAAAAAATACTTATCTATGGATTGCCTTATTATTTAACTCGATTAACTCTAATGCCACTAGCTCTAACCTTGGGCATATTCAAGATGGTCTTCAAGGTGAGGCAGTAATGCAAGGTTATATCGTCTCGGCACCTTGTTCAATTGAAACCAATAGTCAATATCAATATATAAATTACGATTACATTTCTAACTATAGTATAAATAATATAGAAGCTGAAAAATTAATGCGAAAACCTTTCTATATAAAATTAAATAACTGTATTAGCGAATATGATAGTAGTAATCATAAAGGTATTAAAATTCGTTTTTTTGCGCCGCAAGATACATACAGTAATGCAATAAAACTGTCAGGCCCTAAACCTGGAGTTGTTCTATACATTTATGACATTAACAACAATTTATTAATACCAAATAAGCTCTACTCCATTTCTAACAATTACATTTATTTTGATAATAAAAGTAAAGAGAGCTTTTTAAAATATGAAACAGAATTAAGTGCAAGTAATAACGAAATTACACCTGGTGATTACTTTACCACAATTAAATTCAACGTTACTTACGATTAGTAAATAATCTTATAATTAATTTAATGAAAAAAAACATGGTTAAATTTAATATTTACTCTTATATTATTGTGACTTCTTTTTTATCTTCAATCTCTTCGTTAGCTTATGCTGTCGAATTTAATACAGATATGTTAGATACAGAAGACACTCAAAATATTGACTTTAGCCAATTCTCTCAGGCTGGATTTATTATGCCTGGCACTTATCATTTAACGCTCAAAGTCAATAATGAAAGTATGGGTAGCGCGCAAGATATCACAGTGATAGCCCCGCAATCCCAAAATACTAGTTTATTCGATACCGTTTGTATTCCCGTTAATATTCTTGATCGTTTAGGGCTTACTCCTGATGCAAGCAAATTAATAGAATATCGTGATGAAGGTAAATGCCTTGATTTATCTACACTTGAAGGTACGTCATTAAATGTAGATTTATCGACATTAACGTTATCCATTTTTATCCCACAAAGCTATTTAGAATATACAGACTCAAGTTGGGTTCCTCCTTCACGTTGGGAAGAAGGTATAAATGGCTTTATATTAGATTACAACCTAACAGGTTCTTTGACTCGTCGAAATTCAGGTTCAAGAGAATCATATATTTCTGCTAACGGTACAACAGGATTTAATTTTGGTGCATGGCGTTTACGCGGCGATTACCAGGCAAACTATAGAAAATCGGTAGGAAGCTTCGAAAACCAATATAGCGATGCCACATTTAGTCGATTATTTGCTTATCGCTCAATAAAATCTATTGCATCAATTTTAACTTTAGGTGAGAACTACTTTTACTCTGCTATTTTTGATTCTTGGCAGTACACCGGTGTATCTCTTGAAACCGATGAAAATATGATGCCACCTAAATTAACCGGTTATGCGCCAGAGATTATTGGTATTGCTCAAACTAATGCCACCGTTATTGTCAAAAGTCATAACCGTATCGTTTTAGAAACAACCGTACCTGCGGGCCCATTTCGTATCCAAACACTCGATAGCTCCATTCGTGGAACACTCGATGTCACTGTACGAGAAGAAAATGGGGAAGAACAACAATTTAGCATTACAACTGCGGCACTACCCTACTTAACCAGACCTGGGCAAATTCGCTATAAATTTGCGGCAGGGAAACCACGTTTCAATGGGCGTCAACTCGAAGGGGATTTAACGGCTTCGGGAGAGCTATCGTATGGACTAAATAACTTTTGGTCTATCTATGGTGGTTCTATTTTATCAAAAAACTATCAGGCACTTTCAGCAGGCTTTGGTCGTGACTTATTTTCATTCGGTAGTCTTTCATTCGATGCGACTCAGTCACACGCTCAATTGCTAGATAAAACATTAACTGGTCGAAGTTATCGGCTTAGCTATTCAAAATCATTTGATGAAGCCAGAACTGACATTACGTTCGCTGGATATCGTTTCTCTGATGAAACCTATCGCTCCTTGCAACAAACCTTAGATGAGCGACGCACAGGTAATGAAGCTCAAGCGCAAAAAGAAAGTTATCAAGTTAATATCAATAAATATTTTGATGACTTTTCTTTGGGTGGAAACTACCAATATAACACTTATTGGAACAGCGAAGCAGAAGAACAGTACAGCTTATACTTAAGCACGCTTTTCAATTGGGCTGCGGTTGGGCTTAAAAATATTAACCTCACCGCCTCGGCAACACGCTCAAAAAGAGCGGGATACCAAGATGATGCTATTAGCTTATATTTCACCATTCCTTTAGCCCAAGGAAATAGCATCAGCTTTTCTGAAAGCTATACAAAAAGCCAAAACGGTCAACATAGCTCAACTCATAATATTGGTTATAGCGGATATAGCGAACAGCGCAATTATAACCTCAACATCGGTTACCAAACAGGAAGTCATCAAGATAACCAAACCAGCTTTAGCGGCTATTTGAGTCAAAACCTGCCATATGCTTCGATTTCAGGGAATGCAAGTTATGTCCCGAATGAATATCACAGTGTTGGGGGATCAATTAATGGCGGGATCACTTTAATTAAAGAGGGTGTTGCCATGCACCAAGCTGCCTATGGCGGAACTCGACTTGTTATAGAAACCCCAGGTGCGACTAACGTTCCGCTTAGTGGCGGCGTATATCAAACTAATCACTTCGGACTCGCGGTATTGCCAAACGTTAGTAGTTACCGAAAAACCAGTGCATCAATTAATACCAGTAAATTACCAAACGATGTTGAAGCATTAGAGACTGTCACAGATGCCACTCTGACTCGCGGAGCAATCGGATATCGTCGTCTTAACGTTATTCAAGGTGAAAAAACGTTTGCTCGCTTAAAGCTGGCTGATAACGCTTATCCACCTTTTGGCGCTAGCGTACGTAATAGCAACAATATTGAACTGGGAATTGTCGGAGAGCAAGGTATTACATGGATTGTCGGTATCCGCGCTAAAGAATTATTAAATATCTATTGGGGAAACAAACTTCAGTGCAGCGCTCAAGTTCCTGACGTGATTAATCCTCAGGAAGTTTACCCCACTATCATTTGCCGTTAAGAAGAGAACTAAGATGAAACTGAATTACCCTTTTTTGTTACTTACTAGCATATTCACGCTAACTATTAGTGTAATTTCAGCTGCACATGCCGCTGTTACGCTTGATCGCACTCGTATAATTTTCGATGGAAATCAGCCATCTATTAATATTACGATCCGTAATGATAATCCTGAATTACCTTATTTAGCACAGTCATGGCTAGAAAATGCGTTAGAGCAGAAGCTCGAAACAGGCCCAATTATTGCCACTCCGCCAATTCAGCGTATGGAACCAAAATCCACCAGCTTGGTTCGTTTAAGTACAGCACCTGACGTTGCAAAAGTACCGCAAGACAGGGAATCCCTATTTTATTACAACCTGCGCGAAATTCCGCCTAAATCATCAGAAGCTGGCGTATTGCAAATTGCATTGCAAAGTAGGGTAAAACTATTTTATCGCCCAGAAGGTATTGTTGCGCAAAGTAAAACTGATTGGACGAAACATATAACATTAACAGCAACACCATCTGGTTATATGTTAAATAATCCAACACCATTTTATTTGACTGTGATTGGTTTAGGAAACAGTCAAAAACAATCTGAAGAAAGTGATTTTGATGCTGTCATGATACCACCAAAATCCAATCAAATAATAAAATCTTCTAATTTTTCAACGCCTTATTTAACTTACATCAATGATTATGGAGGAAAACCTTCACTTGCTTTCAAATGCCAAGCTTCAAAATGCAGTGTGACGGAATAACGAGTAAAAAATAGATAGGAGCAGAACAATGAAATTGAATTACCTAGCGCTATGGGCTTTTATTATACCTATTTTTGCTGAATCTGCTGTGCCAGTCACAACAGGCACTATATATGTCAATGCGCGAATTGTTACTGCTCCTTGTCTACCCAACGTCTCATTAAAACTAAATGAAAGTACCTTAATTTCAGCAACCTATAGAGTAGAAATGCATTTTACTCATTGTAGCAAATCAATACAAAAGCAAGCTTGGGCCCCTTTTACACTGAAATCAGGTAATAACCAGTATGTATTAACACGACCACTACGCAATAACACCATTTTATTCTCTATTCCTGCTAGTAATAAGATGCAACGTGTGGAGATAAATTATGACTAGATGTTCAATATTATTATTTAGCTTTTTATTCCTAACGTGGAATACCGCTTTTGCCAATAGCCTAACCGTTTACTTCGAAGGTGTACTAGTGCCGCTAGGTTGCCGACTTAGTGATGATGATACACAGAAAAAAATATATCTTTCTGGACTGCGTTTTTCTTCAATAGAAACATTAGGACATTCAGATATACAGCCATTTAAATTGGATATCATGGACTGTTCAGAGATGGCTTTGAATAAAACTATCAAAATAACGTTAAATACCCAAAATATTGAAATACATAATGGTATTAACTATTTAAAAACTACCGGTGAATCTAATGTGTTATTAGCTCTGACGGATAGTCGTGGTAAGGAACTTGGCCTTAATACAACTATTGATATCAGTACAGTAACTGAATCAGGTAAAGGATCTATTAATTCACTTTTATTCGGTGTTTATGTGCAGAAGCCCTTTAATACTCGATTAAAAACAGGTGGGTTTTCCTCAACTGTTACTTTTAATCTTGATTATCAATAAGGAGAATTGAAATGAAATTCATTTGTTTTTCATTCCCTTTAATTAGCTTATTAATTTCTTTAGGTACTCAAGCAGATGTACTAATTTCTCTTTCTGCAAAATTGGTTCGGCCACCTTGTGTGCTTACAGCAGAAAATGGCGAAAAAGAATTAGTAATCAATTTTCGTGAGGTAGCGCTAGACAGACTCACTGAAGAAAAACAGTCCTTTGGTATTCTCATTAAACAATGTGAACTTCGAAAAAATTTACAAGTTTATCTATCTCCTAGAGAAGGAAATACCCTGATAGTAAATAATGAAACTGTACTTGCGACCTCGATTAATGGGCTCGGTATTCGTTTTTCAGAAGAAAATAAAAGTAATGCACTCAATCTTAATAAATGGGAAAGAATTGCTCCATCAGTGAGTGGTGATACAGGGAAAGTTGTTATCCAATCACAATTAGTCACTAATCAAGCGATTGAAAATCTCACTGCTGGGCCATTTAGCGCGGCTTTATCAGTGATGGTAGATTATCTGTAATATCGGGAAGCCTTTATGAAAATGTTAAAAGTTTATTCACAATTACTGTTATTAATACCGCTATGTTTAGGAAGCCTACATGCACAGGCAACCCGCTACGCAGGTGCTGGGGGTGGCTATAAAATGAGCTTAATTTCAAACAATTCGGTCGTTGCAAATACCCCAACAACAGGCAGTGATAACAATAAATATTATTTAATTGCCCCAGCTAATAGTACGGGTATTGTTATCGATGACACGACTTCACAACCTTTTGGTGTTGTCACATGTAAAGTCAATTATTTACTGGGGAATTATACATTAGGTCTTTCCGCAAATTATGCTTATCATCGCGTATTTGCCTATATGCCTGAAGCTGGCTTTACACTTCAAGGGTTAACGGCCTACAAAATCAACTCAAATACCTTTTTTACTCTCTACTCAGAAAACGGTATTACCAATGGATGGAGAAACATCCCTGGTAATGGTTGCTCTAGCAGCACCATATCTGAAGATACCTCATACTTTACCGTACATTTCCCGTTTGAAGTTAGGATTTATGCCAAAGAAATTCCCGTCGATGGTAAAATTGTTATTCCTGATGCGATGATTGCAGGCTATACCCGTTTATTCCAAGATACGGGTACACCAACTATTTACGTCCCTGCAGATAAATCAAGTGTTAAATTAGACCTCGCCACATCGGTGATTAATTATCCATCCAACTGCCGTTCAAATATTGATAATTTAAATATTGATCACAAAACATTGGATGCTTTTGAATTTAATAGCAAAGAGACTCGCACTGTCACTTATACATGTGACAGAGTACAGCCAGTTAAAGTAAAATTAGCATTAGACTATGCCACTGATAGTGATCCACAAAAAAGACTTCCATTAAAATCAGGAAATAATACCATTTATTCTGAACTTACACTTTACGATGAAAAAAATAATCAAAGTGGAAAAACATTTGAAACAACAATAGATAAAGTAAAAAACATTATGATTGAAAGTAAAGTTTCAGGTTATGACGCCGAACCTGGAGACTACAAAGGCAATGCTTGGTTAATCGCCACATTTATTTAATATAGCGGTAAGTGTACTATGATCATAATATCCCGCTCACTATTTATTGGTATTTTTATTGTTTGGCACCTTGCTAGCCTTATTTATATTGATAGTCTAGGAAGCCAGAGACAATCATTACCACAAAATATTATCAGTTGGTTATCTATTTCCTTGACTATATCTATTATAGCATTTACTGTTTTCTATCAGAAAATTAAAATAATTATTACATTACCTGCAATTTTCTACTGTTTTTCTTTAGCCATTCTAATGATGGGATTAATATCTTATCAGGGAGAAAGTAATAGTATTGATTTTTGGTATTGCTCTGGTATTACTGTTGGCATATTACTATATATCGCTGGGCTACAAGTAAGAAAAAAATGGTTAATACAATCATTTTGTATTTACTGTTATATCACTATTAGTGTAGTTCAAGTATTTATCACTGCATATCAATATATATTTGAAGCTGATATCTTTTATCTCGCTTCAGGAATGCGGTCAAATGGGTTATCACAACAAGTCAATATATTGTCTATCAATATGGCAACTGCGTGCTTATTATCCCTGATGGCTCTTGTATTATCACAATTTTCGCTATCATCTGAACGCCATGAAAAAATTAGGATTGTATTACTAGGTACTTGTATTTTATTTTTCACATTAACTTTAGTCGTTTTACAATCTGTTATTGCTTGGCTAAGCTTTACTGTTTGTGCATTTATTTTTATTTGCCTTTTTTACAAGAAAAATCCTCTACGTGTTAGCTCTAGTTATTTTATTATTGCTATAGCGATCTTTATTGGAATTTATCTAATCAGGCTATGCCCACAGCACATTGAAGCAGATGCTATGAATCAGTTCCATTTAAAACAAATGTTACGTTTTTCTATTACTTTGTTCTTAGAAAAACCTTATGATGCATGGGAACAATCATTTTTATTTGAAAATAACTATGAAAGAACAGCTATTCCTTTTTTCAGTCCTAAAATGTATATTGTCCCTCATCCACATAATGAAATACTACTCTGGCTGATAACTGGAGGGGTAACTAATTTAATATTTTTATCTTTATTATTAACCGGAGGTATCTATGTCGTATTTCAATCTTTTATAAAGTATAAAATTAATGGGAATGGTTACCCACTAGCAATCATTCTATCAATAATTCCTATTATAATTCATAATCAAGTTGAATACCCTTTTTTACTTTCGGTGTTACACTGGGGGATCGTCATATTATTTTTATCATTTTCAGATGCAGCTTTTGCATTAGAAGAACAATCCCTATTTTATATAAACAAACAATTATCTTATTTATTTAGTTTTATTATATTCATTATTGGATTGGGAGTATTTATTATTGGGTTATTTCTATTTAATGGTGAAAAATCTTTTTATGCTCAGGATAACAATCACAATGAAAGAATAGAGATGAGACTATCTAATTCAATTACTTTAGAAAAAACAACGTATAAATATAAAACCATATAAATAAACCATATACACTCAACATATTTTCACTCAAGTAGTGTTATATTAATCAGGATAATATTATGAGAATATATCAAACTGAGATTTCAAACAGCTATATTGGATTTCAATTACGCAAACGTCGTTTACAGATGGGATGGACGGCACATACGTTAGGGCAAAAATCGGGATTAAGCCAACAGCAAATTTCCCGCTATGAGCGCGGCACTCAGAATTTTACGATTCATCGACTATGTATCTTTGCCAATATACTGCAGTGTGACCTAGATTATTTTCTTGAAAAAAATAGTCATGAAATAACGTTAGAAATAAACCAATTATATTAAAAGCTACAATAGACAATGCCTAGTTTCATGAAACTAATAAAACTAGGCCTTGGCTTAAAGTTAATTATCTACTTTTAAAAATATAATTTGTGTTCTTATTAAAATTAACATAAAAATGTTGATAAATTTTAATTATGAACCTAACAGCCTATTTATATAATATAGAGACAACTCTAAAGCGTTATATTTCTCATTGTCATCTTTCATAATTTTTTCAACATTAGACAATGTGCCTTATGTGACTATAATCAATGGCTGATTTTCATTTTTCCAATTAATTTTTAGGCTATCTTCATCCATTTTTATAGGCAAAGAGCCAATAAATTTCACATGGTTTGGTAAACTCATATCAGAAAATTCAAATGTTGCTGTTGCAAGTTGTAAATAACAATCCACACCACATATCAATGCTTCATTTTGATCTATTTTTAACGGTTTCCCCCCTGCAGCAACTAGCATTTCAGAGAATTTATCCTCTAACATGTTTAATTAATAAATGTGTTTCTTCATTAATTAGCTGCTCTCGGGTGAGCAAAACTGAGTTTTTCTTCGATGCGTTGCTGCATAATGGCTCTTTAACCGATGAACAAATTTGCAGCTATCTTGACAAAGAAACAAGAAAATAACAATGATTATCATTTGCATCATGTGCCATGAAATTATTCACTTTACGCTAAAAATCCGACTGTAGCCCTGTGGATTCAAACGCAAAAACAATAATAATGTTATTAGCACCATCACGATATGTAGTGCCCATACCCAGCTAAAACCTTGACTAACTTGATACACCCATGCCGCTAGTAAAGGACCAAAACCCGCAATAATAAAGCCACCCGCCTGCATCAATGAGGTTAATACCCCAGCACTTGCCGGATGAGGTAAATGATCGAGTGACGTAATAATCGTCAAGGCAAAACTACCCCCAAGCCCACAGCCCAATAAACCGACCCAGACAAGTGGCACAAAATTAGGCAATAGCATCAATCCAGTAAATCCTAATACTTGACTGACTAACGTCATCATTAACCAAAAACGGCGATCAATATTATGGGAAGCCAAAACCGGGATCATCAATGCAGCTGCCGCTTGAAAAACAGTTAACATCGCAACAAAAGAACCACTTTTTTGTGCGCTCATCCCCTGCTCTTGGAAAAAAGGCGCCAACCAAGTCACTACCGTGCCATAACCTGCATTCACTAAACCAAACCCTATCATTAACAGCCATGCTCGCGGTTTAGTGAGAAAAATCCATATCGAGTTTTGCCCAGTATCAGACATCGCGCTAGTGGACCGAATATTTATCAACACAGCGATAAGCGCAATCAATGCAGGAAGAGCAAGCCAAGCCAATGCCTGCTGCCAATGTCCTGATGTTTTCGACAATATTGGCGTTAACTGTACGCCAATTGCCCCGCCCACCATCAAGGTTGCAGAATAGAGCCCGGTCATTGTGGCCATTTTTTTGGGAAATCGAGACTTAATCATCCCCGGAAATACAGCCTGAATATAAGCGGCGCCAAGGCCACACAAAAAAGCCGTCAATAATAGCGCAGAGCCTGTCGTGACAAAGAGTCGCGTAAATGATCCCAATAGCAGTAATAGCATCGCTATACTGATACCAAGGCGCTCGCCCAAACGCCGATTCAGTGCGGGCACAATCAGCGCACCAACGCCCATCAGTAGCATAGGTAATAAGGTCAATAACGAAATATCTTGATAGCTCATCCCTGTCGTTCGGATGATATCGTCAATAACCGGACCCGGCCCTGTCATAAAAGGTCGTAAGTTAATGCCAACTAAGATAATAGTGGCGACTAAGCCTAACGATGATGCAATTGGTTTATTCATTAACCCACTTATTCCTACTGCTAATGTTCTGCTACAAAACTGTTTATCTCGCCTTATTTAGCGCCTGAACGTTCGAGGATCGCGATAAGATGGCGATAACCTTTATCTTTTGCGAGGACTAATGGCGTATTACCTGACGAATCTGCGAGATTAACATCAGCGCCCCCTTCAATCAGCATAGTCACGATTGTGGCATATTTATCGCTCCCATCCCCTAAAATGATAGCCTCGATTAACGCAGTCCAACCTAATCGGTTAACATGATTTACATCTACACCTGCATCAATCAGTGTTTTCACGGTTTTAACATGTCCGCGTTCGGCAGCTGGGATCAACGCTGTACCGCCATAACGATTGGTACTTTTTAAATTTGCACCATGACTGAGCGTCATCTCAAGAATTTCTTGCAAACCTCGCGCACCTGCATATAAATAAGGGGTGTCTTGCATTGCATCTACAGCATTAACATCTGCGCCCTGCTCAATAAGATAACGGGCGACATCAATTTGATTAGCATGAGTGGCCGCCATTAATGGCGTGCGTAAGCGAGGATCACGCTGTTCGATATCAGCCCCTTGTTCAATGCGTTGTTGCACCGCACTAAGTTGACCTTTTTCAGCGAGTATCGTTAATTGTTCAGAGCTTGAATTTGCCATAGATTTAACCATAAGTATCAATGAAATACTGAATATTCCAAAGGAATAAATAGCCCATTTAGTTGTTAAAAACCATTTAATCTTTAAAAATAGTACATTCATCACTTGTCTCCTTATTGGGGACTCTTTAATCTACTTAAAATATATACTATTTAGAAATTAAATAATTAAATCTCAGGTATTAATAAAATGAATTCATTACTCAATTTTGTTTTGTTAAAAACATTCGTGGCGGTTGCTGAGACGGGTAATTTTACGGTGGCTTCTCAACATTTAAACTCAACACAATCAACGTTGAGCCAACAGATCCAACGCCTAGAAGCACTAGTAGGACAACCACTGTTTATCCGAGGACATCGCATATTGGCTTTAACTGAAACCGGTGAAGTATTATTAAGTTACGCAAAAAAAATCTTAGCGCTAAATGATACTTTCTTTATGAAAATGACGGGTAATGCCATTATTCAGACCATTAGACTTGGGTTTCCTGAAGATTTAGCCTCCGGCCAAGTCACGCCAACACTGGCGATTTTTATGCAAGATAATCCCAATATCCGCCTTGAAGTAACAAGTGGGTTAAGTCGCCAGCTCCATCAACGTTATCAACATGGTGAACTGGATTTAATTATCGTAAAACAACGAAAAGGTGAATTCAAAAGTCACTATCATTGGCCAGAACCGCTTTGTTGGTTGACGACCAATAGACGAGAACATTTAAACACCGATTCTGTCCCTTTAATTGTGTTTCCCGAAAATGGTCTATATCGCAATGATATGTTCAAGTTACTCGATATTGAACAACGTCCTTGGCACATCACCTACACCTGTTCTAGCCTCGCGGGTATCCAAAGCGCCATCACTGATGGGCTTGGGGTGAGTTTGCTACCTGTACGAGCGAAACTCCCTCAACATCGTATTTTAACGGAAGAAGATGGCTTCCCCACAGCACAAGAAATGGAAATTGCGATGCATTTTCATACGGGTTCTGACACATTAAATGCACTTGCACAACAACTCGCTCGCCAGCTTGGGCGGTTATAATTATGAATGAAATTTTTGAGTTGTTGATTGGGCTAGAGAAAAAACTACATTCGTCAACCAATAGGCATAATTCAGATTTTTTAGCTGAAATATTACATGAGGATTTTTTTGAATTTTGCCGCTCAGGTGTATCGACCAATAAACTCGATACGCTAGCAAGCTTGAGCGAAGAAGAGCCAAAACAAATTTACTCAGAAAATTATACTTGTTCTATGCTAGGTGACGATTCCGTTCTTATCAATTACCATAGTTTTGAACTTGAGGAAGGGTTAGAAATAAAACACACCAATCGTTCATCTATTTGGTTAAGAAATCCAGCCAATCAATGGCAGTTAAGATTTCATCAAGGTACGCCTTATAAAACCGAGGCTTTATAAGTACTTATTAATAAAGAAATTAAGCCGTGGTAACGAGACTCTCTAAATGTGTAACATCAACTTTCCCTGCTACGATATAAAGGCTGTAATTATCTTGAATATTGAGCCAAAATTTTGGTGAACTCCCAAGAACTTTAGATAGTTTAATTGCCATTTCAGGCGTAACAATTGCAGTGCCTTTAAGTATACGATGAACGGTAGAAGGTGCCACACACAAGGCTTTTGCTAAATCACGAGCACTCAAATTTAACTCATCCAAAGTTTCTATTATCAGTTCACCTGCATGGGGGGGATTGAACATATTCATTAATGATAGTCCTCATAATTAACTATATAAGCATTGCCATCTTCAAAACGAAAGGTGATACGCCAATTACCAGTGACAACGATGGACCAGTATCCAAGCTTATTTCCTTTCAATTGATGCAAATTATAACCGGGTCTATTAATATCATTAACTTGTGCTGCCGAATCAATGACAGCCAATCGTAAACGAATTTTATTACTGTGCTCTATATTTATTCCGGCCACGGATCCGTAAAGAAAAAATTGTTTTAATCCCTTATGTTTAAAATCTTTTATCATCGTCTTATCCATAGATTCAATAAGATTGTATCACTGCCGTTGCGTATCGCGCAACAACTGGTTATATTTTAGTCGGCACAATTTCTCTTTTTTCGCTCCAACTTTAACTTCATTAGTAGTAAAAAACTTCATAAAGTTATTCTGAAAATAATTTGAACATAAATCCAACTATCCATTTATTGAGTAACTAAATTCAAAAAAGCAATAAATGTTAAAGTATTACTAAAATACGCTGACATAAAAAATCCCCCCGCAAGTCGCCTTACGGAGGGATTAAACTTTCTAAATTAACGAGTTAGTTAATTACAGAACGTCAACGCAATTCAATTCTTTGAATGCTTGCTCTAAACGAACAACCATTGACTCTTGTGATTTACGTAACCATACACGAGGGTCATAGTATTTTTTATTAGGTTTATCCGCACCTTCTGGATTACCTAACTGAGCTTGCAAATAGCCTTCGTTCTTTTTGTAATATTGCAAGATACCGTCCCAAGTTGCCCACTGAGTGTCAGTATCGATGTTCATTTTG
The DNA here is from genome assembly GCF_052096715.1 of Providencia sp. Lineage (NCBI taxonomy): Bacteria > Pseudomonadati > Pseudomonadota > Gammaproteobacteria > Enterobacterales > Morganellaceae > Providencia > Providencia sp. The sequence continues at coordinate 169,256 of NZ_JBQDNB010000001.1, forward strand.
ATAACACCGTAACCGACAGCTTCTTTGATTTCTTCAGCGCTTGAACCTGAACCGCCGTGGAAAACGAAATCTAAGCTATTGTGTGGCAAGTTAAATTTCTCAGAAACGAAATCTTGTGAATTACGCAGAATTTTTGGCGTCAATTGCACGTTACCTGGTTTATAAACACCATGAACGTTACCGAATGATGCTGCGATAGTGAAACGTGGACTAACTGCGTTCAGTTTCTCATAAGCGTAAGCAACATCTTCTGGTTGAGTGTATAGCTCAGAGCTATCCATTCCTGTGTTATCAACACCGTCTTCTTCGCCGCCAGTACAACCTAGCTCGATTTCTAGAGTCATGTCGATTTTTGCCATACGCGCTAAGTATTTAGCACAGATTTCAATATTTTCTTCTAATGATTCTTCAGATAAATCAATCATATGTGAAGAGAATAATGGTTTACCTGTTTTCGCGTAATGTTTTTCACCCGCATCTAACAGGCCATCAATCCATGGCAGTAATTTACGTGCACAGTGGTCAGTATGCAAAATAACAGGAACACCGTAATGTTCTGCCATTTGATGCACATGATGAGCGCCAGAGATTGCACCTAAGATAGCCGCTTGTTGGCCTTCCGCTTTCAAGCCTTTACCTGCGATAAATGCAGCGCCACCGTTTGAGAACTGAACAATAACAGGAGCACGTACTTTTGCTGCCGCTTCAAGTACGGCGTTAATTGAATCAGTACCAACACAGTTCACCGCTGGCAATGCAAAGTTATTTTCTTTGGCAACTGCGAAAACTTTCTGTACATCATCACCCGTGATAACACCCGGTTTAACAAAATCAAAAATTTTAGACATGTGAAAAGGTCCTGTGGTGAATAGGCGGTCAATGCCGCCTATTGTGTATGAACAAATTAATTACGCTTTAGCACGTTCTTCTAGCATCACAACAGCTGGGAGCTTTTTACCTTCAACAAATTCAAGGAAAGCACCACCGCCGGTAGAGATATAGGAAATTTTATCAGCGATATTAAATAAATCGATAGCTGCTAGGGTGTCACCACCACCAGCGATAGAAAATGCGTCACTTTCGGCAATTGCACGAGCAACGATTTCTGTTCCCTTACGGAAGTTAGGGAATTCAAATACGCCAACTGGGCCATTCCACAGAATGGTTTTTGCATTTTTCAGAATCTCAGCCAAACGTTCTGCGGATTCGTCACCTAAGTCCAAAATTTGTTCGTCATCTTTGATTTCAGTGCTTGGTTTCAAAGTGGCAGCCGCAGTTTCAGAGAACTCAGTTGCAACACGAACATCTGTTGGCACTGGAATTTGGCAGTTAGCCAGTAATTTTTTCGCTTCAGGGATTAGGTCTGCTTCATACAATGAGCGACCCACATTATTACCCTGCGCAGCGATAAAGGTATTTGCGATACCACCACCAACAATCAGTTGATCAGCAATTTTAGACAGTGAATCTAAAACAGTCAGTTTAGTTGAAACTTTAGAACCACCAACAATCGCTACCATTGGGCGCGCAGGGTTACCCAGCGCTTTACCTAATGCTTCCAGTTCATTGCTCAGCAATGGACCTGCACAAGCAACAGGAGCGAATTTTGCAACACCATGCGTTGACGCTTGAGCACGGTGAGCCGTACCAAATGCATCCATCACATAAACATCACATAGTGCAGCATATTGTTTAGATAGGGTTTCATCATCTTTTTTCTCGCCTTTATTAAAGCGAACGTTTTCTAGAACGACTAACTCACCATCAGCAATATCAACGCCATTCAAATAGTCTTTAACCAAACGAACTGGGTAATCAATTTTTGCTGCCAGATAGTCAACAACAGGTTGTAAAGAAAACTCTTCGTTGTATTCACCTTCAGTCGGGCGACCGAGGTGAGAAGTGACCATGACTTTAGCACCTTGCTTGAGAGCATTTTCAATTGTTGGTAATGAAGCACGAATACGCGCATCAGAAGTAACTTTGCCATCTTTTACAGGAACGTTTAGGTCAGAACGAATAAAAACGCGTTTACCCGCTAGGTCCAAATCGGTCATCTTAATTACAGACATGGTGAATCCTCTTGTTGATTCTCTATAAAATTTTTATCGACCCTATGTAAATAATCAGGCATACCAAACTTTTTTGTATATCAATAGCTGATTATCAGTAGTCAATTAGTTGAAACCTGTTTTTGCCATCGCTAGCGTTGTATCTAGCATCCGGTTAGCAAAACCCCATTCGTTATCACACCAGACTAGGGTTTTAATTAAATGCTGACCACTTACTCTCGTTTGAGTTCCATCAACAATGGCACTGTGGGGATCATGATTAAAATCCGTCGAGACAAGTGGTAATTCAGTATAGTCTATTATACCACGAAAATGTGCTTGTGCGGCGCCGTGCAATAGTGAGTTCACTTTTTCGACACAGACGTTTTCATGCACAGTAACGCTCAAGTCTATTGCCGTCACATTGATGGTTGGCACACGCACCGAAATAGCCTCAAAGCGACCTTCAAATTTCGGAAAAATACGGGTAATTCCGGCAGCTAGCTTAGTATCAACAGGGATAATAGATTGGCTTGCCGCACGCGTTCTCCTCAAGTCTTTATGATAAGCATCGATAACTGGTTGGTCATTCATTGATGCGTGGATCGTTGTCACCGTGCCTGATTCAATGCCGAACGCGTCATCCAATAATTTGATAATAGGAATAATACAGTTTGTGGTGCAAGATGCGTTAGAGACAATTTTATCTTCTTGTCTAAGGCTATCATGATTAACGCCATACACAACGGTCGCATCAAGATCGTCAGTACCCGGATGAGAGAACAACACTTTTTTTGCGCCAGATGCAAGATGCTGTAAGCCATCTTCACGGGAGCCATAAGCCCCACTGCAATCGAGTACAATGTCGATTCCCAACTCTTTCCAAGGCAATTGGTTTATCTCAGATTGATGAAATATACGGATATTGTCATCACCAACCTGTAGAAGCTCACCATTGAGACGCACATCCCAAGCAAAGCGCCCATGGCTTGAATCATATTTCAACAAGTGCGCAATGCCTTCAGGCTCGGCCAGCTCATTGATTGCCACCACCACGATTTCCGCACGGCGGCTAGATTCATATAAAGCTCTTAAAACACTTCGACCAATCCGACCAAAGCCATTAATTGCTACCCTGATTGCCATTGAATACCTTATATCTGAGCAAAATCACACGGTTGCTTAGGATAACTGACTCACACAAACTCTACTGCTCATTTTAGCTGTCAAACATCAAAAGTGTGCTTCACTCGACATTTTTGATATTTTTTTCATTGGATTAACTAAAACTGAAACGGTTCAGCTTATCTAGAATTAGATTAAGGGATAAATTTACAGAACGCAATAGCAAAACAGGTACGAATGCACAAAAAAACAACGCCCTTGTACCTAAATTGATACAAGAGCGCTTTTTAGCTCTATTGCCGTCACTTACCAGCAATTAATTTGGGAGCTATTTCAATAATGCTTTTGCTGATGCAACTGCATTTTCAACCGTAATACCGAACTCTTTGTACAGAAGTTCTGCCGGAGCTGATTCACCAAATGAATGCATACCAATAATTGCACCATTCAGACCTGTATATTTGAACCAGTAATCCGCAATACCCGCTTCGATAGCCACACGAGCGCTAACATTTGCAGGTAGAACCGCTTCACGGTATGCCGCATCTTGTTTATCAAATGCATCTGTTGATGGCATTGAAACCACACGAACTTTACGACCTTCAGCAGACAGTTGGTCAGCCGCTTTCACAGCTAATTCAACTTCAGAACCAGTTGCGATAAAGATAAGCTCTGGTGTGCCCGCGCAATCTTTCAGGATATAAGCACCTTTTTCGATATTCGCTAATTGCTCAGCGGTACGAGGTTGCTGTTCCAGATTTTGACGAGAGAAAATCAGTGCACTTGGACCATCTTTACGCTCAACAGCATATTTCCATGCAACCGCAGATTCGACTTGGTCACAAGGACGCCATGTGCTGACATTTGGTGTCACACGCAGGCTTGCAAGTTGTTCTACTGGCTGATGCGTTGGGCCATCTTCACCTAGACCGATAGAGTCATGTGTGTAAACGAAGATGTTACGGATTTTCATCAATGCTGCCATACGAACCGCATTACGCGCGTATTCAACAAACATGAGGAAAGTTGCACCGTAAGGAATGAAACCACCATGCAACGCAATACCGTTCATAATAGCTGACATACCAAATTCACGAACACCGTAATGGATGTAGTTACCTGCAACATCTACGTTCAGTGCTTTAGAACCTGACCACATAGTTAAATTACTAGGTGCTAAGTCAGCAGAACCGCCCATAAATTCAGGTAATACTTTACCAAAAGCTTCCAATGCATTTTGTGAAGCTTTACGGCTCGCGATATTCGCTGGATTTTGTTGCAGTTGTTCAACAAACTTCTTCGCATCAGCATCAAAGCTTGCAGGTAACTCACCCGCCATACGACGTGTAAATTCTTTTGCTAGCTCAGGGAATGCACTTGCATAAGCCGCAAATTTAACATCCCAAGCGCTTTCTTTTTCTTTGCCAGCAGAGCGAGCATCCCAAGCTTGATAAATTTCTTGTGGAATTTCGAATGGCGCATAATGCCAGCCCAACGCTTCACGTGTTGCCGCGATTTCTGCATCACCTAATGGCGCACCGTGAACAGATTCTGAACCCGCTTTGTTAGGTGAACCAAAACCAATCACTGTTTTACAGATGATAAGTGTTGGTTTATCTGCTTGGTTTTTCGCTTCATTAATTGCCGCATTAATTTGCTCTGCATCATGGCCATCAATATCACGGATCACATGCCAATTGTAAGCTTCGAAACGTGCTGCGGTATCGTCTGTAAACCAACCTTCTACTTCACCATCGATAGAAATACCGTTGTCATCATAGAATGCGATCAGTTTATTTAATTTCAGGGTACCCGCTAAAGAACAAGCTTCGTGTGAGATACCTTCCATCATGCAGCCGTCACCCATAAATACATAGCTATGGTGATCAACAACATCATGACCTGGACGGTTAAATTGTGCCGCTAATGTACGCTCTGCGATTGCAAAACCGACAGCATTTGCAATACCTTGTCCTAATGGACCGGTAGTCGTTTCAACACCCGGTGTATAACCATATTCTGGATGGCCCGGTGTTTTAGAATGTAGTTGACGGAAGTTTTTTAACTCTTCGATTGATAAGTCATAGCCTGTAAGGTGTAGCAAGCTATAAATCAACATAGAGCCATGTCCGTTTGACAATACAAAACGGTCACGATTTGCCCAATGTGGATCTGCTGGGTTATGGTTCATGTGGGAGCGCCAAAGCACTTCAGCAATATCAGCCATGCCCATAGGCGCGCCAGGATGCCCTGATTTTGCTTTTTGAACCGCATCCATACTTAGAAAGCGGATAGCATTAGCAAGGGTTTTACGAGTCGTCATCAGTATACTCCAGGTAGGATAAAAACGTACTTAAGCCAGTTTTCACATTTCAAAATTATGACTAATTTCACAGCCAGACCATGAAACTAACGCAATTTGATCTTATTTGCTACGCTCCTGACAGCCAACTGTTAATAAAATAGGCTATCGCAGTGCTGAATCCATTCTATTGCGCAAAATTTCACTTTAAGGCGCCCTTATTGCGCAAAACATTACCCTTATTAAACCTGAGTTCACTATCAGGGATCAAGGTGATTTATGATTCTGAAGCAATTAGTCGTAAATTTAGTGATAACTGACAACGTTTCTTGAAAAAAAACGATTAAAATAAGTGCGTTTCAATTTCCTTAACCAAATGAAAACCAAATCAATTTCTGCCTAATCGTCAAAGTAAAATGATTATAGTTAGTTGTGAGCTATCATTTTTATCGGTATTTATCATCAATGTTTATCTTAAGTGGAACCCTTAAGTCTTACACTTAAACTCATCACTCAATTTAATTCCACAAAAGATTAATGGTCGCAGTAGCACTTGCGCGCCCCAAATTATTGGCTTTATTGTGGCCACTGCCACACAAATTAAAGACATAAGGAATTATATTTGTACCTACTTTTAGCTCGCCACTGCTATACCATTTACTGCTGTCACCAAAATATAAACCATCAGTTACACTTCCATAACCGCTACAGGTTTGATCCGCAGGTCTATTTATCCAACCTCGTATTTCTCCTGGGGCAGGTTCATTCCTTTCATTACGTAGCTGTAGAATATAGCTATAATTTGGTACCGCCTCACCCAAGATTTGCACCTTCACACTCGCCGCTCTACTGAAATCATCGCTAGAACAATTAATATTCAAATTTCCAACTTGTTGTGCTAAGAATGTATTCTCCTTCACATCTAGCCCACTAATTGTGCCAAAATTAATGGTTGGTGGCGCGGATATAGAACAATTCAATGGGGGAATATAGGTGACCGTTAGTAAATCAGAAGCATTAATATTAATGTAATCACCATTTGTTCCCTGACCTTGAGCCCGTCGCAACCCAATTCTTTGTAATGAAAAAGAACCGGCAACTGCACGAGATGAAATATAGTAACCATATTGACCATTTATTTGTATTGTCGTTTTGCTTGGTGTTCTAAAACTTTCAGTTAAATAAGAGTAACAATTTTCTGAATTTGTTTTTGGTGGTATCGCTCCAGATAAAACGCCATAACGATTAAATGTACCATTAACTGCTACTGTCCCATGCGAAGAAGAAATTACACTTCCTGTAATATTTGTATCATATATAATTAATAAAATGCCAGTCTCTAATTCATATCCATAATAACCATCAATTGTTTTCCAATTGCTTTGGTTACTGGAACAAATACCCCCTCCCATACTTGTAAGTGCAAATGCAAAGCCTGAATATAAGGAGTCACTTTCATTTAAATATGTATTCGCAGGAACAGTGACTGAACCTGAAAAAGAACCTACTGGTATAAAACCTTCATTAATTGAAGCATTAATCCTAGCCGCATAAGAATTATTCATTCCTACCAAAAAGTACCCAATTCCAATTAATATAGTGACTATCCATCGATAATAACTATTTTTTAATTTAAATATCATTAAGCTCGCCCTTTTCATTACATTATATTAAATTGAAATTTATTCCATCACTACGAAATATAAGTGATTATTTATTTAATAAATTTATTGGCATTTTATTTTCACCTTCAGAAATCCAACATCTCAATTAATATGAACTCAACGTAAAAATATACGTTTTTGATTATTTTTTTCATGTTCTAACGTGAGTAGAATAGAACTCATTTCTACTTATTTAGGCTCTGCTAACATAATTTTTTTATCAATTACACTGTTGCAGGTATAAGTCACTTGGCGTATTGGGGTATCTGAATTTATGTTCAAATGCGTAAGTGCAAATTTCACTCGACATTGGCGGTCTGGTGTCTCACCCCATTTAACTAATAATTCCCCCTCTTCAGGAAGACCCGCTAGATATACTTGCCCCATATCGCCAACAATACTGCTAACCTCATCCCCACTCGTTGCATTCATTAATGTTGCGATAGCACCGAATGGTACGGGTTGCTGATTTGATTGCTTCAACGTCACTAATACCTGATAACCAACGCGGGTGGCAATATTCACCTTAACTACCGCCCCTTTGATTGGATAAACATTTACATTTGAATGCGTTACATCCACCCCCTCAGGCAATGTTGTCGGATCGATTCCCACGCTGTTTTTCATATAATCAGATAAATAAGGAGCAATAGCATAGCCTTGCCAATCTACGGTCGCATTACCATTAGTCAAGTGGGCTCCAGACGCACCAGGAGCACTGACCAACGCGACTGATTCACCCATTGAGCGAGATAATGTCACCCCACCGGCATGAACTAGAAGTCCACCACTGGCATTCATATTAATGGAACGAGAATCACCACTGTAGCTATACCCCGTACTTAAACTACCTTTATTACCTTGATATCCTAAATTGACATTACTAACCGCTGTTTGCCCTTGGTTTCCCCAACTTTGTGAGACACTGTACGACATCGCACTATCAACTAGGCTACCACTCAATCCAATTTGATTTTGTGTCCGCCCTTGATTATCCTGAGTCATCATCGAAGTCGCATAGATAGACTGTAAATCCTCTGAATAACCAAAAACACGCAAAGGAATACTCATATTGACGCTGATTTGACGGTTTTCAGGCCAATTTCCATTTGTATCGTTCATTCGGTCAATATTGTAATTCACACCAAAGCTGACATTTTTCACCGTTCCGCTATATCCCAAGGATAATCCTGTTAAGGTTTTACTTCCCCCCCAATAGTCATCTCGATGCGCTCGAAAATGTAGCGTACCGTACCCGTTTAATTGTTGACTTAATTGTGTTTGGAAGCTGCTACGACGACGTTGCAAAGTCCATGGAGTGACTCCCTCTTCAAGACTATAGCCCTGACTATTAAATTCACTAAAATTATAAAAGTGTTCTGTCGAATAACGGAGTGCCGTTAAATCTACAGATGTACCCGTTGAGACTAAACTCTTCGAATAGCGTAACCGATATGATTGACCCGTTTTGCGATCAGATTTCCCCGCCACTGTTTGAAACTTGGCAACTGACTGAGTAATATCTGCCGAAACTGCGCCAATCTCCCCTAATGAGATCCCCGACCCTGCACTGATGGATTGGTAATCCGTTGCTGCAAGTACACCACCGAATAATGTGATCCCACTTTGTGAACCATACACTCCCGTACCGAGCACGAAATCTGATTGCTTCGATCCTTGAGTCTGTGAGCCATTGTAACGCCCCGCTGTTAATTCATATTTCCAACTACCAGGACGCAACATCATCGGCAATGCGGAATAAGGCACAATAAAGCGGCGTTCAGTACCATCCGTTTCCGTCACGGTCACATCAAAGTCGCCAGATAATCCAGCTTGTTGAATATCATTTATATAAAAAGGCCCCGGTGCCACATAGGTTTCATACACCACATTGCCATTTTGACGCACCGTAATACGGGCACTTGTATTGGCAACACCACTAATCACAGGTGCATAACCACGCAGCTGACTCGGTAACATTTGCTCATTTGAGGTAAGTTGTACTCCTTTAAATGGCACGCCATCGAATATTTCACCTCCGGTACTGGCTTCCCCTACCAATAATGTCGAGCGTAGCCCACGAATATCACGAGACAAATAAGTATTCGAAAAACGTGTTTGTTGCTGAGTTCGATTTCCTTGCTCCGATTGCCCACTATAGCCAAAACGGGTATGAGTCATCGTACTGTTTAAGCGCCACGGCCCAAAGTTGACACGCCCCCTCACTGAAGCAAATAGATTATCGGCCTGTGAAGTTCTGTTACTCGCACTATGGTTACGGTTTCGACCTGCACTGAGGCTATAATTTAATATCAACGCAGAAATACCATCTTCCCACAGTGCCGGGTCCATTTGACGAGCTAACATCGAATTCATCGCCACTTGCGGAATACTGATATCTAAACGCAAACGCGCCAAATCTAGTTTTGTGGTCGCCTGCGGAATATAAACCGCTAAATCGTCAATTGGGGTTTTCAAAGGTAACGATTTAAGCTTTGGCACATTGGTCACATTCACCCCCCATGATGCCAAAAGAGCAGGCGTTAATTCAGGCACAATGACTTGTTTCACGTTTTTTTCAAAATGAAGCGTAAATTGCCCTGCATCTTGGTGGTTCACAAACACGGCAACCGTATAATCCCCTTCGGCAATGCCACCTTCTTGACTAAATGCCGACAAATCAACTTGGCTATTTTCACCACTCAAAGTCAAAAAGCTCGGTTCGAAATAGTCTTCACTGTAAACCAATGGCGACACGCTCAATATTACGCCCACACTTAATAACTTTAAGCGAAAAAGCATTGGCAGCCCCTGCGCTTTGTTCATTTTTTGTTTTCGAATACTTTGCATACATCTATCTCAATTAATCAACAGGCACACTAACCCCCAATGGCTGTGTTCCATCGTAAAAAAATTTGTGTGGAAATATTAAAGTGCGGTATTTAGTCTCTGAGTTTGTACCGTGGATTTAAGCCCATTATCATCGATAATTTGCCAACTCACCGAGCGACCACCTGACGTAGAGAGTCCATAATGCTCAACCGAAAAAGGCGCAATCATGGAATGTCCCTCAAACGATACAGAATCCATATCGACAGAAATATCACTCATCGTCACGTAATAAGGTGTTGGATTCTTAACCTCAAGCTGCATACCGTGATGTGAAAACTGCAATTGTTTTGCTCGTTCATCACCGTCCATAAAAGGTAAACCTTCAGGGCGATAAAATAATTTGAGGCTATTTTGCAAGGCTAGTACCATCTTTGCGCCAGACCGCTCTTCAGAGTCTGATTGTGCTGGAATGGCTTTTAACGCCAACATGAATACTGATTCACGGTCTACTGGTAATGTATTTTTTGTCAACCGAATACGTAATGTCATTTCATCCAAAGGTGCAAAACGAATTAACGGCGGCAGCACAATAAATGGCGCATTAGTGGTCACCTTACCTTTCGTTTCTTCCGATAATTGCAAGTCATCTTGAGCCGCCAAAACTGGCCACGACAAAACCCTCGATTGCAATAAATAGACTTGCGATGTTCGATTAGTCACCGTAAAAGTAATGCCATTTTTTTCATTGCTAGGATAAATTACCCTTGTACCTTGCAAGACAACTCCATTACTCTCACTCGGTATTTCGGCTTTCGCTACTGAAATATTGGCTAAGAATAAAATAATCACCAAGCTATGAATACCTTTCGGAAATAGGGTGTACTTGCTCTTCATCGTCCTACTCCTCATTCACTTATTGCGCCCAATGAAAGGTTTCACTTAACCCACCGAAATCATTAATGACAGACCAATGAATATCATGCGCTTGCGCTTTCACTTGATAAGTTTGAGTTGAAAATGGCGCTATCATCGCACCTTGTTCACGCACATTGATAGACTGCCCATTAAGTGTCAGTTGCGCTAACGTCTGGTAATAAGGCGTCGGATTAGTAACTTGTAATTGCATACCTTGTTGAACAAAGGTCAATTTTTCAGGCGCAGCCAATACTGGCATCGAAAAACCAGTTGGCCGATAAAATAGTTTAATTAACATACGGATACCAAAAGACACTTGTGTCGTGGTTGATCCTTTTTCCGTGACCTCTTCGCTACCTTTTTTTACTGATGGAATTGCTAAAAAGCTCAGATAAAATAAAGATTCACGATCAGTAGGTAAGCCCGAAATGTTATTGCGAGAAATTAACACTGTATTGCGGCTTTCTTTCTCTAACCGGAACAAAGGAGGCGTCACCATAAATGGCAGTACTGCTGTCGATCTCTCATTCCCATCGGGTGTCATTAATACTCGACTATTGATCAAATACACACGCTCACTTTGGTTGTTTAATGTCACTTTGGTACTCTTCGCGTCTCCATCAAACACGACTCGAGTTTGATCCAAGCTAAGCCCGCCTTCTGCATAGCTCTCTTTGGCGAAAAGTAATCCCCAAACAAACAAAGCAGCAAAAATTAAAGTTGTACAAACTTGTTTGAGCCTAATATTGTTCATGTCGATAACTCACTAGCCTTATTCATATACAAAATCAAAAGTAACCGTCGCTTTAAATGCACCACTTTGGCGCCCCGCATAATCGCAATTGCCACAAGTCAATTTCGCCACTATTGGAATGCGGGTATCTATCGAATCCAGTTGCGACTCTGGATTCCAATTTTTAGCTAAGATTGTCCCTGTCGCGGCTAAATTAGGATTTGAAACAAACGAGGTATTGCCATCTGTCGCTAATAAAATTCCATAACCATTTGAATCCATCGCACCTAACGTATTGCGAAAAAGTGCAGGACCAAAGTCTGACGTTTTCTGACCATTCACTTTGACAGAAGGTGTTAATCCCCATCCGCTACATTTACTGAGAATAAGATTAAATGACTGCGTTGTTGCGGCTATTCCTTGTTCAATTTCAGAAGGCCGTAACGCCTCACCATCATTAAACTGAATGCTCGTGGGTGCGCTAATTTCACAACTTCCCCCCACAAATATTGCAGTGAAATTAAACGTACTACTACTGGTATCAGCAATACCCACTACACTCCAAACGGCAATCACAAACCCTAATACAATCTTATTTATCAAATTAAAACATACAATTAAGCGTTTCACCCTCATGTCGATATCCACTATTGAAATGCCACATTGATGGTCAGCGATGCATGAAAACGCCCTGCAATAATGTTACTTTGCAACGGTCCTACAATCCCAACCCACAATACGTTATCGCTTTTGTATTGATTGTCGTTATTCAGAACATTAAGTGGTTGCACAGTGTTATCATTACCAATCGCAGCATCAGGCTGATAAAAATCTAATAACCCGATTGGTTTATCATCCGGTGACTGACGCACCATGAACCCAACCCCGTTAGGCGTATCATCTAAAAATACAGTTTGATGCAAATCTTCTGCATAAGGTGTGATACCTCGCAAGGTCAGCATTGGCTTAATTAATTCAGTTTCATTTACACAGGATAAGCGCACAATTAACGACTTAATTTGGTGAGCTTGAATTGGGCCTTTAAGCTGACGCATACTTAGGGGAGCAAAAGTCAATACATTCTGCGGTAAGGTTATTTCGCACCCTACGCCTTTCTTCGCTATTGATGCCATCATGGAAAGATCCGCCGCTAATACCATCGAATTAATCGTAAACATGAAAACGAGCCCTCCCATACATTGAAAAGTAAAGGTCAGTAATTTCATTGTTCGCCTCATGAATTAATCGTATTGAAAATCAAAAGTCACAGTAGCATTCAACTCACCACCAATACGTCCCTTAGCATCACAACGCCCACAGCTTAAAATAGCCACTATAGGTAATGCGCCATTGATAGTGTCCAAGCTCGTACTTTTGTCCCAATGATCAACCGTTGAAATGGTTTTATTACTAGCTAAATTCACATTTGGTTGGAACGTTGCGTTCCCTTCAGTTTTCAATAAAATACCGTAGCCGATTGATGTAGTGCCAATAGGGTCTAAAAATAAATCATCGCCATAATCAGCATTTGAAGGGCCTACGATACTAATCTTCGGTGTCACACCAACCCCTTTGCAATTAGTCAGCATCAAATTAAAGTTTTTTTTCGCCGCGGCATCCTTTGCCTCTATTTGGCTCGGTAAAATCTCTTCGCCATGATTAAAAATCACCGTTGGTGGTACCGCTATCTCACAAGCTCCCTCATAGGCAATTTTTGCACTAAATTCGACAGATGCTGATGTGGCAAGCACTACCGAACTGCTAAATAATGCACTCATTCCTATAAAGAACTTTAAAACCATTGAGTTATCGAATAACGCCATGGAAAACCTCCATTCCGCCATAATCATTAATGGCTTTCCATGTCACTTTTCCCACCACACTTGCACCCGGGTACGCCATTGTTCCAAAAGGTTCAATCATTGTATTTTGCTCACGAACACTGATTGGAACGATTTTCCCCCCAGAAGACAGTGATGATAAAGTGACAAAATAAGGTGTTGGATTATTTACCTGCAATACGTGCCCGTGGCGTGAAAATTGCAGTGACGCCATCGCTTGCTGTGGGGTCATTAATAATTTAGATGGGCGATAGAAAAGTTTAATCACATTTCCAGTTGACACTGTGATAGCACCACCTAATTTGATTGTCGATGTAGACTCTTTTTCTTGCCCTGATGGTAGCGCCATGACTCGAAGGTAAAAGATAGACTCTCTATCTTGAGGCAACACTTGATTTCCTGTCTTCAATATCCGCAACTGATTAGAACTTCCTGGTTCTAAGCGAAAAAGTGATGGTGTTATAGAAAAAGGCGTTTGCATTTGTATCCCCCGAACATCTCCCATCACTTGCGCCTTCACCAAATAAGGAGTTGCTGACTGGGTACTACTTGTCACACCTATCGATTGACTTTTTGCTTCACGACCTTCCGCGAAAATAATTCGAGTACTATCTAGAGATATCCCGGCCATTGCATGAGTACAAAAAAAATAAAGGCTCATCACACTCAACCACAAAAAACGATAAATACGCATCATCCACACAACCTTTATTAGAGTTAGCAGGAGATATCTCCTGCTAACTCGCATTAGTTACCGATAAATTAATTAACGATATAAGAAATTAAGATAGGAGCGCTGTAAGCGTTTGGCTCAGGATTTGCGGCAGCAGAAGCCATACCAACGGTAAAGACATACTCAGTCACACCATCTTCTTTAGCATCCAAACCAATACGTTGACCATTTTTAACAATCGTTTTTCCATCATCTTGCGCAATCATGAAACCAACTTTTTCTGCATCATTACTAACAAAAATATTTTGGTCATTATTAGCGACAGACGTTAAGCCTTGAATAATCAAATCACCCGTTTCATCGGCTTTACAATTAGTTAGTGTGACAGGCATCTTGACGGCACCTAACATTTTATTTGCCACGAAATCTGCTGGCTTAAATACACCAACGTTTAAAATAGATTTCCCACCATTAATCGTCACATCGCAGGTTGTACTCGTGATAACACCTTGTAATGTAACTTCTGCTGATGGTGAAGCACTCGTGCTTAAACTCATACCAGCAGTACTTGCAAATAATGTAGTAGTGAGAACAATTTTTTTAAATGTCATACTATAATCTCTCTAATATTTAAATAAAATACACAGCAAAGACAACCCAATATTAGATATTGAATTATTTTCTTATATTTCAATTTATATTTAACATAAGCTTATCACTACACAAATATAATAAATAAGTGCAGCTAAAAACCCATTAAATTAATTAATAAAATTAATTAAAAATAAATTAAAAATAAATTCAATAGAATAGCGTCAACCAAAATGAGATGTATCATCAAATTTAAAATATTTTTTATAGCTATCTCTAGTTAAGGGATAAAACAGAAATCGATAATTTTTATATAATTCAGGATCTATTTCTTTTAATCTCAAAGATACACCAATAAAGAAATCATCAAGAGAGGTACCTAATTTATATAATAAATAAACTAATGTATCGGTATTGATACGACAAGTACCTCTTTCATATCGAGAAATCTGTTGCTGTGAAATATCTATCATTTCAGCAAGTTTCTTTCCCGATAGGTTTCGTAATTTTCTTAACTTTGAAAGCTCATAGCCGATGGCAATTGCTATGTGATCTTTAGTCGTTGATATTAAATTATTCATACTAATTCATTCCATTTTGGCTTTTTTACTCCTAAAAACAAGTGAATTGTATAGTAAAAACAAACAATCACAGTGTTTTACAAGGGAAGTAAATTCTAATGCCAAATAAAAAAAATAAAAACCATACTTTAACAATGGCTTTTAGCTGTGGCATCTAAATTACACAAATCAAGCGTAAAGCAAGCGTTAAAAACCAAAACAATACTATTTTTATAATAAACGATGTTCAAACAGAACTATTGAAATAGTTAATAATCTTGCTTTAATCATAAAATGACTAGCTAATTGATATTAAACTCTAAAAATAATAATTTTTTACATATTGAAATTAATGGAAACCTCAAAGTCACATAATGACATAATTTAATTTCAATATAACAATTTGTTTTATAAAAATTTTTATAATAATTCATCTAAAAATAGATTAGTTATCTTTTAAGCAATTATATTGAGTTAATCATACTAATAAAATAAAACAAATCCATTTACGACTTACTTTGTAAATTTAAGTGAAGTATTGTTTGCAAAATTCTAATTTGTTACTCTATAGTAAATTTTCATAGTTATTAACCGGGCTATCCTTAAACCAATTTAATTGTTTTATGTACTTAATTCTGCCAAACCATCATGTTAAACATAATTTTTTTCTTATCATTATTTATCTTATTCAAAAAAAAGAGGCTAAAATTAGCCTCCTTCTTGATTTTTCATCATTTCAATCACGTTATGCATAACAATCAATAAATTAAACCTATAATTTCAACCCATTTATTTAGAATGTTTCACAATTGCCAATAGGATAATATTTATCAAAAATCACAATATATTTTCGACTTTTATTTTTTACTTTTGAATCTCGATACTCTTCCTGTGGTAACAAATATAATACTAACGGCGTTTCATCCTCAGAACTGCAATCATCGTGTAAGATGACTCGAAAATAGGTATTACCGATATTTTTTATCACCCCTTCATTGGTATTAACCTCATATTTAAAATTGATATCTTTTGGTCTCACGACAAAATAGGTTTCTAGGCTCATAGTAGGATAAAACAAAGATTGTCTTTCACGTCGATTTTCACTCTGCATTTCAAGTGGTGTTTCACTAATAATAATCTTGTAATAACGTTCTTTTTCATCGCTATTTCCGCGATAAAAAATTTTAAAAAACTCCTGTTCACCGGGTAGTAAGATTTTTTTTAGTGGTGTAAAAATAATCTCCCCATCAATAATAGCCTGCCCTTTTTCTGTACTTCCCGGTTTATCAATTTTATATGCACTAAAATCATACAAATTGGTCTTTTTAGTATCATTAATATAGGATTTTGAAAAAAATGTTTTACTTGCCTCTAATGACGATATATCAGAGCTAATATACAACGCATAAGCTCTCCCAAAAGACAAAAGGAGTAAAACTAATAATATGTTTTTACAAGGAATTTTTATTTTCATCATGTATAAATTTATCGATTAGAACTAACTGATTCATTTAATATCCCAAATAGCTACTATTCTTAAAACAGACCATTTTCATTTACTATAGAAACGACGAAGCCTCTAATGTACATCTGGCCCAGTCCAAATAGCTTTTACAACAACAGTTCCACTCGCAGAAACGGTACCTAACCAATCAATACCATCTAAAGTAAAAAGTGAATTTGAGTCGTTCATTGGAAAGCTTAAATCTAAATTTGTACGGTAAAATGACCCTAAATCTTGATTAGGAATATCCCATGGTGTTTCTACCCAGAGTGCATTTTTCATAGAAATTTCAGTACTATCACAATTTGAACGATACGACTCCTCAATACCTGAGGCATTTTTAAATGAAAGATAAGCAGAAAATGGCACTTGATATCTGTCATCATCGGATGTGAACAAACAATAATTTCGCCCACTAACATTAATATTTGGCCCTTCTACTCGAGCTGTAATTGAATCAGCCTGCCTTGGGCCACTTGTCGTAACAATATAATTAAATTCAATAGGCGGCTCTGATGCGCCTACTTTCCCCGTTTTCGATGGATTCGGTACGAAATCGCTAGGAACAATGCTAATTCCATAATCTCGTGGTTTAATCACTAATTGGTTTGAAGGTGTAAACTCATAGAATCCAGATTGGGGCGCAGCTGTATTAGTAAATGAGAATGTAAAAAAATCTTGGCTATTCGTAAAATCTACATTTTGAGCTATCAGTTGTTTAAAAAAGGTGTTTGAGAAAAAGATAGCAATATGATTGCTATTGTTTGTAAAATAATAATTAGCATTATAAGTTGTATTATAATTATACCAATTATCACTTCCGTCATCAGGCCCAATTTTTATTGAGCTTCCTGTTGGCGTGAACGGAATTAAAGTCGAGTTTATTTTTAGTCCTAACCGAATGTTTGTAAAAATATCCCCTGTCGTTTCATGATTGATCATTTGACAAATCAAACCATCTACTCGAGAAACTGTACCCAAGCGACAAAACTCTGCACCCGGGCCAAGGCTTGGGTTACCGTTAGTATCAATATAAACTTCTTGCATTGCCCCCGTAGCCGTTAATTTAATATGGCCTGATTTAGTTATTACAAACTCATGTGACGCAATAATATTGCCACCAACACCTCGACAAGACTCTCCCCGACTAGGATCATAATCGACTGTGGTCATACAAGCTCTATAGCTATACGTTTCTACAGTACCCACCGGTACAGATAGGAAATACCGATAGGTTGAATCACTAAATATCCCTCGCGCATAGGTTGATTCCCCTCGAACATCACTCTGCACTATTTTATACGCACCATCACTGCCAATATATTGGGCAGGCCAATAGCCGCTATCATCGCCACAATAGCCACGCATACATCTATTTCCTGTAAAAGGTCCATCTATTGGCGAATTCTCTAACCAAATATCAACATTTTGGTTCGCTCTAATACTAGTATTAACGTATCCCATATACCCCAAACTTAATTGTGAGCTACCAGAATAGCGGGTATATTTATTAGCTCCAGAAAATCGGGGATCAGTCGTTTTCGGTGTAATAAAATATTCACTATCCACACCATTTTCGATAAAAACATAACTGTTAGTAACAGTTGTAGCTAAAGCAATATCGCTAGCTAATAGAAAACTCGTCAAAAAAATAGTGGAAATCGTCTTATTCATCATGAAATTCTCATTGTCTTTGCGCAACTATTCTTTGTGGATCACAAGTCACATCACCTAGCCATAATGCACCACGCGCGCCTGCTAAATTTAAATCGGCTTCGCAGATTGTTTTCTCATCTTCTTGTAGAAGAGAAATAACCGGATAGCGAATATCAACATCCATGGAAAACTCACCATTTTGATCTGTTTTAGTTCTGCCAATATGATTACGGATCGATGCATATTTAATAAACTCACCATCTGGCGATTTAAGTCGACCGAATACAGTAACAAGCTGCCTAACTTCTGGTTTATAAATAGCAATATTACCTGGATATAAAGTTACTAACTTATTTCGTCCTGAAACAATATCAAAACTATCTTTAGACTTTGCATCATTCATTAATTGAATGTCATAGTTTGAATAAGGTGATAATGGAATAAAGGTGTTTTTCCCACTAATTGGATAACTTTGCCCATTAACGCGAGCAGTCATACTGCCATTTCCATAAATATCTGAATTAATAATGACGCCTGATTTACCTTGCTGCCCACTAGGCATAACAATTCCATCACTATAAGCTACAGCACCTCTTGAGGTAAAATTACCATTAAGTCGATTATTATCAGGCCGGTTAATTGTTATCATTCCAGAATTATATTTCATGTCATAAGATGCATAAGCCATAGTGGAAATATCAGATTCTCCATTATTTTTATCTTTGACTAATTTAGAAACTGAGCCGCCTATATTAGTAATAGCAGAATCTTCAAAATTTTTATTCGCATAAATATTAGCTTTAACATTACCATTGCTTGAAGAGACCCCTGTACTTAACCATGTCGCTAATGGAAGTGAAAAATCAAGGCTCACAAATTTTTCATTCATACTTTTTTGGTCGTCATAATGATAACGCTGAACACCCGCTCTTAAACCGACAGTACCGTAACGACCTGAAAATAATGTATTCGCATACTCATAGTTAATTGAATCGCTTCTAGTGCGTTTATCTGTTGTACTACTAATAGTGAAAGTACCAGTACGCTCAATAACTTTATCGAAGTTCATAGTTGCACCATAAGAATAACTGTCAGCATCATAGACAGGTAAATCACCTTTAATAACAGCTTTTTCTTTGGATGCCCATATAGACCCATACCCTTCAGGTATATTTACGGATAACGTCGCAATATTTCGATGACTGCCATGATTTTCAATCATTCCCTGCCAAGAAACTGACATATACTGATTTAAAGAAAGATTTGCGCTACTTTCATTGACCAAAAAGTTGTCATAACCATAGTTAGACATTTGTATATTTAGTCCTGATAGCACAGGAAAACCTTTTGCAGCTGAAGCACCAAATAAATAGCTCTTATCTAACGAGTTACGCTGATTATATTTACCTCGAACATATCTTTTCTTGTCAAAATCAATATAGCCACCATAAATTTCCCAGCTCAATTTTTCAAAATTAATACCTTTAGAACCAAAGGATTTATTGATAGTTTGATTTTGTGTTGTAATAATTTTACCGTCTATAACAGTTTCAACTGTAACCTCATAAATACCAAATGGTAGAATGCTGGTATCAACTTCATAACTTCCCATTGGAAAATTTTGAATATTTAATAACTTCCCATTACGATAAATTCGTACCTCGCCTGGGCTATTTAAAAATGCATAAATTGGTGTTAGCGAATGTTGCTTATTAACAACGATACTGGATGAATTGTTACCAATAGAAGCAGCATAAACCTTACTACTATTTAATGTTGTCAAGCTAGCAATAGATTGTAGGTTCCACGTACTCATTAATCCAAAAGCAAAACGCAATCCATTATAATCACGTTCATACATCGCACGGTAAAGCTCAATATTAGAATTTGATTTTCCAATACTGTAAGCTGATGCGTTAACGTTAATATGATGCTCAGCTACTGCCAATAAAGTATCTAAGTTGAAATAACTACTTGATGAATTTTTTCCCTTTCTGATCTGGCTTTGAAAAACGCCAAGATCGTAATTTGCCACCGCTGAAATCGTATTTACAGAAGAGTCACCAAGTGAGAATTTTCTAATTTTTTCTTTAGGAGAAAAAGCAGTCTTATCAACATCTAATGATAAATTAAAAGATGATATATTGAGTTTTAAAGTAGCGTCATTATCAATTGTTATACCATTATTTGTATCAAAAAAAGCATCCTTTTTATTTATTAACTTTTCAATTAATAAATTATTTAATTTAGGCCCTTGATTTGCATCTAACAAATGGATATTAGCAAGTTTAATTTTTCCTTTATCAATAACAATTGTAGCATCAGCTATTTTATCTTTACTTTGATTTTTTTGTGTTTCATTGTCTAGTCGCAAGAATACTGGGATAGACATCCCTTCTTCCAAAGCCATAACAAAAGCAGGTGGAATTATAAAATCACCCACTTTGATTCGTTTTATGTCCTTGGCATGAACAGCATTTGAAAAAATAATACTCATTACTGATAATGCAATAACACTCTTGCGCATAATTAAAGTCCATTCCTAATTATTTGACAACAATGAACTCTCCTTTGTGCCAAATACCAATGCTTGCTTTTTTATTATTTATATCGACTAATTGAAGTTTCACTGCTAACTTCGGCATCAGATAATAACGCTCGCGACAGATCCCTTCAGTTCCGAATTTAATTTTCTCCGTCAAGCAAGGCCCAGATGCAACTACACGAAAAGAGGTATTTCCCATATTAGCGACTTGGTATTTTTCATATTTATAATTAAAATTTTCAATTCTTGGTGCAACAACAAGTATAGTGCTAATTGTTGCTGATGTTGTTGCAGAAGCAGACTTTGAACTCTTAGTCATTCCACTTTCACTAATTGGGTCATCTTTCCAATTTAATCTATAGTAACGTTCCTTATCATCTTTAGGGCCTTGGTAAATTATCTTGAATATATCTTTAGCATTCCCCGGAAGAATAATATTCGCTGGTGTTGACAATATTTCATTAGGACCATTAATTTCAATTAACTTTCCATTCTCTAACGGAGAATCTATTTTTTCGATACTTAAATTAACCAATCTTGCAGTATCAACTGTATTTTCTATTTCTTTTGATAGCATCCCCTCTTCTGAAGACATTATCTCTGTTATATTACCAACATTTACCGCTAAACTACTTCTTATTGGTACCACTGATAATAAAATAACTGCAAGTATTATTTTTTTCATAAAAAAGCTCAAATAAGATAACGATAAAGATAAAGATACTATTTCCTTATATTATCTTTATCGTAATATAAAATTTTCTATTTAATTAACATGAATAAACTATGGAGTTGGAGTGAAAGTTCCTTCCCAATTTGCAGTAAATTGAACTTTCACATCGCCATCCCAAACACCATCAGTGAGATCTTTAAATTCAGCAGCTGCACCAGCAGATTCGGCGCTTGCAATAACAAAAGTGAATTCACCACGATCTGTTGCGCGGTCAGCACCATTATAAACACCATCTGCCGCTAAGTTATCCAGACCAGAAGTTTGCCCCGCCAAAACATCAACAAGTGTAGTATCTGTTGTTTTATCTAAATCTTCGCCATTCCACTTAACTCCAACCATTAATTTTGAATCATCAATAGTTCTAGATAATGTATTTGCAATAATCTTTGATGTTAATTTAAAATCAGTTGCACCAGTTTGTCCTTGAATAGCAACATCAAAAGCTCCATTTTGTTGATTAAAGCTTTGTTGCCCTTCTGCATAATTAAAAGTTAAGCTTTTTAATGGCGTTACAACCAACATACTTGTTGTATCTTTAATTGCTGTCGCTTGCCAAGTTGCCGTCGCTTGAGCGGTACGAGTATCTGCATTAGCAATAGTAGTGAAAGAAGCAGCAATAATTGTAGATAGCGCTACAGCCGTTATTTTTTTATTAAACATTTTATTCTCTCTAATTTATTATTCAAAAAACAAACACAGGGTAAAAAAAACAAATACATGGTACAAAAAACACTTTTATTTGTGTTTTTTATAAAACATAATCGTTAATTAAATTTTAGTGAAAAAAAATATTAAAAACACTAAATATGAATTCATATAAAAATCATTAATTATCTAAAAAGATTGTTGATTAAATGTTTACTTAATGAATAAAATTCATCCTCATCTTTATCAAACTTAGATTCTTCTTGGACAAAAAAAATTAACTCAGGCCAAGTTTTATCTAATAACTTTAAAATTTGACTTAATGTATCTATTGTTAATGGCGTTTTTCCGTTTTCATATCGAGATATTTGTTGTTGGCTAACATGCATTAATTTTGCTAATTGCTGACCCGTCATATTTTTATCTTTTCTTGCTTTACGCAAAAAACGACCAGCGTAATAACTTATCTTATTTGATTCCATAAACTTAATTCCCAAAAAATAAATTTAATCTAATTATTATTTTCTAATAGTATTAATTATTAATTCCTTTTTAATATAGACAGATTAAAATATGAGTAAAAATGTTTAAACCGATGGAAATAATGAAGTTTAATAGGATTAAACTATCATAACTAAATGTTTAGTTAATAACATTGTTTTTAATGAGGGAAAGTACGTACCTTATTTGACTTTAGTTATATTAAATATTTGATTAATATAATTAAATACTGGAAAAAACATTATTTATAGAATGTTAATTATAAGTGACATATAATATCATTTATCGATAATCACGTTATGATTCGAAACTTAATTTAGCTTATTTTTTCATTTTGTTACAAATGAACACAAATAGAATTAATTTAAATCCACACCAACACCTAAAAGGAGTAATAAAGTTTTTTTACCCGTAAAATATTACCAATGCAGACTTAAAAGCCTCGCAATATTTTTTTTTGATCAAAATCAAACATCTATAAATCATTACTTTTTTTATTAAAAAAAGAAAAATTTAATTTAATGAAGAAAGAATGCCAGCTACAGGAATTATCTTAAAAATAGCAATTTTTCTACGAAAAGAGAATCTTCTTATTCATATTTAAATGAAAAATTTTACAGATATCACCAAAAACCATATATAGCTATAAATATTCCATATTAGACATGCTTGATTTATCTGATAACTAATAATACTAATTTTCTAAATAACGCCACCTTATGATTATCGGCATTGAGAAATAAAAGTTTATAGCTTATTTACAGTTTAATAATTCAAGAAAGGAAGAAAAGGAGAAGTGACCATTATGTAAATAGGTTGGGAGTAAATTGTTATAAAGAATTCGCGCTTGAACGTGAGCCAATAAAAATAGGCGGACCTGATCGGTAATCAGCATAGAGGATGGCGGTTAGGATATTAGTGCAAAAGAGACATCCAATTTCCTAACCATGAACAAAGAATAAGTCAATTATATGATACGATCAAAGGAGCACTTAATGAAAAAGAACCCGATTCACTTAAGCTCGAGTCAAGTTCGGAGGTAATAATGATATCTCCTGATGATGCATTAATAACCAGTGCATTACTACCGCCATTACATGAAGTACTACCTTTTTTCTTTATACACATTGTTGTCTTTGTTTTCGAAGAATCGAATTCATATACGGCACCACCGCTCGCGGATGTGGATTGAAAACCACTAAAAAGAAATGATACCGACGCAGTCTTACTACATTGAAAATGGCTAGGCACAGTAACTAGAGAAGGTTCATTTTTGTTTACTACCCCATGCTCAACAACCGAAGGCAGATCGAAATTACAGGACGCGGGTGTGGGTATCGGTGGTGCAGTGCCATCATCTATCGGCTTACATCCATCAGTAAGAGGATAATTCTTCCCATTAGCATTTATATACATATTATAGCATAAACTCTTTGTAAGATTGGACTGTTGTGGGTAACTGACAAACCTATAATCCCGTATGAATGGGAATGTATAACGCCCACCCCCAATAACCGTCTGACAATTACTAAAATTAAGAGAGTACATTAGAGCCCCCCCGAATCCACCGGGCTCCGTGCTCCAGCCTTCTGGGTTCGCAGACTTATATTTAACATACATCCCCCCAAATTCATAGTATGGTTGGAAATACACGGTACAAGCCCCCTCTATTTTCGATATCGGATCGTTCCCTGTTACATAATTAATCGTAGGTTGCATATCTCCACCACGTGTTCGACTATCAGAGCCAGGAGCCCAACAACGACTCATAATACCACTACTTGCAGGTTCTACAGCACAATAATCCCACCAGGATGTGCCGTCCCCCTTAGACAACAAAAAAGTACTCTTCCCTGACGCGTCAACCGAATCGAACACTGTCACCGAAACCTCCCCCACTGCAGACAGCGGAATGCTCAATAGCATACCGGCCAAGAATTTCATGCGCATCACTCTAATCATCATTTTTCATCCCATTTCCGTATTTCATATCTACCACCAGTGGAAATCCCAATCCAAAATATTTGCATTAGGTGATAATTCTGCCGTCGTTGGTAAAGTTAGTCGTATACTAAACATCACAAATGTCGCCATCACTCATTCATACATCAAGCTATACGTCAACGTCGCGGTAAAAAAGCCCGGTACTATCGAATCTACCGTTTCATCCACTGCTGCCTGCACATATGACCTCAGCCGAATGGTCATATCACCATCCTTTATCGGAATGATTGAACCCACTTGCGAATTATTGATAGGTAAGGCTAAACCGCTCGGCGCTTCTAAACCGACAACAATTCCACTCGCCTGACTACCTGCATCCACATTCAATAACCCATTATCAGTTGTTGAAATACCCGTAAATCTGGCTGAAATTGTATTTCCGAGCGACGTATCACAGTCCTTAAGATTAAACAGAATGTCTTCTTTACTATAACGACGTTGCCCCTTAGCTAAATCCTTCGCATTGATATTGCCCCCAAAATCAACCCACATATTCTCAAACGAAGGATCAACGGTACATGGCAATGCAATTAACGTCCCACTGTATTGGATTTCATTACTGCTATCGGCATAAGCGCCCGATGATATGAGGCTAATTAATAACATCCCACTGAGTGCGACAAGAACAGAGCTGTGCTTTATCTTGCTTGTTTTTCTTATCATGGATAGTTCATCTCCACACTTGCAGTCGCCGTAAATTCATCCTCATACAGTGTTACGCCGGGTCTTGTATCTTTCACTGGCACGGCATAAAGCGGTAACGTTAATACACCATTATCTGACATTGTCATCGGCGTCCCCGAGTTGGGCGCTATCAACACGCCTTGATGATATAATCGGATACCCAATCCTGCTTGGCTTGCCTGTAACGTCTTGTTACTCGGGTCAAAAGGAGCGCTCATGCCCCTATATTCTAAGTACAATGCCACCGCATTGCCCAACCCCGCACCACAGCTCAACGTTAATGTAAAATCTTGGCGACCATATTCCGTTTTATCGCCTAACCCATCTATTTTCGTAATACCTAGTTCATTAAAAGTCACTTTAATCGGTTGGTTAGGTCCATCAGGACCCGATACATCACAAGGTGGGTTATTAATTAAATTTCCCGTAAAATTGACTTCAACCGCTTGTGAAACCAATGAGACCGCTCCACACAGAGCAAGCAATCCATGCCTAAAAACGGTGATTAAAGTACCTCGTTTCATCATTGATACTCCACGCTGAGGGTCGCGTACGCCGTAAAGACCCCATCATTGACCCCGCCAGTGCCACTGGCAACTGGCACTACCGACAGCCTTGGCTTTGTGTTGTAGTTAAAATCGCGCCATGTCGCCAAGTTCAGATTGGTACCATCAGCCAACAAACGTAACCCAATATTGTTTTCGCTTGTTTTCAATACATTAGCTGCCTGTGTTGGCATCCGAGTACCATCAAACTTCAGTTTCAAAGCTGGGTTCTCTGCAGAGTCTTCACAATCTAATGTGTATGGGATATCGGTTTTCGCGTAGCTTTGACCGTCAATATTCTTAATAATGATATCGCCCATATCCACACTAATCGGTTGACCAAAGCCACCATTGCCATATATGTCACAGGTCTTTGCCACTACTGTTACTTTAACTTGAATATTAAAGACGTCCGCTAAGCTTTGTGTACTTGCTAGCAAGCAGCTTCCCATAATCAAACCTACAGTGATTGAGCACATAGATTTCATTTTCAGCCCTCTATTACTCATAAATCATTTCAAACGCAATCAATGCAGAATAAGCGCCCGGCTCTAATGGACCTGAGGTTCTGACTGGCGTGACGTAATAAGTTAATTTTTCTTGCCCTGAAACCAATAAAACGGGGTTACTTTCTTCACCCAGTGGCAATGTTTTCCCTTGACTATCACGCAATACTAAACCAATACCTTGCGCGCCATTCACCTTTGCATAGTTAGGCATAAATGGCACCGTGGGTGCTAAAAAGCGTACTTTTACCGCAGGTTGAGTTGAACTCCACGCGGTTTGCCCTGTCCTCACATTCTCTAATAAGGTCGAGGTTTCTAAACAATCGAGTAATTCAATTTGGAATGAAACTGGGCGACCTTGTCCACCCACACGATTTAATTCTGCCGTTTCTGTATTGCCTAATAACACGGATTGATAACTTGAAGTCATCGCCAATCGACATGGACTTTCAGTAAGTGAACCTGACACATACAACACGCCATGTTGACCATCAACATTCCAGTTATCGCTCGGACGATACAACGCTCGATTATTGTCTTCTGCAAAAGCAGACAAACTACTCGCTCCTACAAATAGGCAAACCAAAAGGCTATTGCGAATATGCTGAGTCAGTTTTTGTTGAGTCATAGTTCTCTCCTTTCCATTCATGCCGACAGGCCTGAGATAATCGATTATTTTGTTTCAGGAATAACCTGACAGCTCGAAGCCTGACAACGGAAATTCAACTCTGGGCGACCGCCGTAGTCATTGATATAAGTCAGTACTGGTGAGCTACCCAATTTACTGGCACTAACACCGATATTTTCACTGGCAAAAGGCGCAACCATCACGGGGGTAAAATCTTTTGCATCCGATTTTGTGGTTGCCGCTGCATTAATAATGGTGACATAAAAAGGCGTTGGGTTTTTCAACATCACCGTTTCACCTTGTTTTTCTAACGTCAGCTTATCTTGTGCAGGTGCTGTATTTTTCTCTGGAATAATCGCTTTCGGGCGATAGAACAACTTCACTCGAGTTTGTAAAGCAATCTGCAATGTATTTGGCTTGTCGCTTTTTGGCGGAATTTCACGCAAATTAAAGTAGAACAGGCTTTCACGGTCATTAGGGAGCATGTTTACGGCTGGCAGTGCTTCGATTTTTACTTGGCTTGATTTACCCGGTTCTAAGCGTTGAACCGGCGGTAGTACCACCAATGGTGAATTTATTTTTTGACCTTCAGCGCTTTCCATCCAACCTTGAGCCAAATAAGGCAACTGTTTGTTGTTATTGGAAATATTTAAAGAAATTGATTTTTGACCACCGTCATAAATCACGCGAGTACGATCCATTGACACTGCAGCATTTGCAGCAGAGGAACACAGAATAAGACCCGTTAAACTTGCAATAACACTGAGTTGAGTTATCTTTTTCATGCTGTAATGACCTATTTTTTGTTGCTCGACTATCGGCCGAGCAACCTATTTACATTAAAAATCAATTATTAATTACACTTAACGTTGTGTAATTTCTGGTGGCTAAAGAGCTGTACTTGCAACAGGGGTACATGGCAGTAATAGTGCTCGCTCAAGAGTGCCCAACTGTACTGGGAAGGTCACTTTACATGCCTTGTTTTCTCCCCATGTCACCGTCATTACATCCCCTGGGTTAATACCGCTGATATAGGCACTACCTGCATCACCGACAATTCCCGTATTTTGATCTTTGGCATTTTTCACTTGCGCGCCAAACGGAGGATGCGAACCATCCGTTAAACTCAACACTGTCATTGCTTTTTGTCCCGACACCACTTCGAAACGACGGAAGCCCACGGCACCTTCAGTCATGGTGGCTTGTACCACTGACTGCTGCGCATCTACATCATCTGGCAACGCGTTCAAATCAATCTGCGCCTTACTGCGGTAATAACTATTCACATCACCAACAATCGCTTTACCGAACATGTTCGAACGAACTGGCGCCCCAAATCCTTTAATTGGTACATCTGCTACACCATCCGTGTCTACCACCATACGGGTTCCCCCCATTTGATTAACACGATGGAATCCGCCGCCTTCTGGTGTCATGGTAAAACCACCCGATGCAGACAGTCCAAATGCACTGTATTGACCATGTTGATAGCTGGCATTCGCACTGACTCGTGCACTGTCTGCTTGATGGCTAACAAATGCACTGGTTGAGGCTCCGTAGCGGCTGCTACCTGCACTCACCTGATAGGAGGTTCGGTCATCAATGCGGTCATAATAAGTGGCGCGGTTAGTAGTATCATTGCGGTTCGCATTTAATGAATAGCCTACGCTACCGCTATTTCCCCAAGGGAATGACAGCGATAAATAGGCACTGTCATCATTGACGCCGTTGTACACACTGCGATTTGCCGACAGGTTCACACTGACATTTTTAATCGAACCAATATCCATATATTTCGAGATCATGATGCTGTAATAGTCATTACTTGGACGATCCCAATAGGTCTGGTGGCTGTAATTCGCATATAATGAAATACCGATATCACTGAAGTTCTTATTCAATGAAATGGTGTAGAGTTCTTTGCTGCCACCGTAGCGCTGACCTGTTTCCCTCGCATTTAAGTAATCTGACATCGACATGAAATCACGCTCAGAGAAGCGGTAGCCCGCAAACTGCACTTGGCTGTCATATTGTTCAAATCGTTTTGAGTAGTTAATACGATATGAACCACCACTGATGGTCGTTTCACCAGGTAAACGCGCAAAAGATTGCGTGACGTCAAATGACATCGCACCAAAGGCGAGCAAGTCACGGCCAATACCCGCTGATAATGCGTTATAATTTTGGCCAATTAAGCTACCAGCAAATAGTGACCAACCATTACTAACTCCCCAAGATAATTCCCCTGTTAAGAAGCTGTCACCTTGACTATGACGCTCATAATTAGTTGGTTGGCCCAGTGCTAACTTGTACTGAACTTGGCCTGGTCGGGTCAGATATGGCAGATTCGCCGTATCAACTTGGAATTCTTGAACAGAGCCATCTTCTTCTTTAACCGTGACATCTAACCTACCGCTGATGGCGTCACTTAAGTCCTGAATTCTAAATGGTCCCGGCGCGACCTGAGTTTCATATAACACACGACCTTGCTGACTTACCGTCACCGTAGCGTTAGTTTTCGCAATACCGGTCACTTCAGGCGCGTACCCCCGCAAGCTTGGTGGCATCATACTGTTATCTGAACGCAAACTTGCCCCCGTAAAACGGAAGCTATCAAACATATTTGACTCAAGATAATCTTCACCTAATGTCAACTTAGCTTGCAAAGATTTCAGCGCGCGATAAGCATAGAAACGGTTCCACTGAAAATCTTTTTGTGTCTGCGTATTTTGGCCATTCATATGGCTTAAACGACCTTGCCAATCTGCACGAAAACGCCATACTCCAAGGTTTATACCCATGACTCCATTACCATTAACTTGATAACTGTCATTTCCCCCTTTTCGGTAAGAGTTATTAGCATTCGCATTGATATTATAATCGGCCAAAATTGCCGATATCCCATCATCCTAACGTGAAGGAGGATCCCAATTTGGTGCTGTATATTCCATGTAGGCTTGCGGGATACTGACATATAAAGAAGAGGTCGCTAAATCGCCACGGATCTGCATACCCGGTAGGCTCTCAGGGTTTAAACATTGTCCATCGTGCCACCACGTTAAATCTTTTAATGAGGTAGACGTCAGCGCCAATTGATTAATGTATTCAAGGGATAAACAGGCAATACTCCCCTCGGGATCATTTTCAGGCACATAAAAAGGAACCGTAATCTCAGGCAATGTTTCATCATTCACTTTTAACGTTAATGAATAATTGCCAGGCATAATATGCCCTGCGCGCGAAAATTGATTTAAATCGATGTTACTTTTGTCTTCGAGATCTAATACATCGGTATTAAATTGAATTGCTTCTGCCGCGAAAACCGGCAGTGCTGCACCGTGAAGTGTCAGTGCAATAACCACACTCAATAAACGTGGTTTAGGTAAGTAAGCATTAAACAAAGACATAAGTAACATCCCTAAAGATCAGTATCAGGAAAAATTCAGCATTTTTTATTAGTAATAATCGAGTTTGAAGCGAATTGCTGTCTGGTATTCCCCTGGACGCAGTGGGGTTTCATCTGAGACCAGCCTTAAACCATAATTGAGGACATAATTACCTGGTTTGATTTCTTGTTTTACAGTTGCCAAACCTGGGCGTACTGTTTGTCCAGATGCATCTTGTAGTGATAATGCGACACCTTTTGCTGCCCCTGAAACGCTAAACCACTCGCCGTTTGCAGGGCCATCAAAAGTGACTGAGAACGTTTGCCAGTTGTCGCCATCATGGGGGGTGAGTTGGCAGCCAATTAAGGTGATAGAAAAAGGTTGTACAGGTCCGTGTCCAACTTGGCGTAACAAACCAATCGGCAAAATACCCATATCAATAGATTGCTCATAAGAACCAGTATCGATAGCACAAGCCGTATCAACGATGCTACCTTGCATACTCACTTTACCCCAAACTACTCCTAGAGCTGCTTGTGCAGGTATTAGCCAGAAAACACCTACTAACAATAGCGCCGTATTTAACAATCCTGTTCGCTTCACGATCACCTCCATTGCTGAACAAGCCATGAAGTGCCGAAACACTCCATGACGTACATACCTTAATTTTTAAAAATTAGTTGTATGCTAAGGTAAAGTTCGTTACTGCTTGGAAGTTACCTGGAGTTACAGTTGTTCCTAGACCTTTCAACGAAGCTTGGAATTTCAGCTCATTGTCGCCTTGAACGTAGTTTTGAGTACTACCTGCGTTAACTTTGATTTGTGTACTAGAAGAGTTCATGATCTTCACGGCAGCGCCTTTCGCATCACCCGTGATTTGCAGTAAGCCTGTTCCTGCGGTATTACCTTCACCATCAGTTGACGTTGCTTCAGTACCAGCGAAAGTAATAGTCACTTCGTTAGATTTTTCTAAATTACAGCCTTCCAGCTTGATAGAGAAAGGTTGAGCTGAAGATTCGCCACCAGCAGTCAGAGTTACGTTAGAAACTTGACCCAGTTCAACAGTTTGGTTTTCTTCGCCTGGTGCGATTGAACATGGTGCAGTAATGATTGAACCGTTAAAAGTCACAGTACCTGAACCTGCATCAACAGCTAAAGCAGATGCACTCATTACGCCAGAAATCAGGGTTGCTAAAATAATCTTTTTCATATTGGCCTCTAAAATAAAAATAATTGCACTTTAAATAAAAGGAATGTTCGCTAAAAACATTCAGATGTGTTCATACCTAATCATTTAGGTATAAATAATTAAAAAATAAGTCTAATTAAAATAAAGTCTTTATATTTAATTAATTTCAAAAAAAACAATTACAATATAAATTCATAACATGCTGATATTAAATAAACATTTAAAAGACATTAAAATGTACATTAATGTAATTTAATATATTTAAAGAATATAAAATAAACGATCAGCCCCATAAATTACTTTGGTTATATCGTCCAAATGTTTCTAATTGTTTTTTTAAAGCTTCTGATTGATTTACAGAAGTAAACACGTTGTGATATTTTACACAAAGTTTTTTTTCCGTCTCAAATGCACGTAAAAATACTTGATTAAAAAAATCAGTTAATGGCACATTAAGCACATTTAAAATAATAATTAATGTATCAACTGTTAAGTTACAAACACCACATTCATAGCGTGATATTTGCTGCTGAGAAACGTTAACGAGAATAGCTAATTCCTTACCCGTCATTGATCGCTCCTTACGCAATTTATGTATTTCCTTTCCGACAGCTTCGGTAAAAGTAGTCCTTGAATTATTTAATTTACCTTCGTATATTTTTACTGTATTTACATCCACTATTACACCCCATAAATTAAATTAGCTATTTAATAAAACCTAATGCATAAAAAATTGGCCAGATAAAAAATGAGACAATTCAATAATGCCAATAAAAATAAAACATCACTTCGTTAATTAAACTTATAATGACTAACTCATCGGATATGGAATATGTATAATCACTTATACATATCAATTAAATTAAATTTCACGTTATGTTCACTCGCTCAATGCTTATTAATTTACTTGAGTAGATATTTAAAATCAAACTCATTTCACTCTGCCCAGTTGTGAAAATGGCCTCAAATTACACAAATTAAGAGTAAATTAAATTTCAACCAGACTAGTGGTATTGCAGCATTGGCCAGACATCTTCTTGAGAGCATCAATTAAAAATAGCGTTTAACACCAAAAACTGGATGATTACGATTTAAATAAAACTTAAAAAACTGTTTTTTATAAACAATCATACTCTCTAACAATAGTAGAAATAAATTAATTTATTAAATATATATTCAGATTAAAAAAAACAAAAAAACTCAATATTTTCATAATGATAGAGAAATGATTATTTTTTATCATAATAGACTCAAATATTTCCATCGGTTAAACATTACACTAAACTTAATATATTGATCTCACTTAAGTCGAAATCTAACTTCCTCCTATTAAGTTAAAGAAGAAAACTAACTAGCAATACAACTACTGAATTTACCTTAAGATAATAACCAGTATCTAACATAATATAGTTCCTACATTTTAAAATCTTATTATGAGCATCCAATACCTAAGGTCATTCATTGAAACATGAACTACCCTCTGGTTTTAAATTTTATTTATTTCTGAATTAACAAAAGAAAATGGCTATTACCCGATATTTTCATATCATGGTTTAGATGGGGGAATTTCACTCCTTATATTTTTTGACTTAAGTATACATATAGACGCGAAAGGAAAATGACACAATAGGAAAACCTGTTATTTAGAGTTTAATATTGACGTCAAATAAAATAAGAAATTGGAATAAAAAATAGCTTTCTATTTCAAAATTAGAAAATAATGATTAAACAATATAAATTTCTATTCAATATCATCAACCATCACACTCATGCCACCAAATATCTATGCCTTATATTATAGTTCTTATTCACATCAAAGACCCCACAATAAACAAGATTATTTCATTCATTATGTGACTCACATAATTTCATTTCCAATAGACCTGAAAAACTACAGACTTTCTTATTATTTATGTTTATGTTTATGTTTATGTTTATGTTTACATATTATTTGAGCCTACGACACTCTCAGATAACACATATGACTCGCCGCTCAGCTAATAATTTTCTTGATTGGTATGTTGTAACTTTTCATATCCAAACAATCAATTAATAACCGCAATTAATAGGCAAGGCAGCGCAAATAAAAACGCAACAGACCATGCTCTAAACGCAAAAAAAAACGCCATGCTAATAAATAGCATGGCGTTATAATGTGGCGGAACGGACGGGACTCGAACCCGCGACCCCCTGCGTGACAGGCAGGTATTCTAACCAACTGAACTACCGCTCCGAATGTTCCCTACTGGGAACGTCGAGCATATTACGAATACTTCGGGTTGCAGTCAATACTTTTTCTTGAAAAATCGCGTAGTTGAACAGTTTTTAGCCTTAACACAGCCTCAATACGAATTTAATTCTGATTTATCGATTTAATCGCTTATTTAACCAGCAACATCGAATAAAAATACAGTATCAATGTTTAATGTATATTTTCATCTTCATCTACAGGTTGTCGCCATAAACAAGGCTTTCCCCCTTTTTTATCGACAATATCAAGTCGTGCCTCATGAGCGACAATTTCCTCATCAGAAGCATATATCACAGATAAACCACTTGTAGGGCGAGTAATTCGCTGAATTCCCTGCTCAGTTTTATTATTTGCTGAATCGCCATCCAAAGAAAAAGACAGAGAGGTCTGTCCCCCTGTCATCGCTAGATAAACATCAGATAAAATCTCAGCATCGAGTAAAGCTCCGTGCAACTGACGCTTTGAGTTATCAATTAAATAACGATCACAAAGTGCATCTAAGTTATTTCGTTTACCCGGGAATATTTTTCGTGCTAAAACTAAGCTATCAGTAATCGTACAAAACTCTGCTGTTGGTGGAATGCCTCGGTTAAGCTTACGAAACTCATGATCCATAAAGCCAATATCAAAGGGTGCGTTATGGATCACCAGCTCAGCACCACGAATAAATTCAATGAATTCATCGGCAATATCAGCAAATACAGGCTGACTTTGTAAAAACTCATCACTAATACCATGAATTTCAAAAGCTTCAGGATCCACTAAACGGTCAGGTTTGATATAAACATGGAAATTACGTCCTGTCAGTCTACGGTTAATCACCTCGACAGCACCAATTTCTATAATGTTGTGACCTTCATAGTGAACACCCAGCTTATTCATACCTGTGGTTTCAGTATCAAGGACAATTTGTCTTGTTATCGCCGTGCTCATCATGTTTTTTTGTGTCACACTATGATTAATAATTAATGAATAAAGTAGAGTTTACCAGAAATGATAAAGCAGGTAGAAATTTTCACTGATGGTTCTTGTTTGGGCAATCCAGGACCCGGCGGGTATGGTGTTGTTTTACGTTACCAACAGCATGAAAAAACACTCAGTGAAGGTTTTTTTCTAACCACAAATAATCGTATGGAATTGCTAGGGGCAATTGTAGCCTTAGAGTCTCTATCCAGGCCCTGCGATATTATTTTAACCACAGATAGCCAATACGTTCGCCAAGGTATCACCCAATGGATCCATAGCTGGAAACGTAAACAATGGCGAAAAGCAGATAAATCCCCAGTCGTAAATGTCGATTTATGGAAGCGGCTCGATGAAGCAATTGTTCGTCATACCATTGATTGGCGTTGGGTTAAAGGCCATGCAGGACATCCTGAAAATGAAAAATGTGATGAGCTCGCACGCTTAGCCGCATCTTCGCCAACTAAAGAAGATACCGGCTATCAACCTGCTAAAAATTAAAATCACTATTTGATAAAGTCTGAACGTTTACTTATCTCTTTGGCAGCGCCCAATGCAGAACCTATTTTCATTTTAGGTTGCTTAAATTTTAGCGGTGTTGGGGTCAAAGGATAAGTGCGTTTTCTTGCAACAATGGTACTTATCACGCCGATTCCCCCCAAATTTTTATTTAGCCGCCGTTCAGGTGATATCCACGGGATAACTTGGCAATTGTGATGATATAACACCTCATAATTCAATAAACCAAGCCAATCAAAAACCCTTAATGAAGGAAAAAAACGACTACAATAAGGTTGTTTTTTTCGAAGAACAGGGATTAATTTAGCCACTCCCGCTAAGCTAAAGGGATTAAATCCAGAAATCACTAGCCAGCCATCGTCCATTAGCACCCGATCAACTTCACGTAGAATCCAGTGAGGGTCATGACTATAAGCCAAACAATGGGACATCAAACATGCATCAATGGATCTGTCCGCAAAAGGCAACGCAGAAGCGCTAGCAATCACCTGCGCACGAGGATCATTATTGCTAACATTGAATTGATGGGCGATCATGCACTCTTTAGTCTGGATTTCAGCGCTCAAATGACCTAATTTAAGCAAATGAAAACCAAACATTTTAGGCCACCAAGGACGAAGTTGGTTTTCTAACGCTTGGCGGTATTGTTCACCAAAAGGAATATCAGACCAACTAACTGGCATTTGAAATTGTTTCTCAATACGCGCAGGCTTCATGAAATCCCCCTTTAATAGTAGAATGTCGAGGTTATTATGGAATTAATACGAGTCCCTGCGTTAAACGATAATTACATTTGGGTCCTCGCTGATAACCAACATCAGTGTATCATCGTTGATCCAGCACAAGCAGATCCTGTTCTTAAAATCATCACCTCAAAGAAATTAACCCCTGTCGCTATTTTACTCACCCA
The DNA here is from genome assembly GCF_052096715.1 of Providencia sp. Taxonomy (NCBI): domain Bacteria; kingdom Pseudomonadati; phylum Pseudomonadota; class Gammaproteobacteria; order Enterobacterales; family Morganellaceae; genus Providencia; species Providencia sp. The sequence continues at coordinate 205,712 of NZ_JBQDNB010000001.1, forward strand.
TCACCATAATGATCATACTGATGGTGTAAAAGGTCTTTTAAAGGTGTTTTCTACATTACCTGTTTTTGGTCCAAAAGAAACTATCGCAAAAGGAATAACAGAACAAGTTAATGAAGGTGACACCGTTACAATTGGCCAATTTAACTTTCAAGTTCTCGCACTACCAGGCCACACACTGGGTCATATCGGTTTCTACCAAGCTCCTTATTTATTTTGTGGTGATACCTTATTTTCAGCAGGTTGTGGTCGTATTTTTGAAGGCACACCTGAACAAATGTTCCAATCAATTCAAAAAATTGCCAACCTACCTGATGAAACATTAATATGTTGTGCCCATGAATATACGCTATCAAACCTAAAATTTGCGCATCATATTTGGCCGGAAAATATGGCGATTACACAATATTTAACAGAAGTGACTACCGCGCGAGCCAAACAACAAGCAACACTTCCTAGCCTATTGAAAAAAGAGAGAAATATTAATATTTTTCTACAATGTGATAATCCGGAACTACAACAAAAATTAAAGATTAACATTCCAAATCCACCATTAAGAGCCGTTTTTACCTTGTTACGTCAATTAAAAGATCAATATTGAAGTTTAATCATTGTCATCTTCGGGTGAGATTAGTATTATTGTTCGACTTTTAAACATGAAAATAAAGAACAATAGAAAATAATGAAGATAATAGCGACTCTCATCGCCATTGTTCTGCTTGCGGGATGCCAAATTGCACCGAATAAAGTGAAGCAGAGCAAGCCTTCAGCAAATCATACTGTAGAAACTATTGCATCACATAACCAGGCTGCAAGTAGACAGCAACCAAAGGCTGATTATGACCTTTGGGGCTACATTAGCGATGAGTTGAAAATGAATGTTCCTAATAATCCACAAATTAGGGAATTGGCAAATAATTACGCAACTAAACAAAATTTCATCTACGATGTAACTGTAAGGGCTGAGCCTTATATGTACTTAATTGTAGATGAAATTAATGAACGCAATTTGCCCATGGAATTAGCCTTAATTCCAATTATAGAAAGTTCATTTAACCCAAAAGCCACCTCTCCCGCTCAAGCCGCAGGACTTTGGCAAATCGTTCCAATCACAGCCCGCTCATATGGGTTAAAACAAACCCAATGGGTAGATGAACGCCGAGATGTTCTAACCTCAACTAATGCTGCCTTCGATTTACTCGAAAATCTCAACGTCATGTTTGGTCATGACTGGGAACTGACTTTAGCCGCTTATAATTGTGGTGAAGGCTGTGTTATGAACGCGATTAAAAAGAATGAAGCGGCAGGACTGCCTACTGATTTCTGGTCTCTTTCTTTGCCTAAAGAAACAAAACAATATGTGCCAAAAATCTTAGCACTAAGCCAAGTATTAAGAGAGCCTGAAAAATATCAAGTTACCTTACCAACAAGTAATAAAAATAGAGCATTAACTCAAATTGATGTTGGGCAACAAATAACATTAACTCAAGCGGCTGAATTAACAGGCCTTACTGAGGAATCGATTAAAACTTATAATTCAGGATATACACGGGGAATTACCTCGCCTAATGGTCCGCATTATATAATGTTACCAACAGCAAAAGCTGAACAATTTAAAGTTTCATTATCTGATCAAGATGTACTCGATAATATTCGTCTTGCTGCGGCGCAAAACCAACAAAATCGAACTGCACATCAAAACAATTTAGCTAGCCAAAACAATTCATCTCGTCAAGCTAAAAGCCTTAACTATAAAGTCCGCAAAGGTGAATCATTAGCCAGTATTGCAAAAAAACACAATATGACGGTTAAAAATCTTCAACAGCTCAATGGACTTAAAACAGCTAGCCGTATTGCTCCAGGACAAGTTCTAAAAGTAAAAAGTCCGATGCCAAGGGCAAACAATCGTAAAACACAAGTATATAAAGTGAGAAAAGGTGACTCTTATTACAGCATTGCCAAACGTCATGGTATTAAACTCAATGATTTAATGAATTGGAACTCTGGTGTCAAAATGGCTGATTTGAAACCGGGTGTCACCCTAAACTTATATTTATAAAATGTGTTATCACAAAACAAAGTCCCTGCCCACGAGATCAGCAGGGACGTTTTATTATTAATCTTTAATTATTTTCATTTTATTCCATCGTTGAAGATCAATTATTAAAATATCAAACAAGCTTTTACTCACCACACCTTTAGTTTAAAAAATTTTTTTCTTTGTACTAAAATGTACAATTAGGTTAAGGCAACTTAAACCTTTCATAAAGTTGAGTTTAGTCAAAACTAAAAATAAAAACTGTCTATTGGCAACTAATGAATCAGAAAAAAGTAGTGACTGGATGGTGACTTATGCAATAATAATGCTATTATCTTCGGCGAGGCGATACAGCTTGAGCTGCCGGCCCGTATTTGAATATTACTTATATATTTATTGATAATCTTTAAAATTCACCTGAATAGTAATAATCTTATATTTATCAATATATTAATTCCTATATTTTTATATTGAACTTTGGTGCTTTTATTTAGTTAACATTATATTATTATTGATATAGAAATACACATAGCAAAGGTCAGATTCGCCAGCGGAGGTGATTATGGATGAATATTCACCCAAAAAACATGATATAGCAGAGTTAAAGTATTTGTGTAACAGCTTAAATCGAGATGCGATACTAAGCTTACAAAAAACGAATACCCATTGGATAAACGATCTCAGTTCTCAACAAAGCGCAAACCTCAATGAGCTCATTGAACATATTGCGTCTTTTGTTTGGCGATTTAAAATCAAATACCCAAAAGAAAACCTCGTTATATCATTAGTTGAAGAATATCTTGATGAGACATATAATTTATTCGGTAGCCCTGTAATAACGCTTAGTGAGATTATTGACTGGGAAAGTATGAATCAAAACATTGTCTCTGTTCTAGATGATGATTTAAAATGTCTAGCCAGTAAAACATAAAGATATCATTTACCTATAAGCAAACTATAACATAATATGTTATAAAGTTTTTTTTCATAAAAGAAAGGGCGTTATGACCAAATTTGATTATCTGATGCGTTTAAGAAAATGCACAACAATTGAAACACTTGAGCGTGTCATTGAAAAAAATAAATACGAACTATCTGAGGATGAGTTAGAGTTATTTTATTCAGCAGCAGACCACCGTCTTGCAGAACTCACAATGAATAAACTTTACGATAAAATACCGCCATCCGTTTGGAAATTTGTTAGATAATATCTTACAAACACACACAGTTAGTAAATAGTTATAGCCGGTAACATACTTATCGGCTCGACTGAATTCCTTATACCTAAAATTTAGCATTACATAATGTTAATTTACATCACTGCTCACCATTATATTTCTCATATATAACTACTTAATGCTAATTTAACATTTAATGCGATTATTCAAATATAAATATCCTTTCACTTTTATCTTTCAATTATAAGTAAATAATCAATTTTAGTGTAATAAATATAAATATTGTTTTATACCGATAGTCTTTAGCGGGTAGCAGAAATAAAGTCTAAGTGGGTGAACACCAGATGGCAAATTTTTATATAAGAAGTAGGGAATTTAGTATGAAAGAGGCAATTATCAGTTGGGTGGGAACTCTGCCAGCGACATCCCGGCACACACGACCCCTGCCATGGCTGCTTCCTTCCGGACCTGACCAAGTTAACAAGTTAGCGTTGCGGGAGAACCAACAGAGTCCCCATTGAGTGCTTTTTTCAAAGCATGGGCATTATGCTTGATAGGCAGTGAAATAGCAAGGAAGCACCTACTGAATGCTGTTTTATTGCACAGATAATCCTAATCTATACAACAAGTAAAGCGTAGCTAGAAATGACTCATGATGAAATCGCTAAGTGGCTTATAAACTAATTAGTTAGCAGGAACTACCAGCACATCGACATTGTTATCTATTCCATTATTAATCACTTCAATAACCGTATTAGAAAGATATAAAAGCTGACCATCTGCACTCACTGATGCACTTATCGTTATCGTAGCATCAGGTCGAACTTCATTTTTCAGATAAGTGAGCTCAAAGGGTATCGATTGCCGATTATTTAACTCTGTATAATACTTTTGTGACAAGATCAGTGCAGGTAAATCCATCATCGAAGTATCTGCTAATGTAATAGTTAACACTGCACTCTCAGGTAGCTTAGTATTTTTAACAATGTTCACCTTGCCATCTATTTTACCAGAATCCACTTTTTGAGTGCCATGATCCCTTTTGCCATGTAACATTTTCTCATTCGGCTTTGTTAAGTTTCCTTCACAGCCTGCTAAGAAAAACAAAATAAGTAAGCTAGCAATATAGTGATGTAGTTTCATTATAATCACCTATAAAACAATAAATTACTGAAGAATTATTATTAATATTTAACATTAATATGGAACATCTCATTAAAACAATCAAAAAAGTATAGCGAATATAAATAAAATAATGAAATAGTATTTCAAATTGTAACCAAAAGTGAATTTAAAGCTATCTTAATAGAACGCATCTACCTATTTCCTGAAAATAATGGGAAAATACCGCCATCTGATATTTTTTAATCATGTCTAAGGTCACTATGAGCCCAGAATTACAGAATCTAATCAATCTAATTGAACTTGAAAAAATTGAAGAAGGTATTTTTCGAGGACAAAGTGAAGATCTTGGTTTACCTCAGGTTTTTGGTGGGCAAGTTGTTGGTCAAGCCATGTATGCCGCTAAACAAACTATTCCTGATGACAGAGTAATCACCTCTTTTCACAGTTATTTTTTACGTCCTGGCGATAGCATGCGCCCGATTGTATACGATGTAGAAATCTTGCGTGATGGCGGTAGTTTTAGCACTCGACGTATCAGTGCAATACAACATGGCAAGCCTATCTTTTTTATGACGGCTTCATTTCAGTCACAAGAAGAAGGTTACAGTCACCAAAATTTGATGCCTGATGTTCCTGCTCCTTCACAACTGATTTCACAAGATGTCATTATTCAAAGTTTAGCGGATAAACTGCCTGAATCCGTCAAAAAATACGCTTTACGTCCAACACCTTTTGAATTTCGCCCGGTTGAGTTCTACAGCCCATTTGATAGTGCGCCCCAAGAACCTTTCCGCTACATTTGGTTTAAAGCAAAAGGTCAATTACCTGACATCCCATCATTGCATCATTATTTATTAGGCTATGCGTCTGATTACAATTTTCTACCCGCTGCCTTACAACCCCATGGTCGCGGATTTATGGAACGTGATTTACAAGTTGCTACTATCGACCATTCAATGTGGTTCCATCGCCCATTTAAAATAGATGACTGGTTACTGTATGCAGTTGAAAGCCCTTCGGCTTCAGGGGGGCGAGGATTTGTAAAAGGACAGATTTATAACCCTCAAGGGGATTTAGTCGCAACAGCAGTGCAAGAAGGTGTTATTCGAAAAAGAAAGGCAAATGTGACATCGCCGCAATAAAAGTAAGCAATCACTTACCTTAGTACAATGAAAAAAAATGAGCCGCAAACTATTGCGGCCATTAACTGAGTGCGATTAACTAAATATACTAAGATTAGTTATAAGCGCTTTCACCATGTGAAGTGATATCTAAACCTTCTCTCTCTTGTTCTACACTGATCCGCAAACCTGCGATTTTATCGGCAATAGTGAAGGCAATATAGGCAACGACGGCTGTCCATATGATACAAACCAATATACTGAATGCCTGTATACCAACTTGCTTCATCATTGTCACCCCCTCTGCAAAGCCAGTACCACCGAGAGATGCCGCGGTGAATACACCAGTAAGCAAACAACCTACGATGCCACAAACTCCATGCACACCAAATACATCGCAAACGTCATCAACTTTTAACCAACGTTTCAAGATGACTACGCCCCACAAACCTGCGAAACCAGAAAGTAGCCCAATAATTAGTGCCCCACCAACACCGACAGTACCAGCCGCAGGTGTTACGCCAACTAAGCCCGCTAAGCATCCTGAACATGCACCTAATAAAGAAGGCTTATCTCTAAAAATCCATTCTGCTAATGTCCATGATAATATTGCACCAGAAGCCGCTACCACCGTGTTAACGAACGCTAATGCAGCAACACCATTTGCACTTCCAGCAGACCCCGCATTAAAACCAAACCAGCCGATAAATAGAATCGAAGTTCCCATAAATACCATCGGCAAATTATGCGGTTTAATCGCCTCTCGACCAAATCCAGTACGTTTACCGAGTAAGTAAGCACCAACTAAACCAGCTACCGCAGCATTAATATGTACAACAGTACCACCAGCAAAATCAAGCGCGCCATCTTGTGCGAGTAGCCCACCGCCCCATACCATATGAGCCATTGGGATATATGCAAAAGTCGTCCAAATAAGGGTGAAAATTAGTATGGCTGAAAATTTAACTCTTTCCCCTAAAGCACCGACAATAAGCGCAACAGTCAAACAAGCGAAAGCGCCTTGAAATGCAACGTGAACAAATTGAGGAATAGTCGCAGACAAGCTATCAACCGTAATGTCTTTTAACATAAATTGGCTGAAGCCACCGAAGATGCTATTACCTTCACTAAAGGCTAGGCTATAACCATAGATAACCCAAATAACAGAAACTAAAGCAAGGATCACCGTAGTTTGTGCCATAAGTGAGAGCACATTTTTACTTCTGAGTAGCCCGCCATAAAATAGTGCGATCCCTGGCATTATCATGAATATAACTAGTGCGGTACAAATCATCATAAAAGCATTATCTGCCTTATCAAGACTCTCCCCAGATGCAAGCACATTGATTGGAAAACTGCCTAGTATTAGCAAATATAAGTATTGAAACCATTTACCCATTTTCATTCTCCTAAAGTGCATCGTCTTGTTTTTCACCCGTCCGAATACGGACAGCCTGCTCGAGTTGTAGGACGAATATTTTTCCATCCCCCACTTGCCCCGTATTTGCTGTTTTTTCTATTGATTCAATAACGGCTTCAGCAAGCTCATCGGGTACGGCGATTTCCATTCTCACTTTAGGCAAAAAATCCACCGTATATTCTGCTCCACGGTATAATTCTGAATGCCCTTTTTGTCGACCAAAACCTCGCACTTCTGCAATGGTGAGTCCTTGTATACCAATATCAGAAAGTGCCTCCCTAACTTCATCTAATTTGAACGGTTTAATGATTGCGATGATATATTTCATTTCCTCTCCAATAATTTAGATATCCAATAAACTCACTACCCCTGTTTAACTGCATAAGTCATTGAGCAAATAACATGCCAAGAATAATTATCTTTATAATTCAATGGATAACAAAAAAACAAAAGGCTATCCAATTGGATAGCCTTTTAAAATGCATTATTAGAGTGCAATAACAGTTAAGTTAGTAACATTTCAGGTTCAATTTCATCACGAGAATCCAACAATTCACCGACCTGTTGTAATTGGTACATTTGATAATAGCGACCTTTTTGCTGCAAAAGTTGAGCATGATTTCCTTGCTCTACGATTGCACCACGATGAAGCACGACCACTTGATCTGCATCTACAATTGTCGATAATCGATGCGCTATCACTACCAATGTCGTCGTTTTGCGGATCATTCGTAGCGCTTTTTGAATCGCCTGCTCCGTACCTGAATCAATATTTGCAGTGGCTTCGTCTAAAATTAAAATTTTAGGTGTAATAACAAGCACTCGAGCCATCGCTAACAACTGCCTCTGCCCAACAGAAAGTGTATTACCTTGCTCTCCGAGTAGCGTATCAAGCCCCTCAGGAAGTAAGCGAACATGCTCTGCCAATTGCACAGTTTCCAATACCTGCCACACTTTTTCTTGGGTGACATCTCGTCCTAATGCTACATTATCAAAAAATGATGTCGCCAGTACCACTGGATCTTGTTGCACCATCGCAATATCATTACGTAGGATCTGATGAGACAACGAATTCAAATCGCGCCCACCCAATAAGATTTCACCTTGCTGCCAAGGATAATATCCCATAATTAAATTTGCGATGGTGCTTTTACCACTTCCGGTATGACCAACTAATGCCACGAAATTATTTTCAGGAATATTAAGATTAATATCGTTAAGAACCGTTTTGTCATCACGATAAGCAAATGTCAGATGATTGATTGCTATTGAGCCATTTTGCAATGGCGCAATGCTTTCTCCATATTCCTGTTTAGGACTATCCATCAATTCAAAGACACGCTCTCCCGACACCACAGCTTGCTGTAACATAGATTGCTGAGAAGTTAGCTCAATTAATGGTTCATTCAATCGGCCTAAATAATTAATAAATGCATAGAGGACACCAACACCGATTGTTGTGGAACCTTCAAAACCAAATAGCAGCAGTAATCCACACAGAACCATAGCCGAAAATAAGCTGAGTAATGGACGCAATAACAATCCATCCAATTTTAATGCTTTCATTCTAGCTAAGTAATGCTGTTGGCTAACATCTTGAAGTTTAGCGCCAAACCTTGCCTGCTGTAAAAATTGCTGGATAACCGTCATACCATTAATGACTTCATTGAAACCATTATTTATATCTGCAAGATAAGATCTTACCCGTCGAATTATCGGTGTACTTAGGCGCTGATAAACAATCATGACAATAAATACAGCTGGAAAAATCATCACAGCCACAGATGCCATTCGCCAATCCAATGAGAACATGGCTACTAACATGGCACAAATCAACGCTAAGCTACGAAACACTGTGGGAACAACCATCACAAAAAGATCTTTAATCACCTCAGTGTCATTGGTTACGCGAGAAATAATTTGTCCAACAGGCTGTTTATCAAAAGCACTTAATGGCTGCCTGAGTGCAGCATTCATGACTTCTGCTCGTAATGTTTGAACAACACCAACTGATGCTTTATTAAATAATATTATTTGATAATAATGTAATAAGGCAGCAATCACTTGTAACAAGATAAAGCCCACCGCCATATATATTGCTAATGGCATAATTATCTGTTTTTTAGCAACCATGTGGTCAATGAAATAGCTAACGAGTAATGGACCACTCACCTCAGCAATAGCAGCAAGCCACAGCATTGCAATTGCAATAGTCATCGTGCCGCGATGCGGTTTACCGTAAGATAACAAGCGTTTTAAAGCCGGCCATAGTGATTTTTTTTGGCTCATAAATCACCATCCAAAGCCGCTTCAATTTGTTGATAACGATACATATCCGTATACCAACCCGGCTGATTAATTAGCCCCTCATGTGCCCCTTGAATGGCAATACTACCTTGTGAAAGTACGAGTATATTATCCGCTTCAACGAGTGCAGATAATCGATGGGCACTAATAATCAGTGTTCTACCTTGTCGCCAGCGATTCAAATTTTGTAAGATAGTGAACTCCGTTTGTCCATCAACAGCAGAAAGTGCATCATCTAAAATAAGAATTTCGGCATTTTGTAGTATGGCTCTCGCAATCGAAATTCGTTGTTTTTGTCCACCTGAAAGCATAACGCCGCGCTCACCAACCTGTGTTTGATAACCTTCCGGTAAACGTAAAATATCATCATGCACACAAGCAATGCGTGCGGCTTCATGTATTTGTTCTATTGATGCATCAGGTCGCCCAAGAGCTATATTACCGCCTACAGTGTCAGAAAATAAAAAAGGCGTCTGATTAACAACTGCAAGGCGAGCACGCCATTCATCTAAATGAATCTCAGATAACGGCATGCTCTGATAACAGATATCCCCCTGAGTAACATCAAATTGACGTTGTAATAGCGTTATTAATGTAGATTTTCCAGAACCAGTAGGCCCGCACAAGCCCAAAAATCGTCCTGGTTTTAAAATAAAATCAACATTTTTGAGCACCACTCTGGAAGTTTCAGGGTAACTAAATTCTTTTATATTCGCCGTAAGTATCCCTTTTTCCTCTTGTAAAGACTGAGAACCGTCTTTAATAACTAAAGGTTCTTCTAACAGACTCAGAATACGGCTATACGCTGCACTTCCGCGCTCAACAATATTAAACATCCAAGCAAGTGCTAACATTGGCCAAATCATCAGTCCCAAATACATAATAAAACTGGTGAGTTCACCCAGTGTCAATGTTCCCTGTAACACCATCCAGCTACCACCTGCTATCGCAAGCAAGTTAGCCATACCGATAGCAATAAAAATAGTTGGATCAAAACGTGCATCTATCTTAGCCACATGCATGTTTCGTCGCCCTGCTTCTGTTGCAACCTGCTCAAATTGATTTGATTGCTTTTCTTCAAGACCGAAAGACTTGATCATGCGAATACTGGTTAAACTTTCTTGGGCATGATTATTTAAGGTTGAAAATGCACCTTGTGCATGTTTAAAACGATGATGTAGTTGATCGCCATAACGTTTAATAATTAGTGCCATAATAGGCATAGGTATTAGTGCAAGTAATGTAAGCTGCCAACTGATTTCTACACTCATCATAATCAAAACAGCACAGCCCATCACAAAGGAATCAACTAAAGTTAACACCCCTTCACCCGCAGCAAAAACGACTCTATCAACATCATTAGTCGTACGAGCAATAAGATCGCCTGTGCGATATTTAAGATAAAATGCTTGATTTTGAAGACTTAATTGTCGATAGAATTTTTGTCTTAATTGAACTGCCAATTTATAAGATGCGCCAAACAACCAAAGTCGCCACACATAACGCAGGCCATAAACGATCAATGCAATAAACAGCATCAATACAACATATGAAATTAATTGGTTTCTTGTCATGGTTTCTTTGCTAATACCATCCACAACAATACCAACCAGTCGAGGAGGAACTAGCTGTAAGATAGCAATGATAATAAGGAAGCCAATAGCCCCTAGATAGCGCCGCCATTCACTTAAAAAATACCAACTTAGTTGTGAAAATAATCGCACGTAATACTGCCTTGAGTCATGTTAATTCCGCGGTCGTCATTCAACGTTTAGTTTGAATGTAAATAATATTCAAAAAGTTCTAATCTAATAGCTAATCAGGAATAGGTAATACTGTTGTGTATTTAATTTTTTCCATTGCAAAACTTGAGGTTACATCAATTAGCCCATGAACACCATTGACCAATTTCTTATAAAACAAATCATAAGACTTCATATCATGAACTTCAACTTGCATAAGATAATCATACTCTCCGGCCATACGATAAAACATAAGAACCTCAGGAAGCAGGCTAACAAATGAAACAAATTGCTCATACCATTCACTGTTATGATGTTGAGTTTTAATCATCACTATCACAGTTAACCCTAAACCGAGCTTTTCACCATCAAGTAATGTCACTCGACCACGAATATAGCCATCGTCTTCTAAGCGCTTTAACCTTTTCCAACAAGGTGTTGATGTTAAGTTAACCGCTTCGGAGAGAACATTAAGAGATAAGCTGCTATCATTTTGTAGCAAACTGAGCAATTTTTTATCTATCTTATCTAACATGTTATCTCTCCAGATCTCAATAATGCTTAATTAATGGCTAAAAAATTTAAAAACAAAAAAATGTCACTAATAACTAGTATAATAGAATTATTTTATATAAATAGGCATATTAAGGTATAAATAATGCAACAACGAATGAACGATAATCTAAAATAACGATTAAATAAGCAGTGGCATCGCTAACATAACCATTTACTAAGCCTATAAATCAGCCTTGAATCTTAGCTCACAGCTCATCGACTATAAATAGAGCGGGTCTTACTATATATAATCATGTACCTGTAAATGTTCATGCGCCTCTTATATTTTAGATAAAACAATTTTTATGACAAAGGAGATATTTATGAAACGTGCAGTTGTCGTCTTTAGCGGCGGTCAAGACTCAACGACGTGCCTCATCCAAGCATTAGAAAATTATGATGAGGTTCACTGTGTCACCTTTGATTACGGTCAACGCCATCGTGTTGAAATTGAAGTTGCTCAACAATTAAGTCAACAACTTGGCGTTACGGCCCACAAAGTATTAGATGTTAAGCTACTTAATGAGCTCGCAATTAGTAGCTTAACAAGAGATAACATCCCAGTACCCGATTATCAAGAAAGTGAAGACAGCGGGCTGCCAAGTACTTTTGTGCCAGGTCGAAATATTCTGTTTCTAACACTGGCTGCAATTTACGCTTACCAAGTACAAGCTGAAGCTGTTATTACCGGCGTCTGTGAAACTGATTTTTCAGGCTACCCAGATTGCCGAGATGAATTTGTAAAATCACTCAATCATGCCGTTGACCTTGGGCTCGCGAAGAATATTCGTTTTGAAACGCCACTCATGTGGCTAGATAAAGCCCAAACATGGGCTCTTGCAGACTCTTACGGACATCTTCAAACAATAAGAGAACAAACTCTCACTTGTTATAACGGTATTCAAGGTGATGGCTGTGGTGAATGTGCTGCATGCCATTTACGAAGCAAAGGCTTAAGTTATTACCTCGCCAATAAAGAAACGGTAATACATGCTCTAAAGCAACACCTATCGCAAAATTAGTTTTTTATTACCTACCCATAATAAAAAGGCAAAATTGCGACCAGAGAGCTTATTGTTCTCTGGTCTCTTAAATCTATACGTCAATGAAACCATCTGAGTGAGAAATAAATGATTCGAGCCGTTCCTTGAGTTCATTTTCAATGGTTACGGATTTATTTAATACAGTATCAATAAAAACAAAAGTGACATAGGCATCAGAAACCACCTCAGATTGCCCATTTTTAATTCTGATTATTTGTTGATAACACTGCGCACTTTTCACACCGAATTTTTCCATGCGGGTGACAACAGTAAGTTCATCGCCAAGAACAGCACCTTGGAAATAATTAACATTTATATTAACTGCGGCCATCGTAAATTTATTCTTAATTGCCCAATCAATAAAATCGAGTTCATTCATCCAATCCCATCTATCTGCTTCATAAAATTCCAGATAACGCGCATTGTTAACATGTTGGAATACATCAATATGAAAACCATGTATTTTAATTTTCGTCGCCATCACTACTCCGACCAGTTTGTTTTTGATAACATAAAAATAACAAATGTTAGGCCAATGTGCTGAATAAATATCATTTCTAAGACATAGCTCGCAAATTAATGTATGTCCATTCATTTTCAGTACAACAAATAATCTAAAAATCTATCAGCATTTCAACTTTTCATTATTTAAATAAGTAAGCACCCATAATTTTATATGGGTGTTTATCCTTCTCAATAATTCAAGACGCATGCAAATGATCAGCGAATATCGTCAGGTTCATAGGTCAAAAACCTACAACTTACAAAATGACGAATACAACAGGCTAGAGCACGAGCTTATCCTTATTTTTTTCCAAAAATGCAGGACCGATGCCCTGTACCTCTAAAATGTTCTCGATAGAATTAAAAGCACCGTATTTTTCTCTGTACTCGACGATCGCTTTCGCTTTTTGGACCCCAATACCATTAAGTTTTTGTGCGAGCTCATCAACACTGGCCTGATTAATATTCACCTTATCGGATAGGTCTATGCTTACTCCTGGCTTATTCTCTCCTTTCGGTGAAACCAATGCTGTCGCCTTCTCCGTCTCAATCTTTTTAGCTGAAACAAATGAAGAAAAAGGACATAGCATTGTAATAACCAATGTCACACCCAACCCTTTTTTAATTTGCTTTATCCATGGCATAGCTACTCTCCTGTATGTGTAGAGACGCTACAATGTCAAAAGTGTAGTCAAAAAGCATTTGAGGAAGTTTTAGAATGGGAAAGGCCACCCAAAGGTGGCCTTTAATTATGGAGATTACAATCTTAGTTGCGAAACTGCTCGCAATTATTCAAGATTTTGTATTTCAATTTTTGCATTTGAACGTAAATTCAGGATCAGTGCTTCATTAACAGCCGCACTCATTGCACCTTGATATTCACGAGTCAGTTGACTTAGCTCTTCTTTAGTCGGTTGCCCTAAAGTAACTTTATCTAATTGAATAATAACAAGGTTATCTTGTTCATCACGCGCTGTTGTATAGGTTGGCTTACCTTCAAGCGGTTGAGGCATTTCCATGGTCGCATTAGTTATTGCTGTTTGCGGCATTAGACGAGAAACTTTCTGAACATCAGCAAATTTAATACCTGCCGCGTTAAGCGCCTCTTCACCTTTGCCAGCTTTTAGCTCTGCAACCAATTTATCACCTTCAGCTTTCAGCTGGGCATCTGCTTTTTGACGTTTAACCAGCGCTTCAATATCTGATTTCACTTTTTCAAATGGCTCTGTCATTTCCGCTTTAAAGTGAGTAACACGTACAACAAATGCACGGTCACCTTCGACGTTAATTACATCAGAGTTAATGCCTGTCGAACCATTTTTATCAACAAGACGCTCACTGAATATTTCATTAACTACTTTCGGGAAATTTAATGCTGCTGGTGGATTATTACGGTCAAACCAATCAGTTGTAGCAATTTTCAAACCTGATACATTTTCAACAGATATTAATGATTCATTATCATTCGTTGCAGCTTCACTGACTTTTTGCTGTAAATCATAGAACTGTTTGATGCTTTTATCTTGAAGCAAAGTAACTTCAAGACTTTCTTTAACTTCATCAAGAGGCTTAACAACTTCAGGTTTAATATCATCTAAGCGGAAAATCACATAACTATCTTGTGATTTAATCGGCGCTGAAACTTGCCCTTTTTCTGTCAAATTAGCACTAATAAGTTCACTTGGCGTCGATGAAGCTTCCATCCAACCAATTGCACCTTTATTTGCAGCACTATATTTATCTGTTGATTTTTCAGTTGCTATCGCAATAAAGTCAGCGCCATTTTTAAGTTCATTGACGATATCATTTGCTTCTTTCTCTGATGCAACTTGGATCATGCTGTAATGCTTTTGCTCTGCCTGAGTATAGTTTTTCAGGTTTTGCTCATAAAAAGCTTTAATTTCTTCGTCAGTAATCGTTGCCTTCGGCATTGCCGCAGCATCCATTTCTACATAGCTGACTTGTACTTGTTCAGGCGCAATAAAGCTATTTTGATTAGCATCGTAATAAGCCTTCAGTTCATCTTCTGAAATAACTTGCTTAGCTTGAATTTGTGCTAAAGATAATGTTGCAGTACGAATTTCACGCTCTTGCATGAACAGCTCAGCATAAGTCTTTACTTCTGATGGTAACGCAAAATCAGTACCTGTAAATGACTTTGAAAGTTGTGCACGAACGAGATCTTGGCGCATTTGCGCAGCAAAATTATCCGCATTGATATTATATCGGTTTAATACATCACGATATTTTTCACTATCAAATTGCCCATTGGTTTGAAAAATAGGCATGGCAAAAATGGCTTGCTCTATCTGCTTGTCGCTCGCAGAGAGTCCTAGCTCATTAGCATATTGATTAATCAATTGATTATTAATCAGGCTATCCAGTGCTTGGCGGCGCAGCATATTCATGCTTTCTTCATTGCTAGCAACCTCGGAGAATTTATCTCCCAGATATTCCTGTAAAGACTGACGTTCCTGCTGGAAGGCCTGTTGCAATTGTTCTCTGCTGATGGGTTGTCCATTAACCTCTGCGGCATTATTTCCACCACCGCCTAAGCCTCCCCCCATCATCACGCCACCCAGAACGAATGACAGGATAATCAGCGCTAGTACTATTTTGAGAAAAGGACTATTCGCCTTCGTGCGTAAATTTTCCATCATAAAAAGGCTTAACTCCGCTTTGTTGAATTCAATTTCTTAGGGGTCGTCGATCTTTCAAGGTGAATTTTTTCGAAATAAAAGCATTTTAATCGAGGTGAGAGGCTTGCCGCCTAGTCACCTAGGTAAAAAGCGCTCAACACAACATAAAATGAGTCGAACGTCTTTTAATCGAACCCTCAGGCAGCTTTTATTCATCACAATACTCGTGAAAGATAAAATTACACTATTTTCAATCTAAAATTGCTGAAAAAATAAGCTTAGAAGGATCAACAGCCCCTATAATACGCTAATCTTAACGCAGATAGAAAAAAAAGCGCACCATTTCCATGGTGCGCTTATATATTAGCTGATTAAAAACATTCCGTCAGTTTGAGTTTTCGCAAAAACCCAATAAAGACGAAACTAAAAATCAATTAGCTATTAACAGCGTCTTTAAGACCCTTGCCTGGACGGAAGGCAGGTACTTTAGCCGCAGCAATTTGGATTTCTTTACCAGTTTGCGGGTTACGTCCTGTGCGAGCTGCACGCTCACGAACAGAAAATGTACCAAAGCCAACTAGAGCAACATCGTCTCCTTTGCTCAGAGAACCTGTTACAGAAGCAACGAACGCATCAACAACACGGCCAGCTGCAGCTTTAGAAATATTTGAATCAGAAGCAATTTGATCAATCAGTTGAGACTTATTCACTCTTATCATCCCCATATTAGTTATGACTATCTATCTCTTAGTTAGCAATATTAGTATAGCCAACTAATGATGCAGTCGTTATATCAATCCTGAATACCAATGGCAAGAGAACAGATTACATACAAACAATTATCAGAATCATCGTTAAGTTAACGATGAAAAAAAAGGCTGACAAGTCCTAAATTAGGTGTCAGCCTTAGTTTTATACAAACTTCTTGATTCAGCTCACTCTTTTCGCTTTAGTTTTTACAACCTCAGCACCAAAAACTGGGTTTACTAACGCAATAGCGAGTACTTCTTCAATCGTTTTTACTGGATGAATTTCAAGATCTGCAATCACATTTTGTGGAATTTCTTCCAAATCGCGTTTGTTTTCATCAGGGATTAATACTGTTTTTATCCCTCCGCGGTGTGCTGCTAATAATTTTTCTTTTAATCCACCAATCGGTAAAACTAACCCTCTTAAGGTAATTTCACCTGTCATTGCAACATCAGCTCTTACAGGGTTACCTGTTAGGCAAGAAACTAACGCTGTAGACATCGCAATACCTGCACTTGGGCCATCTTTTGGCGTTGCCCCTTCAGGCACATGCACATGGATATCGCGTTTTTCATAAAAATCGTTATTAATACCGAGTTTTTCAGCACGAGCACGAACAACGGTTAATGCAGTTTGAATAGACTCTTGCATTACCTCACCAAGAGAACCGGTATAAGTTAATTTACCTTTACCTGGTACACAGGCCGTTTCGATAGTCAGTAAATCACCACCAACTTCGGTCCATGCTAATCCTGTTACTTGCCCAACACGATTTTCGGTATCTGCCTGACCATAATCAAAGCGACGTACGCCCAGATAGTCTTTTAGGTTTTCCGCATTAATTTCAATGTGTTTAAGCTTTTTATCCATCAACAATGCTTTAACTGCTTTACGACATAATTTCGAAATTTCACGCTCTAAACTACGAACACCAGCTTCACGCGTGTAATAACGAATGATGCTCATTAAGGCGCTATCGTCGATGGTTAGTTCACCTTTTTTCAAAGCATTACGTTCAATTTGCTTCGATAACAGATGACCTTTAGCAATGTTCAGTTTTTCGTCTTCGGTATAACCAGACAATCGAATGACTTCCATACGATCCAACAATGGCGCAGGAATATTCATCGAGTTAGATGTTGCTACGAACATTACATCAGAGAGATCGTAATCAACCTCTAAGTAATGATCGTTAAATGCCACATTTTGCTCTGGATCTAACACCTCTAATAATGCAGATGCAGGATCTCCACGCATGTCCGAAGACATCTTATCTATTTCATCCAACAAGAAGAGTGGGTTTTTAACTCCCACTTTTGCCATTTTCTGAATGAGCTTACCTGGCATTGAACCGATGTAAGTACGGCGGTGACCACGAATTTCAGCTTCATCACGCACGCCACCAAGTGCCATACGGGTATACTGGCGGCCAGTTGCTTTCGCAATTGACTGCCCAAGAGAAGTTTTACCCACTCCCGGAGGCCCAACCAAACACAAAATTGGACCTTTGATTTTACTGACGCGGCTCTGCACTGCCAAATATTCTAAAATACGATCTTTGACGCGTTCTAAACCATAATGATCGGTATCTAGGACTTCTTGCGCTTTCACTAAATCTTTTTTAACTTTACTGCGCGCATGCCATGGAACTTGGATCATCCAATCAATATAGCTACGAACAACCGTCGCTTCTGCCGACATTGGAGACATCATTTTCAGCTTTTGCAGTTCTGCTTCCGCTTTTTCTTGAGCCTCTTTTGGCATTTTCGCTTCTTCGATTTTACGTTTCAGCGATTCGTGTTCATCAGGTGCATCATCCATTTCGCCAAGTTCTTTTTGAATCGCTTTCATTTGCTCATTCAAATAGTACTCGCGCTGGCTTTTTTCCATCTGTTTTTTGACACGATTACGAATGCGTTTTTCCACTTGCAGCAGCTCGGTTTCTGATTCCATCATGGCCATCAAAAACTCAACACGCTCTGCAATATTTGCCATTTCTAGAACACGCTGCTTATCTGCCAATTTTAATGGCATATGGGACGCAATGGTATCAGCCAGCTTATCTAACTGATCTTGTTCAATAGAATGCAAAGAAGTCAGTACTTCCGGTGGAATTTTTTTATTCAGTTTAATGTAACTTTCAAACTGGCTGACAATAGTACGATATAAAACTTCTTGCTCTTTTTCATCAACAAGACTTGCTGTTTTAGACTCATTTGAAGCTGCTGTTTCATCATAAACAGCTTCAGTATGCTCTGTAATTTCCTGAGCAAGATATTCAGCTTGCGCTAAGAAGTATTCACCGTTGTCCGTCAGACTTGTGATACGAGCACGTCGTAAACCTTCAACGAGAACTTTAACGGTACCGTCAGGTAATTTCAGCATCTGAATAACAGAAGCGACAGTACCAACTGCAAATAGGTCGTTTACCCCAGGTTCATCCGTTGAGGCTTCTTTTTGCGCAACCAGCATGACTTGTTTGTCATGATCCATCGCTGCTTCCAGACTATGAATGGATTTTTCACGTCCAACAAACAGTGGGATCACCATGTGTGGGTATACCACTACATCACGCAGAGGCAATACTGGTATTTCAATGCGTTCGGAACGCTCTGGATTCATAAAGCTCTCTCTTCGTTTAGCTGATGCTAGTTTAAGGGTTTCAGCCTATTATTTTGATATAACACTATCAAAACAAAGAAACCACACCTCAGAATATAAACTATATGGGGACAAGATTTTAGCATTCAATGGCTAGTTGAATATAAAAAACAAAATGAGGGAAAGCCCTCATTTTGTCTGATTATTTATTGAACACATTGGGGATTAATTATCGCCAGAAGCCTGTGCATCCGGTTTGCTATAAATAAGCAATGGCTCTGACTGCTCATTAATCACATTCTCATCCACAACAACTTTTTCAACATCACTCATTGAAGGAAGGTCATACATGGTATTTAGCAGCGCGCCTTCTACGATTGAACGTAGACCACGAGCACCTGTTTTACGCACCATTGCCTTTTTGGCAATTGCTTTGAGTGCTTCTTCACGGAACTCAAGTTCAGTTCCTTCAAGATTAAACAGAGCTTGATACTGCTTAGTTAATGCATTTTTAGGCTCTTTCAGAATTTGAATCAGTGCTTCTTCGCTCAGCTCAGTTAAGGTTGCCACAACTGGCAAACGACCTATAAACTCAGGAATTAGACCAAACTTGATCAAATCTTCAGGTTCAGCTTGCGTTAATAATTCACCTTCCGTCGCTTTATCAGATTCGCCTTTCACTTCTGCGGCAAAACCAATACTTGAACGTATATTTAAACGTTGGCTAATTACTTTATCGAGACCCGCAAAAGCACCACCACAAATGAACAAAATTTTAGAGGTATCAACCTGTAAAAACTCTTGTTGAGGATGCTTACGACCACCTTGTGGTGGAACCGCTGCAACCGTGCCTTCGATAAGTTTAAGCAACGCTTGCTGCACACCTTCACCGGATACATCACGTGTAATCGATGGATTATCTGATTTGCGTGAAATTTTATCGATTTCATCGATATAAACAATCCCGCGCTGAGCTTTCTCTACATCATAATCACATTTTTGTAGCAGTTTTTGAATGATATTTTCAACGTCTTCACCCACATAACCGGCTTCGGTTAATGTCGTTGCGTCTGCCATTGTAAATGGAACATCCAAATAGCGTGCGAGTGTTTCTGCCAGCAGGGTTTTACCACTACCTGTTGGACCAATAAGCAAAATATTACTCTTGCCTAATTCAACACCATCGCTCGTTTTATCACCATTACGTAGACGTTTGTAATGATTATAAACAGCTACCGCTAAAACTTTTTTCGCTTTCTCTTGACCAATTACGTAATCATCAAGATGTTGTCTAATTTCATGGGGCGTTGGCAATTCACTACGCTCACGCTGTGGAGCAAGTTCTTTGATCTCTTCGCGGATGATATCGAGACATAAATCTACGCATTCGTCACAAATATAAACTGACGGACCGGCAATCAGCTTACGGGCTTCATGCTGACTTTTTCCGCAGAAAGAACAGTACAATAGCTTACCTGCCCCCTCTTTGCGTTTATCTGTCATCAGTTGACCTCACTTTTATTCATATCGCCTAGTTTCAGTTAATTAACCGTAAAACAAGACAACTAATTTCTAAAAAATTTTATGATATAAACTTATATTTTATACCAAAAAGTAAGCATATTAACGGCTAGTATAGATATGGTCGACTAAACCGTACTCTTTAGCTTCACTAGCAGA
Source organism: Providencia sp. (assembly GCF_052096715.1). Lineage (NCBI taxonomy): Bacteria > Pseudomonadati > Pseudomonadota > Gammaproteobacteria > Enterobacterales > Morganellaceae > Providencia > Providencia sp. The sequence continues at coordinate 226,412 of NZ_JBQDNB010000001.1, forward strand.
TAAGAAGCGATCACGCTCAGTATCACGATTAATCTCTTCGATGGATTTACCTGTATGACGAGCCATCAATTCATTCATTCGTGATTTCACTTTTAAAATTTCTTGAGCATGAATTTCAATATCGGTTGCTTGCCCTTGGTAGCCACCTAACGGTTGGTGGATCATCACGCGAGAATTTGGTAAACAAAAACGCTTACCTTCAGTTCCTGCAGTTAGCAAAAATGCCCCCATGGAACATGCTTGTCCCATACAAATAGTACTAACGTCTGGTTTAATAAACTGCATCGTGTCATAAATTGACATACCTGCTGTGATCACACCACCAGGGGAGTTTATATAGAGCTGAATATCTTTTTCTGGATTTTCTGCTTCAAGAAATAGCATCTGAGCGACAATTAAATTCGCCATATGATCTTCCACTTGACCTGTCAGGAAGATAATACGTTCTTTTAATAAACGTGAATAAATATCGTATGAGCGCTCACCTCGAGAGGTTTGCTCAATAACCATTGGCACAAGTGCCATTTGGGATGCTAGCTGCTCTTGACCGCCAAAATGTGACATCAAAATCTCCTATTAAAAACTTTCTGGTGCTTGCGCCTAATTTGCTGTCTGTCCGCCATTTTGGGTTAGAAACCATGCTACAAACAAACAATTTGTCTTTAAAAATTTCTTGAGTCTACCTACTTGAGTCACCCATTTATTTCGTACTTTCAACCAAATTGGCACAAGGTAACGAATTAAATTAGTAGAAATTCAGCTAAGTCTGCTGTCGAAAACAAGACGCTCATTAAAATAGTTTAACACAACTCTGTAGGGTTACACGGATTTATACCGAGGAAAATCCCTACTTGATATTGAAAAATGACAAATTACCTCGTCACGTTTTATCTAATGTGTTGACTCTATAATTAGGGTTTAAATATGATTTTCAAGTGACTTTATCGTAATTAACAAAAAGTCTGAATTTAAAAAGCTTTAATTGACAAAAAACCCGCAGCGAAACACTACGGGTTTATTATTTTGTACAACTAAAAAGAAAAATTAACCAGCTTGAACTTGATTCATCAGTTCAGTGAAGTTAGTTTCTTTTTCAGTTACTTTAGCGGCAGCAAGGATAGTTTCAACTGCTTGCTCTTCTAAAGCTAAGTTACGAACACTGTTCATCAGCTCTTCATTTTTGCTGTAGTATTCGATAACTTCTGATGGATCTTCGTAAGCAGATGCCATTTCTTCGATCAATGTTTTCACACGATCTTCATCAGCTTTCAGCTCGTTCTTGTTGATCACTTCGCCTAACAGCAAACCGATAACAACACGACGTTTTGCTTGTTCTTCGAACAATTCACGTGGTAATTCCATCGCTTGTTGTTCGTTGCCACCAAAACGCTGAGCCGCTTGACGACGCAGAACATCGATTTCACCATCAACAACTGCTGCTGGAACATCAACATTGTTCGCAGCGATCAAGCCATCAAGTACTTGTGCTTTAACACGGTTACGAACTGCATTTTTCAGTTCACGTTCCATGTTTTTACGCACTTCTGTACGCAGACCATCTAAAGAGCCATCTGCAATACCAAAACGCTTGATAAATTCTTCAGTGAATTCAGGTAATTCGCGTTGTTCAACTTTCTTAAGAACGATAGCAAATTTAGCCGCTTTACCTTTTAGGTTTTCAGCGTGGTAATCTTCTGGGAAGTTAACTTCGATGTCGAATTCTTCACCGGCTTTATGACCAACAATACCCTCTTCAAATCCAGGGATCATACGGCCTTCGCCCATAACGAGTGCGAAATCTTCAGCTTTACCGCCTTCGAACTCTTCACCATCGATAGAACCGTTAAAATTAACAGTAACACGAGAATCAGCAGCTGCCGCTTGTTCAACTTCTTTCCATTCTGCTTGTTGTTTACGCAGAGTTTCCAGCATGTTTTCCAGATCTTCATCTTTTACTGAGACAGCTGGCTTTTCAACTTCAATAGTTTCTAAACCTTTCAGTTCGATTTCTGGATAAACTTCAAATTCAACCGAATAAACGAAATCTTTACCTTCATCGAGTTGTTCTGGCTTATAGCTAGGAGCACCCGCTGGATTGATTTTTTGTTCAATGATTGCATTGATAAAGTTACGTTGCATAACATCGCCTAGAACGTCTTGCATAACAGACGAACCATAACGCTGTTTAACGATAGTCATTGGTACTTTTCCTTTACGGAAACCATCAACACGTACTTTCTTAGCAACGCTAACTAGCTCGCTATTTACTGCTTTTTCAATATCAGCGGCAGGAACGGTGATTGTTACACGACGCCCAAGGCCTTGAGTCGTTTCAACAGAAACTTGCATCTTCTTACCTCAAAAAAAATCTTAGTGATCGGTCTACTTCAGAGTTATGCCATTAAATCATTAGTGGCTTTCTCCCTTCCAGAACCGGGGGCATTGTTTTCACAACACTCATCCCTGATATCAGAAGCGTCCCGAAACCTTACTGAAAATTAGACGCAACATTATACCGATGCATGCGCTCTGAGTCGAGAAAAGCCGATAAAAGAAGCGATTAATCCTCTAATTTTGTGACTTTTCTGACTAAAATTCCATTTCTTCAACAAAATTGAAGAAAAATCATTCATCAATTTGATACTAAGTATATTAAAAATGATGAATTTCAGTATTCATATAAAATCAGTTTTCAAAAATAAACTCTCGAATTAGCCGTTAGCTTTACCCGCACCACGACATGCAGGTGATTTCAATGCGGTGTTAGTTAACCCATCCCACTCTTGTGGCGTATACGTATGTAACGCCAAAGCATGGATACTGCCCGCTAATTCGTCTGCTAAAATAGCATAAATTTCTCGATGACGACTAAGCATTCGTTTATTTTCGAACTTTTCACTGACTAAAATGACTTTAAAATGACTTTCTGAACCTGGCAATACATTATGTTGATAGCTTTCGTTTATCACTTCCAAATGAGCAGGTTCAAAAGCCGTGTGTAACTTTTGACTCACACGCGATTGCATATCCTGCGATACATTGGCGACCATAAAAAACTCCTTACTTAGAGGCTTATCTAGTATTGATAAATCCAGTAAACTACACCGCAAGCTATATTGCGAATCACACTATGAGCAACACCAAATCTTGCAATTTTACTGTAGAAAAATCTGATAATTGCAACTTTATATTATGACCGCTTCGCATTTATACGAAGCTTATACGACTTTTTTCAAAAACTGCTGTCTAACAGTTCAAGTAAAATAAACCATATTGCTGTTGCTCTAATTGCATTGCTATAATTGCCGCTATCCGCACCATAGCGGAACATTTTCAATTAGGAAAGATTAACTGGAAAAAATTATGTTAAGAAAACTGTGTTTTCCTCTTTTTGCCTTGTTTTTGCTTGCCGGTTGTACCGCAAGTAATAATACATTATCGCTTGAACCCAAGATTACCTTACCTGCTAAAAATCCAACACTGAATGCAACATCAATCAGTGTGAGTAGCGTTGATAATCGTACTCAAAAATCATTAGCTGAAGTTAACCGCGATGGTAGCTTAGTTGTACTTAATCCGTCTCGTGACCCACGCTATTTGATGCAAGAAGCAGTAGAAAAACAGATGGCAGCACGTGGTTTTATGGTCACATCACCTGCAAATATTAACTTAGTTGTTCAATTGAATAAGTTAGATGCCAAAGTTACTGAAGGAAGCCTACGCCACAATATCACCGTCAATTCAAGTGTAAGTGTCAATGCGACTGCCCCTAATGGCTCAACAAAAACACGTTCATTTACCCGTAACTTTAATACGCAAGAACTGCTAGGCGCGACGAATGCAAAAATTCAAGCGGCCATAAACAGTGCTCTTAGCGATTTAATTACCGATATGGCGAATGACCAAGAATTAACTGATTTTATCAGACAAAATTCTCGCTATTAATAATTACAAATATCGCTGTTTAACATAAGCTCTCCCAAGAAGCATATAATAAGAATGCGACTTGGGTAGCGCAATGTTGTACTGCCTTTTATACCAATATGCTGAAACACGACATATAACGAGAATTACTCTAATTAATTTCATGTTGCCAGTAGAAAGAAAATGAGTGAAGCCAAGACCCCTGTAGCGCGAATAAAACAGGTGTCGGTAAAAGGAAGAATATGCCACGCACCACCTTCAGACTACCTAACAACATTATATTAATACTATTGGGATTCGCTTCTGGCTTACCATTGGCACTTACTGCAGGCACATTACAAGCGTGGTTAACGGTTGAGAATGTGGATATCCGTACCATTGGTTTTTTCTCTCTCGTTGGTCAAGCTTATGTTTTAAAATTTTTGTGGTCTCCAATGATGGATCGCTACACTCCATCCTTTTTAGGTCGACGTCGAGGTTGGTTACTAACCACTCAAATTTTACTCATTATTAGTATTGCAACAATGGGTTTCATGAACCCTTCGCAACATTTATGGTGGCTTGCTTCATTAGCCGTCATTGTGGCATTTTGTTCCGCATCACAAGATATCGTATTCGATGCTTATAAAACTGACTTATTAAGCGCCGAAGAACGTGGTCTTGGAGCCGCAACATCTGTAATGGGCTATCGCATCAGCATGCTCGTTTCTGGTGGTCTTTCCCTTTGGCTAGCTGACAAGTTTCTGACATGGCAACAACTTTACTTGCTGATGGCAGGACTAATGCTTATCGGTGTGATTGCAACATTACTCGCCAAAGAGCCCACCGAAAATATCGCGCCCCCCGCCTCACTCAAAGATGCTATTTATGAGCCTCTCGCCGAATTTTTTAGTCGTAACAATGCATGGTTAATCTTATTGCTACTGGTTTTTTATAAGATGGGTGATGCCTTTGTAATGGCGTTAAATACCAATTTCTTATTGAATGCGTTAGGTTTTAGTTTAAGTGAAGTTGGTACCGTCAATAAAACAGTTGGGATGGCTGCAACAATTGTTGGAGCGCTTCTTGGTGGTTATCTAATGAAGAATATGAGCTTATTTAAAGCGCTATTCGTCTTTGGGGTCTTACAAGGCGTTTCTAATATTGGTTATTGGTTTCTGGCAGTCACGCCGCCGAATATCATTAGTATGGGTTCAATCATTTTTCTTGAAAATATTTTTTCTGGAATGGGAACCGCAGCGTTTGTTGCCCTTTTAATGACCTTATGTAATAAATCATTGTCAGCGACTCAATTTGCCCTTCTTTCTGCCTTATCTGCTGTTGGACGTGTCTATATTGGTCCTATTGCCAGTATTTTTGTAAGCACCTATGGTTGGCCACTCTTTTATTTAATTTCAATTGGTGTCGCTGTGCCAGGAATATTATTACTTCTGGCTTGCCGAACATCCTTAGTTTACACGCAAACGACTGGGCTATTCCAACGTCGCGAACAATATCCAAGTGGCTATAAAATTGCAGTCTATACCTTACTTACGGCAGTGAGCTTTCTAGCAATATGGCTACTAACCCTGCTTGTTTGTTCATTTAGCGGCGTAAAAATTTATTTATTTACAACACAGATATCATTTTGGCTTAACCTGCCTTACTACCAAAATATTATTTTCAATATCGGGGTTTCTATCGGTGCGTTGAGTTTGATCATCGGTGGTAGCTTAGACTTCTTAGCTGTACGTAAAATCGTCAAACAGTAAATCATCTATTCATAACATTAATTACCTAAGCCAATGCTATTAGTTTAGGTAATTTAATTCATCAATGAAAATCAGCCTCATCAATACAAACCATCTTCCACGCTCAAATATCGTGATAAAACTCACTTTTTCAAACCAATATGTTTTTTAATTGTTATTTAAAAGTCTAATATCTTGTTAATTTGACGATGGCTGAATGTCAAAAACAAACGTCATAAAATGATAAACTTCGTTAATAATTAAATGAAAATAATATATCATGATAAAAAAACTACTCTGCACTGCTGCCATAGCGTCTCTCGCAGGTAATGCGAACTCTGAAGAGTTTCTCGGATATCAAAATGGCTTTGCTGATATCAATGTTAACTATTTGGATTGGTCACATCGCACAGAAACCAAATCTGAACACACTACACGCAAAAAAGACTTTGCTTATATTGAATTGGAGGGCGGAGCTAATTTTAAATGGGGGGAATTATATGGTTTTTTTGATGTTGAAAATCCACTTCATCAGCGTCGGACAGAGCCTGGACGTAATCAGCGCTATACCATCAAAACAACTGGACGCGTTTATTTAGGTGATAGCGGACTCAACCTTTATGGACATGTTTATGGTACTTGGTCGATGCCGGGCGCAAAATATGGTGGCAACTTTCACGAGGTAAACACCCTATATGGGCTAGGCTATAACACCGTCATTGGCGATCTGTGGTTTAAACCCTTTATTGCACTTCATTATGTCGATCAAACTTATTACTCAGGGAACAATGGCTATGTTGTTGGCTGGGTTGCGGGCTATAACTTTAAGATGTTTGAAGAGAATTTCATGATTACCAACTGGCATGAAATGGAGTTTTCTCGTCATAAACGCTATGGTAATGGCGGTCGAGATGGAATAAACGGTGCTTTAGCTTTTTGGTGGAATGCGACGCCTAACTTAGCCGCTGGTGTGCAATATCGTTATGCTGATAATAAATTAGGTGATAATTTTTACCAAGATGCGATCGTTTACACATTAAAGTATACGTTCTAACTTTCCATAAGAAAATTATATTCAATTATAATAAATCTGTTTTTTATCAATAAAGTAATAATATTACTTTACTATTTTACCGATAAGGTACTGATTTCCTCCTTATCGGTAGTAAAAAACGTATTTTCCACTACCATTTTATTTAACATTCATATCAGTTTTCATTTTTTTTCTTCTCTTTTGTATATATTTTTCCTTGTAAAATTACTAAGATAATTTACTATTAGTGTCGTTTTATCAATATATACTTATAATCCGCATCAATTTTAACTGTTTTGATATAAGTTCTTTACATGTGATCATATTAACATAAAGAGCTAACAATTCAGTTTCTTTGCCTTACAATCATTTACACTAGCATAACCTTACCGTAAAATACCCGTACTGATGAAACGACAATTAGAATCTTTGTCATTTGGGGTCGTGGATGAGACTTATGAACTACAAAAAAAGTATTGGAGCAATCTCACTGGTTGTAGCAGCCTTACTATTAGGCGGTTGTGATATGGTGTTGATGGACCCAAAAGGCGCCGTTGGCGTTAAACAAAAAGAGCTAATTCTTATTGCAGTTGGCTTAATGCTCCTTGTTGTGATCCCTGTTATCTTTATGGCATTTATTTTTGCTATGAAATACCGTGAATCCAATAAGTCAGCAACCTATCGTCCTAACTGGGCTCACTCAAATAAAATTGAGCTAGTCTGCTGGACTGTTCCTATCATTATTATCATTATTCTCGGTACCATTACTTGGAAAACGACGCATGAGCTGGATCCGTATCAGCCATTAGTTAGTGATCAGGAACCTATTACCATTGAAGTTATTTCTGCCGACTGGAAATGGATATTTATTTATCCAGAGCAAGGTATTGCAACAGTTAACGAAATCGCATTCCCTACTGGTGTGCCTGTAAACTTCAAAATCACGTCTGATTCGGTGATGAACTCGTTCTTCATTCCATCTTTGGGTGGCCAAATCTACGCGATGGCGGGTATGCAAACTAAACTTCACTTAATCGCTAATGAACCTGGCACCTATAAAGGCTTCTCTGCAAGCTATAGTGGCAAAGGCTTCTCCGATATGAAGTTCAATGCAATTGCAACTCCTGACCGCCAAGGCTTCGAAGAGTGGGTACAAAAGGTGAAAACTTCACCTAAAACCATGGATACAATGCAGGCATTTGATGAAGTCGCTAAGCCTAGCATTAACGTTCCTGTTACCTACTTCTCTAGCGTGAAACCTAAACTGTATGACGAAATTGTTCTCAAGTTTGGTCATGAACACCATCAAGGTCACGCGCCTGTAGAAACGACTAAAGAATCTACAGATCAATCTATGCATATGGGCCATAATGCTCATGCAGGCGCTGAGGAATAAGGGCATGTTCGGAAAATTAACACTAGATGCAATTCCACTTCATGAGCCAATTATTGTTATCACACTGATCGCTATTGTCCTAGGTGGACTAGCATTACTGGGTGTGATTACCTATTTTGGTAAATGGAAATGGTTGTGGAAAGAGTGGCTAACAACAGTTGACCACAAAAAAATTGGTATCATGTATATCATCGTTGCGATGGTTATGTTGTTCCGCGGCTTTGCGGATGCCATCATGATGCGTGGTCAGCAAGTTCTAGCCTCTGCTGGCCAAGAAGGTTATTTAAACCCTCATCACTATGACCAAATCTTTACCGCACACGGCGTTATCATGATTTTCTTCATGGCAACTCCATTTGTTGTTGGTTTGATGAACTTTGTAGTTCCTCTGCAAATTGGTGCTCGTGACGTTGCCTTCCCATTCCTAAACTCATTGAGCTTCTGGTTCTTTGTTGTTGGTGTTGTACTTATCAACATCTCTTTAGGGGTTGGCGAATTCGCACAAACAGGTTGGTTAGCTTACCCACCACTATCTGGCTTGGAGTACAATCCTGGCGTCGGGGTCGATTACTGGCTTTGGAGTCTACAGATATCCGGTATAGGTACATTATTGACAGGTGTTAACTTCTTCGCGACGATTATCCGTATGCGTGCACCAGGTATGTCGATGATGAAAATGCCTGTCTTTACTTGGACAGCATTTTGTACCAACATCCTAATTATTGCAGCTTTCCCTATTTTAACAGTTACCCTCACGTTACTGACATTAGACCGCTATATTGGCACTCATTTCTTCACGAATGATATGGGTGGCAACATGATGATGTACATTAACTTGATTTGGGCTTGGGGACATCCTGAAGTTTATATCCTTGTACTGCCTGTATTTGGTGTATTCTCAGAAGTTGCAGCAACATTCTCCAAAAAACGTCTATTCGGTTATACCTCTTTGGTTTGGGCAACAATCGCCATTACCGTGATGTCATTCGTCGTTTGGCTACACCACTTCTTTACCATGGGGTCTGGTGCAAACGTCAATGCCTTCTTTGGTGTTGCAACCATGATTATCGCAATCCCAACTGGGGTTAAGATTTTCAACTGGCTGTTCACCATGTACCAAGGTCGTATCGAATTAAAATCCCCAATGTTATGGACTATCGGTTTTATCATCACCTTCTCAGTTGGTGGTATGACAGGTGTTCTATTAGCCGTTCCGGGTGCAAACTTCGTTCTACATAACAGCCTATTCTTAATTGCTCACTTCCATAACGTAATTATCGGTGGTGTTGTATTCGGTTGTTTTGCTGGTATGACTTACTGGTTCCCGAAAGCATACGGTTTCTCATTAAATGAGAAATGGGGTGTTCGCGCATTCTGGTTCTGGATTATCGGTTTCTTCTTAGCATTTATGCCGCTATATATCCTAGGCTTCATGGGTATGACTCGTCGCCTAAGCCAGAATATTGATCCTGCTTACCACGCAATGCTCGTAACTGCTGCAGTTGGTGCTGCGGTCATTGCACTTGGTATTGCATGTCAGGTAATTCAAGTCATTGTCAGTATTCGTGACCGCCATGCTAACCGTGATTTAACCGGTGACCCATGGGGTGGACGTACACTGGAGTGGGCAACCTCTTCTCCACCACCATTCTATAACTTCGCCGTTGAACCACATATTCAAACGCGTGATGCTTGGTGGGATATGAAAGAAAAAGGTACCGCTCATAAAAAACCAACTTCATATGAAGAAATTCATATGCCAAAAAATACAGGCGCTGGCGTAATTATCGCTGCATTTAGCTTGTTATTAGGTTTCGCAATGATCTGGCACATCTGGTGGCTCGCAATCGTTGGTTTTGGTGGCATGATTGTTACTTGGATTGCAAAAAGCTTCGACGAAGATGTTGATTACTACGTACCTGTGGCTGAAATCGAGCAAATCGAGAATAAGCACTTTGAAGAATTACGTAAGGCAGGTGTGAACGATGTCAACTAATACAGTGACTAATCAAAACTTAGCCCATGCAGAGCATGGGCATCATGATGCAGGCGGAACTAAAGTCTTTGGTTTCTGGATCTACATAATGAGTGACTTGATCCTGTTTGCCTGCCTATTTGCAACCTATGTTGTTTTGGCTGATGGCACTGCTGGTGGCCCTGCAGGTAAAGACATCTTCAGTCTGAAGTTCGTATTAGGTGAAACATTCTTACTGTTAGTCAGTAGTATCACTTACGGCTTCGCGATGATTGCCATGCACAGAGGCAAAATTGCATTCGTCAATTTATGGCTGTTTGCAACGTTCTTACTGGGTCTTGGCTTCGTATTTATGGAAGTCTATGAGTTCCATGAGCTTATCTCTGAAGGCTTTGGTCCTGATCGCAGTGGCTTCTTATCTGGATTCTTCGCTTTAGTTGCTACGCATGGTCTGCACGTCACCGCAGGTCTGATTTGGATTATCATCATGATGATCCAAGTTTCTCGCCGTGGTCTAACTGAAGTCAACAAGACGCGTCTAAATTGCCTTAGCCTGTTCTGGCACTTCTTAGATGTTGTTTGGATCTGTGTATTTACCGTTGTTTATCTGCTGGGGGCAATTTAAATGAGTCATGCAAAAGATGCTCATACCGGAGCAAGCCACGGTAGCGTTAAGACTTACATGATTGGTTTTATTCTGTCTATTATCCTGACAGTAATTCCTTTCTGGATGGTGATGGAAGGTACTGCATCACAAGCCGCAATCCTTTGGACTGTTGTTGGGATGGCTGTTGTGCAAATCTTTGTTCACCTTATATGCTTCTTACACATGAACACATCATCAGATGAGCGATGGAACCTCGTAGCATTCCTGTTCACTATGCTAATCGTCGGTATCGTTGTAATTGGCTCTCTGTGGATTATGTACAACCTGAACATCAATATGATGCTCGACTAAAGAGTTGCCATTATGTTTAAGAAATACCTGCAAGTGACCAAACCAGGAATTATCTTCGGAAATCTGATTTCTGTGATCGGCGGTTTTCTCCTTGCCTCAAAAGGCTCGATAGATTATCCGCTGTTTATTGCGACTTTGCTGGGTGTATCACTGGTCGTGGCTTCTGGTTGTGTTTTCAACAACTACATTGACCGTGATATTGACCGTATCATGGAAAGAACCAAGAATCGCCCTTTAGTTAAAGGGCTGATTGACCCGAAAGTTAGTCTGATTTACGCAACTGTGTTAGGTATTGCAGGTGTTGTGCTGCTACTCGTAGCAGCTAATGCACTGGCAATGCTATTGGCGATAATTGGTTTCATTGTTTATGTTGGCGTTTATAGCCTTTATATGAAACGTAAATCAGTATATGGCACATTAATTGGCAGCCTTTCTGGCGCAGCACCACCGGTTATCGGTTACTGCGCAGTCACAAATGAATTTGATGCAGGTGCTCTTATCCTGTTATTAATCTTCAGCTTGTGGCAAATGCCGCATTCCTATGCCATTGCCATTTTCCGCTTTAAGGATTATCAGGCAGCTAACATTCCGGTTCTGCCGGTTATCAAGGGAATATCTGTCGCTAAAACACATATCTTCTTGTACATCCTAGCGTTTATGGTCGCAACGTTAATGTTGGCAATCAGTGGGTACGCTGGTTATAAATATTTAATAGTTGGTGCAGCAGTGAGCTTATGGTGGCTTGGCATGGCTATTTCGGGTTTCAAAACCGAAAATGATGACCGTGTTTGGGCAAGAAAATTGTTCATCTTCTCAATTGTTGCGATAACTTCGCTAAGTGTGATGATGTCAATCGACCCTATCGTTTCAAGCGATACTGTTATAGCACTCGTTAGATAATTTATTCATCATTAATGATAAGCATATATAAATGGCGGGGGCTTCCCTGCCATTTTTATTTATCTCTAACTGCTTTTGCAACTCACTTTTACTTATTCTACCTATCTATATTAATCTATTTTATGGTTAAATAGCCGCTTGCTATTTATAAGCTAGATATTAAATGCACTATTAAAAATGCTAATAGCTTGATTTAAATTATTTTTGCTACAACATAACGTGTTTATTCAAAATAGTTCGTGTTGTAGCAAGGCGGCAAACGAGGATACCTTAGGGAGCATACATAAGTATGTGACCTAAGTAGCCAAGAGAAGCCAACACCGCTACAGCACGAAATATGAAGAATAAAAATGAATGATAACAAAATGACCCCCCTAGAACTCCGCGCCACTTGGGGACTGGGTTCTATTTTCTCCCTTCGCATGCTTGGCATGTTTATGGTCTTACCTATTTTGACCAGTTATGGCTTACATTTGCAGGGAGCCAGTGAATTTTTAGTGGGTGTTGCTATTGGTATTTATGGTTTAAGCCAAGCACTATTCCAAATCCCTTTTGGCTTGATGTCTGACAAAATAGGCCGTAAACCCTTAATTATTTTTGGTTTAGTCATCTTTATTATTGGTAGTGTTGTTGCCGCCCTCAGTGATTCTATATGGGGAATTATTATTGGTCGCGCATTACAAGGGGCTGGTGCAATTTCAGCTGCGGTAATGGCTCTTCTTTCAGACTTAACCCGTGAACAGAATCGAACCAAAGCCATGGCCTTTTTAGGCATTAGCTTTGGGGTAACCTTTGCGATCGCCTTAGTATTAGGGCCTATCATCACGCATATGGTTGGATTAAGCGGACTATTTTGGGGAATTACGCTACTGGCCATTGGTGCCATCGTTGTGACGATTTTCGTCGTACCCAATAGCAGTCATCATATAGTGAACCGTGAGTCTGCTTTTGTAAAAAGTAACTTAAAAACCGTGCTGATGCATCCGCCACTACTTAAGCTTAATATCGGTATTTTATGTTTGCACGCACTCTTGATGTCGAGCTTTGTTGCACTTCCGTTGATCATGACCGACGCAGGTTATTTAGCCAAAGATCATTGGAAAGCCTATTTGATCACCATGTTAATCGCCTTTGTCACTGTATTGCCTTTTATTATCTACGCAGAAAAATACCGCAAAATGAAGCAGGTTTTCCTATTTTGCATTGTGGTTCTGGCACTTGCGGAAGTGACGTTGTGGTTATCTGGCAGCCATTTATGGGTAATTTTTATCGGTATTCAACTCTTTTTCATTGCATTCAATGTGATGGAAGCAATTTTACCTTCGCTCATCAGCAAAGAAGCGCCGGCGGGTTATAAAGGTACTGCGATGGGTGTTTACTCTACCAGCCAATTTTTAGGTGTCGCTATCGGTGGAATTTTAGGTGGATGGCTATATGACTTTGATGGTGCAAGCACAGTATTTATCAGTGGGTTAGTGCTCACTATTGTGTGGTTCATTATCAGCCTAACAATGCAACAACCCCCTTATGTCAGCAGTATTCGCTTAATATTGCCCCATCGCTTTAAAAATATAGCGCGACTTCAGCAACAGCTTGAGTCTCAAGAAGGAGTAATGGAAGTCGTGATAATTGATGAAGAAATGAGCGTTTATGTCAAAATTGATAGAAAAGTGATTTCGCGGGAACAACTCGAAGCAATTATTCACGCTGATTAACATTTATTCGTCTTCAAACTATTCTTTTTAAATGCATTATTTTTAACTAAATTAGCCCACATAAAGTGGGCTAATCGAAAATCAATCGTGTAAATTAATCGCGGAAATTATTAAATTGGAACGGTTGACCTAAATCACCAGAACGCACTAACGCCATAACCCCTTGTAGGTCATCGCGCGCTTTCCCAGTCACACGGACTTGCTCACCTTGAATTTGCGCTTGAACTTTTAATTTACTGTCTTTAATCAGTTTAATGATTTTTTTCGCGGTCGCAGCATCAATACCTTCTTGTAGAGTAACCTCTACACTATAGGTTTTACCACTATGGACAACGTCTTCAGGCACTTTAAGTACCGCGCCATCAATACCACGTTTTGACATTTTTTCTCGTAGAATATCAATCAACTGAAGAACCTGAAAGTCTGACGCACTGGTCACTTTTATAGATTCATTTTTTTCGTTCAATTCAATGCTAGCTTCTACGTTTTTAAAATCCCAACGGGTTGTAAGCTCGCGCTGAGCATTTTCTACCGCATTACGGACTTCATTCATTTCAACTTCAGATACAATATCAAATGATGGCATATTAAGGCCTCCTGATAATCAATGTTGTGCGCATAATAACGTTTTTAGTTGCCATACTTCAAGTTGTTGCGCGAGCTGTTGCATTGTTAGCTGCTCTTATTCACTTATCTGTGCTCTGTGAGTCTCATTCATTTACTCTCTTCCTACAACTTGAATTCGTTAGAGTATATACTGGATATCTATCTGATAGACTTTACAAGGTAAAGTTTAGATAGCCTATTTCAAAGTGGTATTATTTTAGAGGGGCCCGATGAAAATAACCCTTATTGGTTGCGGTGCGATAGGTAAGCTCTGGCTTGCTTCGCTGACCTTGCAAGGCCATGATACCCAAGGCTGGTTACGTATTGCTCAACCGGATTTATTTGTTGATGTCAATGAGCCCGATGGCCGTACTTTTCGCGAACTCATTCCTTGTAATAATATTAATCACCTTAATACCAGCGAGTTAGTGATTGTCTGTCTAAAAGCGTGGCAAGTTTCTGATGCATTGCTGCCACTACTTAGCAGTATTCCTGAAACTAGCCCCATTTTACTGCTCCATAACGGAATGGGGACAATTGAAGAGCTCGGCGCTTTACGACACCCATTTTTAAGTGGGGTAACAACTCATGCTGCTTGGCAAGAGCACAACCAAGTCTTTCATGTTGCTAATGGTATTACTCATATTGGTGCCGTCAATTCTCAAGCTGAATTTTATTACCCTATTGCTGATGTCCTACATGAAGCCTTACCTGACGTTGCATGGCACAATCAAATTATAACGACCTGTTGGCGAAAGTTAATTGCAAACTGCGTGATAAATCCGCTCACTGTCGAATATAATGATAAAAATGGTGCGCTTATTCATCACGTTAAACAAGTTGAACGCATTATTGATGAAATTTGTCAGGTCATGACCGCTGAAGGATTACATACCGACAAAGCCGAACTTACCGAGTACATTTATGGCATCATTGATAATACAAAAGATAACTATTCATCAATGCTGCAAGACATTCGTAATCATCGGCGCACAGAAATTGATTACATTACTGGATATTTGATAAAGCAAGCCAGAGCTCATGGTCTCCAAACGCCGGAAAATGACCGTTTATATCACTTAGTTAAAAATAGAGAACAACAATATGACGGCTTCAGTTCTAATATGCGTAGCCAATGGTAGTGAAGAAATAGAAACAGTCACTACGGCTGATTTACTTGTCAGAGCTGGTATACAAGTGACGCTAGCTAGCGTCACCGAAGATAGCTCCGTTGAAATTACTGCATCAAGAGGAATGAAGTTTATTGCGGATACCCCACTAATCAATGTGGCGGATGAGCCTTTTGATGCCATCGTATTACCCGGAGGACTCGCGGGTGCTGAGGTTTTTCGTGATAGTCCTTTAGTGGTTGAAAAAGTACGACGCATGCATCTTGATGGTAAAATTGTGGCCGCAATTTGTGCAGCTCCAGTCGTGGTTTTAGAATATCACCAGTTATTTCCATTCGGTAATATGACCGCCTTCCCGACATTGAAAGATAAAATTCCAACGAATAGATGGGTCGATAAACGTGTTTACTTCGATGAGCGCGTTAACTTGTTAACCAGCCAAGGTCCTGCAACCTCATTTGATTTTGCATTAAAACTGATTGAATTATTACTTGGTCGAAAAATTGCTGGCGAGGTTGCATCACAATTGGTTTTACCCAACGGGATCAATGATTATTTAGAAGATTAGTACCTTAAAAAGAGCAGGTTTATTGGTTCCCCTGCTCTTTTTAAATAAGCGATTACGGACGATAAACTTTAATATTATCAAACCCTTGTTCTTTCAAGTATAGCGCTTGCAAACGGCTCATGACCCCACGATCGCAATACAACAAATAGGTTTTTTCTTTCGGTAAATCACCGAACTGCGTACTTAAACGGTAAAACGGAATGTGTTTAACTTCAATACCGTCAATCACCAAAGGCTTATCTTCATGTTCATCCGGTGAGCGGATATCTAAGACGACTTCATTAGCCGCGGATAAATCACTAACCATTTCAACTTCAGGCACCTTCTCAAGGCTTTCCTGCGCGATTTGGCGAATATCAATATTTTGTGATTGCTGAACAACCGCATCTAAAATACTAAAATCAAAGTTAGCTTCTTCCGCTTCAATTTTAGCTTTAACCGCTTTAACTGTTGGACTTTTTGAGATAACGCCACAATATTCAGGCATCGTTCTTGAAAACTCTTCAGTTCCAATCTGGCGAGCTACTTTAATAATGTGCTCTTTATCATGGGAAATAAGTGGTCTTAAAATCAAGGTATCAGAGGCATTATCGATAAGACGCAAATTAGTCAGTGTTTGGCTAGAAACTTGCCCTAACGCTTCACCGGTGACAATCGCTTGAACACCATAACGTTCAGCAACTTTAGATGCAGCGCGAACCATCATGCGCTTAAGCACAACGCCCATCTGACCGTCATCAACTTTTTCTAAAATTTCAGCGACAACAGGTTCAAAGTTAACCGAAATAAAACGAACTTTGTGCGAGCTACCAAAACGATTCCATAAATAGTGCGCAATTTGCTTCACACCAATTTCATGTGCCGCACCACCAAGATTAAAGAAGCAGTAGTGAACACGGCAACCGCGGCGCATCAACATATAGCTAGAAACACCAGAGTCAAATCCACCTGAAATTAAGGATAAAACATCTTCTTGAGTTCCAATGGGGAAACCACCAATTCCTTCAATACGCGCTTTAACTAAAATAAGATTTTCATCTTCAATTTCTAAATGCACAGTTGTATCAGGATCAGTCAGTTTAACTTTTGCTGTCGCAATGTGTTGATTTAACCCACCGCCAATATAACGCTCTGCCTCAATCGAGGTAAATTCATGTTTACCTCTACGTTTTACTCGAACACAAAAGGTTTTATTTTCAAGTGAAGGCGCATAATATTCATACACCATCTCATAGATATGGTGCAAGCTGGTGAAGGGTTTATCTTCCACTTCAAGAATATGGTGAATACCAGGAATACGACTTAGCATATCGCAAATTTCGTCGTGTTGTGTTTCCCCTTTTACACGCACTTCAATGTTATCCCAATGACGGACAACTGCGATTTCTTCACCAAACGGTTTAAGGACATTACGGATACTACTGGTTAGGATTTTAATGAATCGTATTCTAACAGTCTGGCTTTTAATGGTAATTTCTGGGAATAACTTAATGATAAACTTCATAATAGCGGCATGTTCAAGGTTATAGGGAAAAACGAACGTATTTTAAACGCGACACACGTACACTTTACCGATTGTCAATAATGGGAAGCATTATAACACTATCTTGCGCGGCGAATCTAAAAACACCAATAATAAATTGTAACCACGCCGAGACTGCGTTAGTCTGCTAAACAATTAAAATACCTTCGAACAAGTGATTTAACATTACTGGTTAATGAATGATGGCTAAAGAAAAATCCCAAAAAGTTCCAACTGTTAGTTTTGAAAACTCGCTAAAAGAGCTTGAGCAAATCGTTGCTCGCCTTGAGTCTGGCGATCTTCCATTAGAAGATGCGCTAAATGAGTTTGAACGCGGTGTTCAAATTGCTAAGCAGGGCCAAAAAGTCTTACAACAAGCAGAACAACGTGTTCAAATTCTGCTTAGTGATGATGAAAATAAACCCCTTGATGATTTTTCACCTGATACAGAATAAATTATGTCCGAAAAATACCTAAATAATTTCGTTCAGCAACAGCAACAAGCCCACGAAAGAGTTAATCAATATTTATTAACAGCCTTAGATGCATTACCTTTTGCTGATTTACCTTTAGCTCAAGCAATGAAATATGGCACGTTATTGGGTGGAAAACGTTTACGCCCATTTTTAACCTATGCTGTAGGTTCAATGCTGGGTGTATCCCAAGAAAACTTAGATGTGCCAGCTGCTGCCGTTGAATGCATTCATGCTTATTCGTTAATTCATGACGATTTACCTGCTATGGATGACGACGACCTACGCAGAGGTCAACCGACTTGTCATATCAAGTTTGGTGAAGGTAATGCAGTTTTAGCGGGTGATGCCCTACAAACATTAGCCTTTCAATTATTGTCATCAGCACAAATGCCAGATGTTTGCGACAAAGACAGAATTGCAATGATTGTAGAGCTATCTTATGCAAGTGGCCTCGCAGGTATGTGTGGCGGACAAGCTTTAGATCTTGATGCAGAAGGTAAACGCGTTGATCTTGCTGCCCTAGAACGTATTCATCAACATAAAACAGGCGCACTCATTCGCTCAGCAATTCGTTTAGGCGCATATTCTGCAGGTGAAAAAGGTCATTTATTATTACCGGCTTTAGATAAATATGCTGAATCTATCGGCCTTGCCTTTCAGGTCCAAGACGATATCCTAGACGTTATTGGCGACAGTTCGGTGACAGGTAAGCGTCAAGGTGCAGATGCTGAACATGAGAAAAGTACTTATCCATCCCTGTTAGGCCTTGAATCTGCACAACAAAAAGCACGTGAGCTTTATCATAATTCAATTGCAGCTTTAGAGACTATCCAATCGCAAGGCTATAATATAGAAATGCTGAAAGCTTTAGCTAATTTCATTATTGAGCGTAAAAGCTGACAATATGCTTTGCCTTTTGGCATTCATAAGGCCGATAATTACAACATTATTACCCGATGTAATTTAAATTGTATGACGGGTTATACCCTAATAATTCAAATTGTAGGTAGACCTATCCCGAGGAGCATACAAAGGTATGTGACTTGGGTGGCATAGCGAAACCAACGCCCCTACAGCTTAAAGTATGACGGGTTATACCCTAAATAATTCAAGTTGTAGGTAGGCGGTAAGCGAAGCTATCCCGAGGAGCATACAAAGGTATGTGACTTGGGTGGCATAGCGAAACCAACG
>NZ_JBQDNB010000001.1:245635-343278 GCF_052096715.1 Providencia sp.
CCCTACAGCTTGAAGTATGACGGGTATTTTTTTATTAATTAAAAGTGAGCACCTAATGAGTATCGACATCGCTAAATACCCTACGCTGGCACTAGCCGAGACACCAGATGAACTTCGTCTGCTGCCTAAAGAGAGCTTGCCTAAGCTTTGTGATGAGCTTAGGCAATTTTTACTTAATAGCGTGGGACGTTCAAGCGGTCACTTTGCTTCCGGTCTTGGTGCCGTTGAGCTTACCGTGGCATTACATTATGTGTATAAAACTCCTTTCGACAACCTTGTCTGGGATGTTGGGCACCAAGCCTATCCACATAAGATTTTAACGGGTCGTCGCGATAGAATTGATACTATTCGCCAAAAAAATGGTTTGCACCCTTTCCCTTGGCGCGCTGAAAGTGAATATGACATTTTAAGTGTAGGTCACTCCTCAACCTCAATTAGTGCAGGTTTAGGTATGGCGATTGCCGCCAAAAAAGAGAATAAAAATCGTAAAACTGTCTGTGTAATTGGTGATGGTGCGATTACTGCGGGTATGGCTTTTGAAGCAATGAACCATGCGGGCGATGCAGAAACAGATATGTTGGTGATCCTCAATGATAACGAAATGTCTATTTCTGAAAATGTTGGCGCACTGAATAACCATTTAGCGCACCTACTCTCAGGCAAGCTGTATACTACGTTGCGTGAAGGTGGCAAAAAAGTTTTCTCAGGCATTCCGCCTATTAAAGAATTATTGAAGAAGACTGAAGAGCACATAAAAGGCATGGTAGTACCTGGTACTATGTTTGAAGAATTAGGTTTTAATTATATCGGTCCTGTTGATGGCCATGATGTCGTTGCCTTAACCCAGACCTTAAAAAATATGCGAGACCTTAAAGGTCCTCAATTTTTGCATATTATGACCAAAAAAGGTCGTGGCTACGAGCCGGCAGAAAAAGATCCTATCAGCTGGCATGCAGTGCCTAAATTCGATCCAAGCACATTCACACTACCTAAAAGTAAAGAAACAGGTCCCACATTCTCTAAAATTTTTGGTGACTGGCTGTGTGAAGAAGCGCGAGATGACGAAAAACTGATGGCTATCACACCAGCAATGCGTGAAGGCTCTGGTATGGTTCGTTTCTCAAAAGAATACCCTGACCAATATTTCGATGTTGCGATTGCTG
Organism: Providencia sp.; assembly: GCF_052096715.1. Classification (NCBI taxonomy): domain Bacteria; kingdom Pseudomonadati; phylum Pseudomonadota; class Gammaproteobacteria; order Enterobacterales; family Morganellaceae; genus Providencia; species Providencia sp. The sequence continues at coordinate 246,799 of NZ_JBQDNB010000001.1, forward strand.
AACAGCACGCAGTTACCTTTGCCGCTGGTCTAGCTATTGGCGGTTATAAACCGATTGTAGCAATTTATTCGACTTTCTTACAACGTGGCTACGACCAAGTGATCCACGATGTGGCTATTCAAAAACTGCCCGTCATGTTTGCTATTGATCGCGCAGGAATTGTTGGCGCTGACGGACAAACCCACCAAGGATCATTTGATATTTCATTCTTACGCTGCATTCCAACTATGATCATCATGACACCGAGTGATGAAGATGAATGTCGCCAAATGTTACATACAGGATATCAATACCAAGATGGCCCAACCGCAGTTCGTTATCCAAGAGGAACGGGAACCGGTGTGGAACTTAAGCCGCTATCGCCGCTACCAATAGGTAAAGGTATTATTCGTCGTCAAGGCGAGAAAATCGCTATCTTATGCTTTGGTACTTTATTAAGCCACGCATTAGAAGCCGCTGAGCAACTCAATGCCACTGTTGTTGATATGCGCTTCGTGAAGCCACTTGATGAGGCACTAATCCTTGATATGGCAAACAACCATGAATTCATTGTGACACTGGAAGAAAATGCCATCATGGGTGGTGCAGGTAGTGGTGTTAATGAATTTTTGATGCGTGAAAAGAAAATTTTACCGGTATTAAATCTTGGATTACCTGATTTTTTTATCTCTCAAGGCAGCCAAGAAGAGCTAATCTCAGAACTTGGTCTAGATTGCGTTGGCATTGTTCGCTCGATCACCACTTATCTCGACAAACCTTAATCTTTAATTCATTAGGCATTGCAATACGCAGTGCCTACTTCTATTTTATTACATAAAAAGCAAACCACACCGAAGAACAGCGTCACACTGCTTATGAGTAATAGTATTCATTTATATTACCATTTAAATATAAATAACTTTAAATCCTTTTTATTTACATTTTAAACGTATCTCAATATCATTCAATCTAATAAAAAAACATAATTAAAATTTATTTATAAGTAAAATAATTATTTTTACTTTTTATTAAAACAAGAACATCTGATTTAAATGTAAATATTACAAATAAAGGCATGCAAATTATTTTAAAATCTATTAGTATGAAGTGTATCACGGTGTTTCATGATAATTTAAATATTGAATTAATCTCATTAAACGCCCGCAGTCTGGGAATGCTTACCTTATGTATGCAGCGGCTTAGACATAAGAAAGCAAATTTATAAAAGTGATAATATTAACCGTGTTAATTTAACAAATTTAACCCGAAATTAATTAATCGATATATTTATATTCTTATTTAATAACTTAATAACAGTTATTCACCAGTCAAACTAAAATTAGCATATAGTTTCTCTTTATTAGAAGAATTTAATTATTAGATTTTGGAGTGCTTATGTGTGGACAATATATTAATGAACCCTTGTATTTATCTATTGCAAGTTGGATCTTAAAGCAAGACCGTTGGACAACAGCCCGAGAAATATCAAATAATTTTGATATTCCGCATCCTAATGCGGTCAATATTATCTCTTATATTCTTTCAGATGTGACTGAGATCCAATGTGAAATTAAAATGATCCCAAATAAACTTGCAGGTAGAGGATGTCAGTGCCAAAGGCTGATTAAAGTCAAAGGTATTGATAACCAACTCTATTCTCGTCTTAGAGGCTATCAATCTGAAAAAGTAACGCTTAGCTCTCCTGCTAAAATGGCAGCGGTTCCGCCTACTGAGCTTAATAGAGAACAAAAATGGCAGTGGATGCTGTCAAAAGCACAGCGCCGTGAAGCGATTTAATATTGATCCTGTAAAACGCAGGTTTATTGAATTTTTATAACTGCGTTTTACATTATCTAATCACGTAGAACTTATTTATTTACTGCCCTTTCGGTTTGACATCTGTTGTGCCGACTAGTAAAGGACGGTTTGCCTCGATCTCAGTTAATGGCATTGTTTCTTGTAATCCTAAATGGTATCGCCCCGCTAAATCTTGATATTCTTTGGTGTTTAAACGCTTCCAATACATTTCATCATCAGTGACTCGGCGAAGATAGCGAGCGGGACTGCCCACAAGAAGCTGCCTTGTTTCCCCAACAAACCCTGCTTTCACAAAGCTCATTGCCGCCACGATACTTTCATCGCCAATAACTGCACCATCCATAATCACACTGTGCATACCAATTAATGTATCACGACCAATAATGCAACCGTGCAGTATTGCGCCATGACCAATATGACCACATTCACGAACTATTGTTTCTACATTGCTGTATCCGTGCATAATGCAACCATCTTGGATATTTGCGCCAGCTTCAATAATTAAGCGTCCATAATCGCCACGTAAAGAGGCATGTGGCCCAACAAATACACCTTCGCCAATAATAACATCCCCAATAATAACAGCTGAGGGATGGATATAAGCGGTTGGATGAACCACGGGGATCACCCCTTCAAATGCATAAAAGCTCATAATGCCTCTATTATTACGTTAAGTTTAACGACCTTTCCAGTTTGGCTCTCTTTTCTCTGCAAATGCTAAAGGTCCTTCGGTCGCATCTTCAGAATGAAGAACATCTGGATAATTTGTTAACGTACCGCTGCGCATCAATTGATAGCCTTCCTCGACAGATAGCTCCGCTGTAGCACGGAAAATCTCTTTTAATGCGGCAACCGCTAATGGCGCACTCTGGGTGATTTGTTCAGCTATCTCACGTGCTTTAGTCATTAATTCATCGATAGGAACAACATAGTTAGCAATACCCCAGCGTAATGCTTCCTGCGCATCCATACGTCTGCCTGTCATCACCATTTCATTCACTATTGGCGCGGGTAATATTTTAGGTAAACGCAGGACACCGCCACTATCTGGTACAATACCTAATTGTGCTTCTGGCAAAGCAAAGCTGGCGTTTTCCGCACAAATAATCATATCAGCCGCGAGCGCAAGCTCAAATCCACCACCAAAGGCATAACCGTTTACCGCGGCAATAACAGGTTTATTCAGATTAAAAATTTCAGTTAACCCTGCGAAACCACCGGGGCCAAAATCTGCATCAGGGGCTTCGCCCTCAGCTGCGGATTTAAGATCCCAACCTGCGGAGAAAAATCGCTCCCCTGCCCCTGTAATAATCGCCACTCTCAGTGTTGGATCATCACGAAAATTCAAAAATACTTCACCCATTTTGAAGCTAGTTTTAGCATCAATCGCATTGGCTTTTGGTCTATCGAGAACAATTTCCAGTACCGATCCATTGCGTGTTACTTTTAATGATTCGCTCATAGTTCAATCCCTTAATTATTAAAATACCTTGTGCGTTAAAATTGAAAACTGACAATTAAAAGTAAAATGATCAGTTCGCTCAATTATTTCAGATGCCTTTTCAACACCTTACCAGAACAGTTACGAGGCAGATCCTGACGAACCTCAACCCATGATGGCACTTTAAATTTCGCCATTTGTTTCTCACAAAAGGCAAAGAACTCTTCCTCAGTCAAAATTGCGCCTTCTTCGAGTACAATAAATGCCTTAATAGCCTCATCACGAATATCATCGGCGACACCAATCACCGCCACATCGACAATAGCCGGGTGTGATGCAATGATATTTTCAATTTCACTACAAGACACATTTTCACCACCGCGTTTAATCATGTTGCAACTTCGATCGACAAAGTAAAAAAAACCGTCATCGTCTTGATAAGCAAAGTCGCCAGTATGTAGCCAATCATCGCTGTCATAAGCTTTTGCTGTTGCTTCGGGATTGTTGTAATAGGCTTTAAATAACGTTTTTCCTCGTTCACCTTTCACACACAGTTCACCAATAACCCCCGTAGCAACGGGCTGATTTTGTTTATCACGAATTTGTGCTTGATAACAAAAACCTACACGGCCAATAGATGGCCAACGACGCTTATCGCCAGGTCTATCTCCAATCAAGCCCACAATGGTTTCGGTCATACCATAAGACGTTAAAAGCCGAACACCAAAACGTTCAATGAACTGGTCTTTTTCTTCATCGCTAAGATTGAGATAAAATAAAACTTCACGTAGTTGATGATTACTTTCATTGTCAGCAATAGGCTGGCTCAATAAAGTTCGCATCATCATAGGAATACATTCAGTCACTGTGGCGCGATATTTGACTATTTGCTGCCAAAAACGACGAGCACTGTATTTTTCTAATAAAACGAAGGTGGCACCAACTGAAAAAGCTGCCATCGATGCAGTACATTGACAATCAATATGAAAAGCAGGCATGACAGTTAAATACACATCATCTGAACGTAGTGCGCACTGCCAAGAAGAGTAATATCCCGCAAAACGTAAATTATAATGGGTGATAACGACACCTTTAGGTTTAGATGTCGTTCCCGAGGTAAATAATATTTCAGCAGTATCACCAACATCGATTTCAATTAATTGCGTTAATTCTGGGGAGTGCTTAGCGAGTTCATGCATAAAATCTGATATGCCATCTTGTGGTTCAAGCGGCGTATCAGAAATAAGAAAAACATGCTCAAGTATTGTGCTGTTGTCATCTAAAATACGCTGATAAATATCAGCAAAATGAGGACGAGTGACGACCATCCGAGCTTGACAATTTTCCATGATCCAAGCACTTTCTTCATATCTAAATCTTGCATTCACCGGCACCATAATTGCGCCTATTTTTGCTAGACCAAACCAGCAAAAGAAAAATTCCGGGCAATTATCTAAATGCAAAGCAACTTTGTCTCCTTTTTGTATACCATGAGCTAAAAAGAGATTTGCAGTGCGGTTAATATGTTGATTCATTTGTGAATAACTTAACTCGCGTACATTCCCTTCACAGGATTCAAAGATAAGCGCAGTTTTATTTTTATAGGTATGAGCAAGGTCATCCCACATTTGGCGCAAATTTTGTTTACCGATTACATCCATCAATTGTTATCCCATCATTTCCCTGATGAATCTTCAGGCCAATTTAAGTTATTGACCTGATAATTCATTCAATTACTCAACAATTTTGGCCAGCCCCTTATCGACTAGCCCCCTAATATCATTTTCGTTATAACCAATATTTTTGAGGATATCGGTAGTATCCATGCCGTGTGATGGCATACCGCGCCAGATCTGCCCTGGATTATTTTTAAATTTAGGCATTACGTTAGGACCTTTACAGGTACGTCCATCCATTGCTTGCCACTCGGTAATGGATTCACGGGCAATATATTGTGGATTACTTTCAAGTTCAGGGATGGTCAAAACTTTCGCACTAGCAATGTTAATTTCAGATAACCTTGCTAGCACTTCATCTATCGAGCGAGCACCTAACCATTCGTCTAGCTTCTCTTCAACTAATGGGCCATAAGGGCATTCCACACGATGAATAAGCTGAGTGCCTTCTGGTATTTCAGGCGTTCCCAATAAATGCGCAAGACCAATGTCTTTAAAAATCTCTTGGATTTGCGAAATACCGACAATTTCCATCACGATATAACCATCGTTACAGCTATATAAACCACAACCTGCGTAGTACGGATCTTTCCCTTTGGTCATTCGTGGGCAAACTTCGCCACCATTAAAATAATCCATCATAAAATATTGCCCCATACGCAACATGACCTCGTACATGGCAACGTCAATACTTTCACCTTTTCCTGTTTCACGCGCTTTATACAATGCCGCTAATGCTGCGGTTGTTGCCGTCATACCTGAAAAATAATCAGCGGTATAAGGAAAAGACGGCATTGGCTGGTCTTTATCACCATTTTGAATGAGGTAGCCACTAAATGCCTGAGCAATAGTGTTATAGGCTGCAAGGTTGGTATATTGCGGATCGCCATATTGACCAAACCCAGACAAGTGAGTGATAACCAATTTTGGATTATGCTGCCAAAGGACTTCGTCGGTAATACCACGTCGGGCAAAGGCAGGCCCCTTACTTGCCTCAATGAATATATCGGTAGTTTCCATTAGCTTTAAGAATGCATCGCGCCCTTCATCCTTAAAAATATTCAGCGATAGTGCACGTAAATTACGGCGAGACAATTGTGGGTAGTTAGGCTGTACGCGAATCGTGTCTGCCCATGCGACGTTTTCTATCCAAATAACTTCAGCGCCCCACTCTGCAAACATTTGTCCCGCAAAGGGTCCTGCAATTTCAATCCCTGAAAAAACCACTCTGACACCAGAGAGTGGGCCAAACTGTGGCATTGGTAAATGTTCTGTCATGGTTAAATCTCCTGCGAAACTGGGTTGACCCACTAACTCAACGCTGAGCCAACCCGCGACAATTCAGCTATTAACGATACTGTTTCAGTACTGAGCGACCAAGTGTCAGTATTTGCATTTCATCAGAACCGCCAGAGACACGGTCAACACGCAAGTCACGCCAGAAGCGTGAAATTCGGTGTTCACCCGCTATACCAACACCACCAAGGACTTGCATTGCAGAGTCAACAACTTCAAATGCCGCATTTGCACAAAAGAATTTACACATGGCTGCATCACCAGAAGTGATTAAACCGTTGTCACTCTTCCATGCAGTTTCATATAACATGTTGCGCATTGAATTGAGCTTGATCGCCATATGTGCAAATTTTTCTTGAATCAGTTGATAACGACCAATGGCTTCACCAAATTGCACACGCTGATTTGCATAACGCGCCGCATCTTCAAATGCACACATCGCCGTACCGTAGTTGGTCAACGCCACCAAGAAACGTTCATGGTCGAACTCTTCTTTTACGCGATTAAAACCATTACCTTCACGACCAAACATGTCTTTTTCTTCAAGCTCGACGTTATCAAACGTGATCTCGCAGCAGCTATCCATGCGTAAACCCAGTTTTTCTAACTTGTTTACTTTGATGCCCGGTTTAGTCATATCAACAAACCATTCGGTAAAAATAGGTTTGTCAGGCGAACTTGCATCACGGCTCATCACCACCACATAAGGGGTATATGCACTACTGGTGATAAAGCATTTGCTACCATTTAAGTAAACTTTGCCATCGCGACGCGTATAATTAGTTTGCAAACTACCTACGTCTGAACCTGCACCCGGTTCGGTGATCGCAGAGTTCCACATTTGTTTACCTGTACCGCGAAATGCCATAATTTTATCAATTTGCTCTTGAGTTCCTTCTCTAAGCACCGTATTAAAACCACCCGGCAATTGATACAGCACATAAGTTGGCGCACCTAAGCGTCCAAGTTCCATCCAGATAGCAGCAACGGTAATAAACCCTGCATCTAAGCCACCGTGTTCTTCAGGGATCAGCAGGTTATCAATTTCCATATCGGCTAATGCTTTAACAAAGCGTTCAGGGTATTTACTGTCACGATCACACTGTGCGAAATAACCTTCCCAGTTTTCACTGGCCATCAGCTCTCTTACCCCGGCGACAAACAGTTCTTGCTCGTCATTCAATCTAAAATCCATATCAATAACCTCTTAAATGTTGTGTCTGTATAGGTAAATTAGTTGTCTTTCCAATGCACTTTTGCATCTTTAATAAAGGAGAGCGTTACCATGATGTTGACGAAAAAAAGTGGGCATCCTCCGGCAATGATTGCGGTTTGAATCGGTTTCAATCCCCCTAAAGCCAGTAAAACAATACCGATAACACCAACTAAGACCGACCAACCGATACGAATTAATAGCGGTGGCTCTTCGCCATCTTTCACTGCACGACAAGTCGACATGGCTAACGTATAAGAACAGGCATTTATCAATGTTACAGTGGCAATAAAGCAGAGGATGAAGAAGCCCCAAATTGTTGCAGTGCTCAATGGTAAGGCAGCCCATGTTTCAATGATGGCGCGGGCAACGCCGAACTCTTCAATCAGTTGTGGAATGTTAATTAGATTTTTATCAATCAGTTGCAGTGTGTTACTGCCTAAGATGGTCCAGAGCAACCACGTTCCTGCGGTCAGTCCTGCGACCATTCCTAGACACAGCTCACGTACAGTGCGTCCTTTTGAAATTCGCGCGAGGAAAATACTCATTTGGATGGCATAGATAACCCACCACGCCCAATAGAATACGGTCCAGCCTTGTGGAAAGCCGCCTTTACCAATTGGGTCGGTATAAAACAGCATACGTGGCATATACATCATTAAAGTGCCGATAGATTCAGTAAAGTAGTTCACCATAAAGCTGGCGCCACCAACGATAACAACCCATCCAAGCATTAAGAAACTGAGGTAGCTACGCACATCACTGGCAATACGTACCCCTTTTTGTAAACCAAATGCAACACAAATAGCATTCAATATTATCCAACAAAAAATAATGATGGCATCTAGCGCTAAGGTATGTGGGATACCAAATAAATACTGAATACACTCAGTAACAAGTGGTGTCGCCAAGCCTAAGCTGGTTCCCATTGCGAGAATTAAAGCAACTAGATAAAAGTTATCGACAATTGTACCGAACCAGCCATGAGCATGTTTTTCGCCCACAAGTGGCACTAACGTACTACTTGGTCTGATAACATCCATTTTTCGGACAAAAAAGAAATAGGCAAAAGCAACTGAAAGGAAGCTATAAGTCGCCCACGGTAAAGGCCCCCAGTGAAATAAGCTATAGGCGAGACCAATTCCTTTGGCTTGATTTGAATAAGGCTCAAAATCAAATGGCGGTGTTGAAATATAGTAATAAATTTCAATTGAGCCCCAAAAAAGTACCGCAGCGGAGGTACAAGATGCGAACATCATAAAAATCCAGCTCGCACGACTAAATTCTGGTTTTTCATCACCAAGACGTTTCTTGGCATAAGGACCAAAAATTAACCAGAACCAACCTCCGAACATGATAACCATGTACCATTCGAAGGCCCATCCCCACACATTAGTGACATAACTAAATACATCGTTGATAACGGCATTCGATGCATCTAAATCACGTACTGTTAACCAACACAATATTCCAACAATTATTAATGGCGGGAAAAAAACTTTAGGTTCTATTCCTGCCTTTTTGTTTTCTTTGCTCATAGGTGGATCCTAATTTATTATTTAATTTATAACCTTTAAAATAATAAATATTTAACATTCATGTAATAGTGTTTAAATAAATATTATTCCAACACACCCTCATTTATTTATCATTAAATTTAAATCAACTTAATTAATCATTAATTCACTATTCAAATCATGTCGGCTAGTCATTAACAATTCTGTTAGTAAGGTCACAATATTATTCGTGTTCATTAAATGTTATTGTTTTTTTAATTTAAACAACTCAAAAACCACAATAAATACAAATGGATAAAATATATTGTGACTTTAATGTTAATTAAAGCATTCAGTATTGGTGATTAGTGTACCAATATTGAACATTTCATCGCTAAGTGGATGATTTTTACAATATTGGTGAGTAGTGTAGCAACATGAAAACTTAAATCGCCTTTAATTTAAGGTTTTCAATATTGGTGACTTAGGTTTTATTTTTAAATATTAATTTAATGATAATTATATATTACTAAAACACAGACTATATCTATTAAACATATTTCCAGGAGATGTAATGAAAATTATTACATGCTATAAATCTGTCCCCGATGAGCAAGACATTATTGTTAATAGCTCAGATGGTTCTTTAGATTTTTCTCGTGCTGAGACTAAGATTAGCCAATATGATTTAAATGCAATAGAAACTGCAAATCAAATAAAAGCACAACAATCTGATAGCCAAGTTATTGCATTAAGTATTGGAGGCAAAGCGCTTACCAATATGAAAGGTCGTAAAGATGTACTATCTCGTGGCCCTGATGAATTAGTCGTGGTCATTGATGACCAATTCGAACATGCCCTTCCTCATCAAAGTGCAGTCGCTCTGAGTAATGCAGCAAAAAAAATTGGCTTCGATCTTATTATTTGCGGCGATGGTTCTGCCGATCTTAATGCTCAACAAGTCAGCATGCTACTGGGTGAAGAGCTCCAAATTCCAGCTATTAACGGCATTAAAAAAATTATTTCAATCACTCAAGACACACTTGTTGTTGAGCGTGAACTTGAAGATGAAATTGAAACTTTATCAATTACCTTACCTGCCATCATCGCCGTCACATCGGATATTAACGTCCCTACAATCCCTTCAATGAAAGCGATTCTTGGCGCAGCGAAAAAGCCAGTTCAAGCTTGGAATATTGCAGATATTGGCTTAGATGAAGTGCCTACTTTGTCAGCACAAGTCATCGCAGCACCAAAACAAAAAGTACGTCAACGTATCATTATTGAAGGTGATGGCGATGACCAAATTGCACAGTTTGCTGAACATTTAAGAAAAATCATTAATTAATTGGGGGAGTTATGAGCAAATTATCGACCGTTTGGGTATTCAGTGACATGACCTCTCGCTTAGCTGAATTAATGGGTGGCGCACTAACGCTTGGTGAACAAGTGAATGTGCTCGCTCTAGATGAAGCGCAAAGTACACTCGCGTTTCAACTTGGCGCTACGCACGTTTTTCAATTAGATGGCAAGCCCGACGACCGCATTATTGAAGATTATGCAGATACCATTGTGAGCGTCATCAAACAGCATGGCGACACAGGATTACTTTTATTACCAAACTCACGTCGCGGTAAGCTTTTAGCGGCACGTTTAGGTGCAAGACTGCAAGCTGCGGTGTCAAATGATGCAGCTTCTGTCACTGTTGATTCAGGCACTCCAGTAATCAAACACATGGTGTACGGAGGATTAGCCTTTGGTGAAGAAACGCTAAAAACAGTCTTTTCCGTTATCACCACAACGACAGGCACCTTCGAAGCAGCACAAAGTGATGCATCACGCACAGGAACAGCTCAATCGGCATCATGGGTGGCACCAAAACACGCAATTGCGCGTACCAATGTCCAGAAAAAAGAAAGCAGCTCAGTTGAATTAGATAAAGCTCGCCTAGTCGTCAGCGTAGGGCGTGGGATCGGTAGCCAAGAAAATATTGCTATCGCACAAGCACTCGCAACAGCAATTGGCGCTGAAGTTGCCTGTTCACGTCCTGTCGCCGAAAACGAAAAATGGATGGAACATGAGCGTTATGTCGGAATTTCTAATTTGATGTTAAAACCCGAGCTTTATCTTGCTGTCGGGATTTCTGGTCAGATTCAACATATGGTCGGCGCCAATGGCGCACAATTCATTGTTGCAATTAATAAAGACAAAAACGCACCTATTTTCCAATTTGCAGATTATGGAATCGTCGGAGATTTATTCAAGATCCTCCCGGCATTAACTCACCAACTGGCTAATTGACCTTAAAACAGTAGGGAAATCCTCCCTGCTGTTTTCGTAAATTTTGGAGAAACTATGTCCGATGATATTTTTGATGCAATCATTGTAGGAGCCGGTCTTGCAGGTTCCGTTGCTGCACTGGTTCTCGCCCGTGAAGGTGCTTCAGTTCTCCTAATCGAACGAGGAAACTATGCAGGCGGGAAGAATGTCTCAGGTGGGCGCATGTATGCTCACAGTTTAGAAAGGATCATACCTGGATTTACCCAAGAAGCGCCCATTGAACGCATGATCACCCGTGAAAAACTATCTTTCATGACGGATACTGGCGCCGTTACCGTTGATTATCAAAATGGGGCAGAACAAAACCCAAATGAGACTTCTTGGTCAGTGTTACGTGGAAAACTCGACCCTTGGCTAGTAGAACAAGCTGAAAATGCAGGCGCTCAATGTATTACAGGCATTCGAGTCGATAAGCTGGTTGAACAAGATGGCAAAGTTATTGGTGTTGAAGCAGATGGTGACGTTCTCGAAGCGAGAGTCGTGATCCTCGCTGATGGCGTCAATTCATTACTCGCAGAGCAACTTGGCATGACTAAACCTGTTAGTGCTGAACATGTCGCTGTTGGTGTTAAAGAGCTTATTGAATTACCAAAAGAAGTATTACAAAACCGCTTCAATCTACAAGATAAAGAAGGTGTGGCTTGGCTATTTGCAGGTTCCCCTACAGATGGTTTGATGGGTGGTGGCTTTTTATATACGAATGATTCAACCATTTCACTCGGACTCGTTTGTGGGTTACATCACCTTAAAGAGGCTAAAAAATCCGTTCCTCAGATGTTAGAAGACTTCAAACAACATCCTATCGTTGCGCCTCTTATTGAAGGGGGAAAAATGATTGAATATGCAGCTCACGTTGTACCTGAAGCCGGACTAAAAATGCAATCAGAGTTAGTCCGTGATGGCGTATTAATCGTGGGTGATGCTGCGGGTATGTGCATGAATTTAGGCTTTACCATTCGAGGAATGGACTTAGCGGTTGCCTCCGGCGAAGCTGCTGCGAATACGGTACTTAATGCCATGAAAAGCGCAGACTTTAGCAAACAAGGCTTAAGTGAATACCTTAAGTTACTGAATGATGGTCCATTACGTGATATGAAAATGTATCAAAAAATGCCTGATTTCTTGGACAACCCTCGTATGTTCGGTGCCTACCCGGAGATGGCCGTGGGTATCGCTAAAAAACTGTTCACCATCTCAGATGAAGCCCCAATTCCTTTACGTAAAACCATGATACAGCATGCAAAAAGAGTCGGTTTTATGAATCTGCTCAAAGATGGAATAAAAGGAGTGAGAGCGATATGAGTGCGCCTGTAAACGTAGATGTCAAACTCGGGATTAATAAATTTAATGTCGATGAAGAAAACCCACATATTGTCATAAAACAAAGTCCAGACATGCAAATTCTGGAAGTATTAACCAAAGCTTGCCCCGCAGGCTTATATAAAAAACAAGATGATGGTTCAGTTCGTTTCGATTACGCCGGCTGCCTAGAATGTGGAACTTGTCGCATTCTTGGGCTAGACAGTGCCTTAGAAAAATGGGAATACCCACGCGGCACATTTGGTATTGAATTTCGTTACGGCTGATTTTGCTAGGCGTAACTCTCGAGGCTTAAACTTTCAGCTTCGAGAGTTTTACTTATTTGTCTAGGCTGACTCAGGGACTTATAATGCAACCGAAAAATTTTGATGATATTCAATTCTCCTCCGTGCATCGCCGCATCATGCTATGGGGCAGCGGAGGACCTTTTCTTGACGGCTATGTATTAGTCCTCATTGGTGTTGCTTTAGAGCAATTAACTCCACTACTCAGCTTAGACAGCGAATGGATTGGTTTACTTGGTGCCGCCACTTTAGCTGGACTATTCATCGGTACGTCTCTGTTTGGTTATATTTGTGACCAAGTAGGGCGTCGAAAAATGTTTTTAATTGATATCGTTGCTATTGGCGTTATTTCAGTTGCAACCATGTTTGTCTCAACGCCTTTGCAACTACTATTAATGCGTTTTTTAATCGGTATTGTGATTGGCGCTGACTACCCTATTGCCACGTCAATGATCACCGAATTTTCAAATACTAAACAAAGAGCTTTTGCGGTCGGTTTCATCGCGGCCATGTGGTACGTCGGTGCAACCTGTGCCAATCTTGTCGGCTACGCATTATATGATGTACAAGATGGTTGGCGCTGGATGCTCGGCAGTGCTGTCATTCCTTGTGTCGTTATTTTAATTGGTCGTTTTGATTTGCCCGAATCTCCCCTGTGGCTAATACGTAAAGGTCGAATCAAAGAATGTAATCAAATGATGACCAAATTATTTGGCCAACCGGTTATTTTTGAAGCAGAAGCCCCTCAAAAAACACGATTTATTCAATTGTTTAATAAACGACATTTTTCCTTTGTTCTATTTACTGCCATCATTTGGACTTGCCAAGTGATCCCGATGTTTGCCATTTACACCTTTGGCCCACAAATTGTTGGTTTACTCGGTTGGGATCAAGGTAAAAGTGCCGCGCTTGGTAATGTGGTTATCAGCTTATTCTTTATGTTAGGTTGCATCCCAGCCATGTACTGGTTAAATAAAATGGGCAGGCGTCCATTACTGATTGGTAGCTTTGCACTAATGACCATAGCACTGGCCATCCTTGGATTATTTTCCAATCTCGGTATTTGCTTAGTTATCATCATGTTTGCCGTCTATGCTTTTTTCTCCGGGGGGCCCGGTATTTTACAATGGCTCTATCCGAATGAACTGTTTCCAACCGATATTCGCGCTTCCGCGGTCGGCGTTATTATGTCAATTAGCCGTATCGGTACTATTTTCTCGACATGGGCCTTACCAACGTTCATTAGCGAATATGGCATCAACAACGTGATGTTAATGGGGGCAGGCGTTTCGTTACTTGGACTGGTGGTATCGGTATTATTTGCGCCAGAAACCAAAGGATTAACCCTAGCACAAACATCAGTAATGGAAATGGGACGCAAGAAAAAATAGTAAAGACTCTTATAATAGGTAATAGGCTTTTAATTAGACATTAGATTTAACCATAACAAGTACTTTCAGTTTTAACAAAATTTATACTCTAAATAATTCAAGTTGTAGGTAGGCGGCAAGCGAGCTAATCCTTAGGAGCATACATAAGTATGTGACTAAGGTTAGCGAACGAAGCCAACACCCCTACAACTTGAAGTATGACGAGTATGATTAATTCGCAGAAAATGGCATCACATCATATATAACCAACAACCATATGGTGATATACGCAAAAATTGCCGCAATAATATCATCGATCATAATGCCGAAACCGCCACCGACTTTTCTATCAAAAATACGAATAGGCCACGGCTTCCACATGTCATAAATACGAAAAATAAAAAATCCAGTGATTACCCATTCAAAATTTAGAGCTGGAATAGCCATCAAGGTTATCCACATGCCAATAAATTCATCCCAGACAATGCTGCCATGATCATGAACTTTCATGTCATCTGAAGTGCGTTGGCAAATCAAGCATCCAATCCAAAAGCCGACCACAATGATAACCCAACAACTCCAGATTGGCATTTTTGCCATTAATAGCCAAAAAGGGATCGCGGCTAACGAGCCCATTGTCCCCGGCACAATAGGAGACAAACCACTTCCGAACCCCGTCGCCAACAGGTGCCACGGATTACGCATACTTAGCCGTTTCTTTGCTTCATCCATAAATACCTTCCGAAACAAAATGATCAAAACCTTTTAGGCTGATATCCACCGCTTGGTTATGACAAAAATAGCTGATCCCTTCGGATTGTGGCTTAATTTGGCCAATACAAGTGAAACCTGAGCCTGTATGTGCCAATGCCACTTCTAAAGCGCCTCGATTTATCTCAGGAACAGTGAAACAAAGTTCGTAATCTTCACCGCCACTTAATGACCAAGTGCGCGCTTGCTCCGTTGTACAGCTTTGTTTTAATGCTTCTGACTGCGGTAATGCATCAAGATTAATCCGCGCACCACAGCCACTAGCTTTAAGCACATGGTTAAGATCAGACACTAAACCATCTGAAATATCGATTGCTGAAGACGCTAGATTTCTCAATGCTTGTCCTTGCAAAATTCGTGGTTGAGGTCGTAAATGTCGCCCCACTAACCATTCTTTATGCTGTAAGTTTTCAAGATGTAACCTATCTTGAAGTATAGCAAGTCCTGCTGCACTATCACCTAATGTCCCTGTCACATAGATCCAATCACCATTACGTGCGCCTGAACGTGACAGAGCCTTACCAACAGGTACTAAACCATGAACAGTGTAAGTTAAGCTCATTGGCCCACGAGTGGTATCACCACCAATTAATTGCATTCCATAATAATTGAGTTGTTCAAATAAACTATCACTGAAAGACGCTAACCAGTCACTATCGATTGAAGGTAGTGTAATTGCTAAAGAAACCCAAGCAGGGTCTGCGCCCATAGCAGCTAGATCGCTTAAATTTGATGCTAATGATTTATAAGCAAGGTCAGCAGGAGAAATATTAGGAAGGAAATGAATACCAGAAACTAAAGTATCAGTACTAACAGCTAATTGCTGTTTTTCCGGGATAGTCATCAACGCACAGTCATCACCAATACCGATATTTACATCACGTCGGTTTGTCGTTTGACGATTAAAATAACGCGCGATGAGGTCAAATTCGCCATATGACATGGTAGATTTTCCATTTTCGCTATACCTACTTTCATGTTACTTGAAATCAAGCCTATTACCTGAAATCAAGACACAAAAATACGAAGGTAGACCAAAATTCAGCCTACCTATTTATACTCTAGTGTTACAGGGGGGAACCCTGAATTTTTTATTTTTTACGACGAACTACAGGTGCTGCTTTATCTAATACACCATTAACAAATTTATGGCTATCTTCTGCACCGAATACTTTAGCAAGTTCAATACCTTCATTGATTGCAACTTTAAAAGGTACGTCTTGGCGATAGCTCAGTTCATACATAGAAATACGCAGAATCGCTTTTTCAACTTGGCCTAGCTCTTCAAGTTGACGAGACAAATAAGGCATCATCAGTTGATCAAGCTTAATTGCATTATTTGCAACACCTGACAACAATTCACGAAAATAAGGTACGTCTACGTCCGACATATCCTGTTCAGCAATAAATTCATATTCCACATTGGCAATTGGATTACCAGATAACTGCCATGAATAGATGGCCTGTACAGCACACTCACGAGCGCGGCGACGAGCAGCAGGTTTCACAAGATTCCCCTTAAATAAAAAAACTATATCAGCCTTTTATGGCTTTCATTACATTAATCATTTCTAATGCAGTCAATGCAGCTTCTGCACCTTTATTACCGGCTTTCGTACCTGCACGCTCAATCGCTTGCTCGATATTTTCAGTCGTTAACACGCCAAACGTGACAGGTACATTACTGTTCAACGCAACATGAGAAAGACCTGAACTACATTCACCCGCAACAAATTCAAAATGCGCAGTACCACCACGGATAACGGTACCTAAAGCAATAACTGCATCATATTTATTGGTTTCAACCAGTGCTTTTACGGCTAACGGTAGCTCATATGCACCTGGGACCCACACGACAGCAATATTGTCTTGAGAGACTTGACCAATACGCTCTAACGCATCAATCGCACCGTCCAACAGACTATCATTAATAAAATTGTTAAAACGAGCGATAGCGATAGCAACACGCGCTTGTGGCGCGGCAACAACACCTTTGATTACGTTCATAGTCGTCCTCTAATATTAATTATAACCCGCGGGGCGCGGATTTTATCACATTCTTTCATCGACCGTGCGAGTGATTTTCAGCAAACGGTTAAAAAAATACAATTACCCTATTGGTCGGAGCCTAACTCGTAGGTCATTTCCGACTTTGGTCACATCAGTAAATTCAAATTTTGGCGCATCGGATAAGGCTGCTAATGCTGGAAAGTTCACTAGACCGCGCGCGCTATCACCCAATAATTTAGGCGCAATATACACAATGAGTTCATCGACTAAGCCCAGTTTTAACAAGGCACCTGCAAGTGTCGGTCCCGCTTCAACCCAAATGCTATTCACATTTTTCTTAGCGAGTTGCATCATTAACACAACTAAATCGATACCATTGTCATCCGCAAGTACTGAGAATTGTTCAACCTGACCTTGCCAAGTAGCATTAACGTCAGGCTTTGAACGTATTAACCAACATTCACCCTCTAACTGAGTCACTTTATGCTCAGGTGTCACCCGATTATGATTATCTAACACTATGCGGATAGGTTGGCGCAACTGAGTTTCTGGGTATATTTGTTGTATTTCAGTTGGTAATTCATTCCAACGCACCGTTAATGAAGGATCATCAGCGATAACCGTGTTGCTAGTGGATAAAATTGCACTGGCCTCAGCACGTAAAAGTTGCACATCTTGCCTTGCCGCTGGGCTAGTTATCCACTTACTTTCCCCTGACTCGAGAGCTGTTTTACCATCTAAAGAAGCCGCAAGTTTTAACTGAATGTACGGAAACCCAGTCCGCATACGCTTTAAAAACCCGCGATTAAGCGCTTCTGAATCTTCTAATAAAATATTACTCGCAGTCTCAATACCCGCTTTAGAAAGCATATACAAGCCACGACCAGCGACTTGAGGATTAGGATCTTGCATTGATGCAACAACACGGCTGATACCCGCATTAATCAAAGCTTCTGCACAAGGTGGTGTACGACCATGATGGCTACAAGGCTCAAGGGTCACATAAGCCGTTGCCCCTTGTGCTTTTTCACCGGCCATCCGTAAAGCATGAACTTCCGCATGAGGCTCTCCGGCTTTCTGGTGATAGCCTTCCCCGACGATTTCGCCATCACGCACAATAACACAACCAACATTAGGGTTAGGAGATGTGGTAAAGCGACCTTTTTGGGCAAGTTCAAATGCCCGAGCCATATAAATGCGGTCTTGTTCAATCATCTAACTTAATCCTGTAATTTCGCTATTTCTTCACCAAATTCCCGGATATCTTCGAAGCTCCGGTAAACAGAGGCAAAACGGATATAAGCCACTTTGTCTAATTTTTTCAGTTCATCCATCACCAAACTACCAATCAATTTTGAAGGTACTTCTCGTTCACCAGTGGCGCGAAGCTGAGATTTGATAGAGATAATGGCTTGTTCTATAGCATCAGAACTAACAGGGCGTTTTTCTAAGGCTTTTTGCATCCCTCGATTCAATTTCTCTTCATCGAAAGGTTCACGGACTTCATCACTTTTAATTACCCGTGGCATCACCAGCTCGGCTACTTCAAAAGTGGTGAAACGTTCGTGGCAAAGCAGACATTGGCGACGTCTACGTACTTGGGAACCTTCACCAACGAGACGCGAGTCAATAACTTTCGTATCTACAGCGGAGCAGAATGGGCAATGCATAGCGTTTCCTGATTCTGTTTTCGGGTAGATAGTTTACCCTAGACTGGAATGAAAAACACCCTGTAAGGTAACTTACAAGGTGCTCGTGACTCTTCATACTTCTTATTGTGAGGTTGTTAGCTTCACTCCGCTACCCTAGTCACATACTTATGTATGCTCCTAGGGATATCGTCGCTTGCTGCCTACTCACAACAAGAATTATTTTGAGTATTAAATGCGATTCAAGTACTGAAAATCAATTTAATGTTGCTTAATAATTTTTCGAAATTAAGGCAATAAAGACTGTTGGTCGGCGCCTTCTTTCTCGACTTTCGCCTGAATTAAGTGCTCACGTTTCATACCCATTTTCAGTGCCAGTGCAGAAGCAACATAAATAGATGAAACAGTACCGATAGTCACACCGATTAACATAACCAGTGAGAAACCTTCCAGCATGCTACCACCAAACAAATACAGCATCAGAACGACCAACAAGGTTGTTGCTGAGGTCATAATGGTACGGCTCAATGTTTGAGTCAAAGAGACGTTCATAATTTCGTAAGGTGTACCACGACGAATTTTACGGAAGTTTTCACGAATACGGTCAGATACCACGATACTGTCATTCAGTGAGTAACCAATAACTGACATCAATGATGCCACAATGGTCATATCTACCTCTATATGAAATAGAGATAAAATACCCAATGTAATGACAACGTCATGAGCAAGTGCAATAACAGCACCCGCTGCCAAACGCCACTCAAAACGGAATCCAACATAAATCAAGATACAAATCAGCGCAGCCAACAAAGCTAAAGCACCAGTTTGAGCAAGTTCTGCCCCAACACTCGGCCCAACAAATTCGATACGCTTAACCGTTGCTTTATCATCCACATCAGTATTGATGATAGTGATGATTTCTTTACCAACTTCCTGACCCGCTGAGCCTTCAATTGGCGGTAAGCGGATCATGATATCGCGGCTACTACCGAAGTTTTGGATAAGCGGATCTTTGTGAGCCGAATTCGAAAGGCTATCGCGAATTTTATCCAAATCAGCAGGCTGACTTAAGTTGATTTCAATTACTGTACCACCGGTAAAATCAAGGCCCCAGTTAAAGCCTTTAACACCAATAATGGCAATAGAGGCGATCAGTAATATAATTGAAATACTAAAGGCAACGTTGTCCCAGCGCATAAAGTCATAGACTCTACGCCCGTGGTTTAATTGTTCAACAGTATAATCCTGTGCCACAACGTGCTCCTTAAATTGACAGCTTGTTAATACGTTTACCGCCGTACAGTAGGTTCACAATTGCACGTGTTCCTATAATAGCTGTAAACATAGAGGTTGCGACACCTATAGCTGTCGTAATTGCAAAGCCTTTAATCGAGCCTGTACCTACTGCATAAAGAATAATTGCAGTAATTAGTGTCGTTAAGTTTGCATCGATAATACTTGAGAAAGCGCCTTTATACCCTTCATGGATCGCTTGTTGAACCGATCGCCCATTACGTAGCTCTTCTTTGATACGTTCATTAATAAGAACGTTAGCATCGACCGCTACCGCAAGGGTTAGAACGATACCTGCAATACCTGGCATGGTTAATGTTGCTCCTGGTAACAGAGACATCACTCCCACAATTAATACCAAGTTTGCCATTAGGGCACTACTCGCTATCAAACCAAATTTACGATAATAAATAATCATAAACAAAATAGAAGCTAATAGACCAGCAAGACAAGCTTTCAAACCTTGTTCAATATTCTGTAGACCAAGGGTTGGACCGATTGTACGCTCTTCCACTATTTGGATTGGCGCAATCAATGCACCCGCACGAAGCAGTAAAGAGAGCTGACGCGCTTCATTGCCGTTATCAATACCTGTAATACGGAATTTACTGCCAAAACGCGCAGAAATACGAGCCGCATTAATCACTTTCTCATCTTTTACCAAGATTGAACGACCGGCTGCATCTTTTTTGCCACTGTCTTTATATTCGACAAATAGCGTCGCCATTAGTTTGTCTTGATTATCACGAGTAAAGTCAGACATGATAGAGCCACCAGCGCTATCGAGACTAATACTGACTTGTGGTGCGCCGTTTTCATCCATTTCAGACGTTGAGTCTGTAATATGATCACCGGTTAAAATGACACGCTTATACAGGATGTATGGCACCCCATTACGATCAGATTTAACCTCTGAATCACCTGGAATACGACCAGTTTCAGCCGCTGAACTATCAACGCTAGTATTCACTAGACGAAATTCAAGTGTCGCGGTTGCACCTAAAATTTCTTTAGCGCGTGCGGTATCTTGAATACCGGGTAACTCAACGACAATTCGATCGGCACCTTGACGTTGAACTAAAGGTTCTGCAACGCCTAATTGGTTTACACGATTACGAATGATGGTGATATTTTGTGATACTGCATAGCTACGAGCTTCACGTAAACGCTCATCTGTCATAACAGCAATCATTGTGTTATTGCTGCCATCAGAAAATACGAGGTCTGGGTATTTACGTGCTAGCGTTTTCTCAGCTAAGCTACGATCATCTGAGTTACGAAAACGGACTTCGACACTATAATCATCGCTTTTACGAATAGAAGAGTACGCAATTCCTGCTTGACGCAAGTCATTACGCAAACCATCCATGTTTTGTTCCTGCAATTTACCTAATGCAGTATCCATATCAACTTCCATGAGGAAGTGAACCCCACCACGAAGGTCAAGACCTAGCTTCATCGGCTCACCGCCGACAGCTTCTAGCCATTTAGGCGTAGCAGGTGCAAGGTTTAATGCAACAACAAACTGATCACCTAACGCATTCATAATAACTTCACGAGCGCGTAATTGAACGTCTGAGTTGTTAAATCGGGCTAAAATTGCCCCATTTTCAAGAGTAATCGACTTACTCTGTATTTTATCAGTCTCTAAAGACTTTTGGACTTGGATCAGCGTTTGTTCACTGGCGGCGGTTCCCCGCACACCAGTGATCTGAACAGCCGGATCCTCACCATATAGGTTTGGAAGTGCATAAAGCAAACCGATGAGGATCGCAACGATCAACATCAGATACTTCCACAAAGGATAACGGTTTAGCACGGCAGTTCCCTTCGGGACAAATCAGAATTAAATAGCTTTCATGGTGCCTTTAGGTAACACGGCAGCAACGAAATCACGTTTGATAGTTACTTCAGTATTCTCGCTCAGCTCAAGTACAACATAACCTGTCTCAGAAACTTTAGTAACACGTCCGATTAAACCGCCAGTAGTCAAAACTTCATCACCTTTAGCGATAGATTCCATCAGTTTACGATGTTCTTTAGCACGTTTTTGTTGTGGGCGCAGGATCATGAAGTAAAAAATCAGCGCGAAAACAACAAGCATGATAACCATTGTATATGGGCTACCTTGCCCTGGTGCGCCTGCAGATGCCGCAGCTTCAGAAATAAAAAAACTCATTCAACTTTCCTCATTGTTATTGAAAGCAATCTAAAACATACACTCTAAGTAATTCAAGTTGCATATAGTACATATAAATCAAAAGAATACATATGCCACTTGAAGTAAGACCTACTACGAACTCTAAATAGTGCAAGTTGCATGAAGACGACAAATAAAGCCATTCCGATAAACATAGAAATCTATGCCACTTATGTCACAGTGATTCGGATAGCTAGACGTCATCAACGCTTAAGCAGCTTGAAGTATGACCTACTTATGCTACACAGGTTATGACAACTTCGCACTTAAATTCATTCTAGATTTAACGAAGGTTGGCTTTTACCAATCTTCAAATAAAAATCTTTCGCGAACTCTTCAAAATTACCCTCTTCAATCGCTTGACGAATACCAGCCATCAAACGTTGATAATAGCGTAAATTATGAATTGTGTTTAACCTTGCACCTAGGATTTCATTACAACGATCAAGGTGATGCAAATAAGCACGGCTATAATGGCGACAAGTATAACAATCACATTCAGCATCGAGTGTTGAAGTGTCTGACTTATACTTAGCGTTACGAATTTTTACCACGCCGTTAGTCACAAATAAATGACCATTTCGTGCATTTCGAGTTGGCATCACACAATCGAACATGTCAATACCACGACGAACACCTTCAACTAAATCTTCTGGCTTACCAACGCCCATCAAATAGCGAGGTTTATCCGCTGGAATTTGAGGACAAACATGCTCTAAAATACGATGCATATCATCTTTTGGTTCACCAACGGCAAGGCCGCCTACAGCGTACCCATCAAAGCCGATTTCTACCAGTCCCTTAACAGAAATATCACGTAAATCTTCGTAAACACTACCTTGAATTATGCCAAATAATGCATTTTTATTATTGAGCTCATCAAAACGTTGGCGACTACGCGCTGCCCAACGTAAGGACATTTCCATTGACGTTTTGGCATAGTCCCAATCTGCCGGATATGGCGTGCACTCATCAAAAATCATCACGATATCTGAACCGAGATCGTACTGAATTTCCATTGATTTTTCAGGACTTAAGAAGACGTTATCCCCATTAATTGGATTACGAAAATGTACGCCTTCTTCTTTAATTTTACGCATCGCACCAAGGCTGAAGACTTGGAAACCACCGGAGTCCGTCAAAATAGGTCCTTGCCATTGCATAAAGTCATGGAGATCGCCATGTAACTTCATGATTTCTTGCCCTGGACGTAACCATAAATGAAAAGTA
The DNA here is from genome assembly GCF_052096715.1 of Providencia sp. Lineage (NCBI taxonomy): Bacteria > Pseudomonadati > Pseudomonadota > Gammaproteobacteria > Enterobacterales > Morganellaceae > Providencia > Providencia sp. The sequence continues at coordinate 270,188 of NZ_JBQDNB010000001.1, forward strand.
TTGCCCAACAGGATTTGAGCACCGGTCTCTTTCACTTCTTCCGGCGTCATTCCTTTGACCGTACCATAGGTTCCAACTGGCATGAACGCAGGGGTTTCTACAACGCCGCGTTCGAAAACTAGACGACCACGACGTGCATTGCCATCGGTCGTGTGTAATTCATATTTCACATTGCTCTCCTAACATCAGAAAAACAGTCTGATGTTGTATATTAACTTAAGTAAATCAGTCACTATCAATAAGCCAACAGCGTCGCCGTCGCTGATTGAAAGTTATTCGCCCACTTGCTCAAAACGAGCGTTGGAATTTGGCGTGATGAACATTGCATCACCATAACTAAAGAAACGATATTTTTGTGTTATCGCTTCTTGATAAGCTCTCATGGTATTTTTATATCCCGCAAACGCAGAAACTAACATAATCAGTGTCGATTCCGGTAGGTGGAAATTAGTGATGAGCGCATCAATCACTTGATATTCATACCCTGGATAAATAAAGATTTGGGTATCATCAAAAAATGGAGCAATAAGTGCATTTTGGCTGGCTTTCGCGGCACTTTCTAATGAACGCACAGAAGTTGTCCCAACAGCAACAACACGATTTCCTCGCGCCTTGCAGGCCAATACCGCATCAACCACGTCTTGAGGCACTTCTGCATATTCAGAATGCATAATGTGATCTTCAATAGTATCAACGCGAACGGGTTGGAATGTACCGGCCCCGACATGCAGTGTCACAAACGCCATTTCAACACCTTTTTGACGCAGTGCTTCTAATAAAGGCTCATCAAAATGCAAACCGGCTGTTGGTGCAGCTACCGCACCTGGACGCTGGCTATATACTGTTTGATAAAGCTCTTTATCAGATTCTTCATCAGGGCGAGCAATATAAGGCGGAAGAGGCATATGACCGATTTGATTAAGAATGCTAAGCACATCTCGTTCATCATCAAAACGCAGTTCAAACAAAGCCCCATGGCGCGCCAACATTGTCGCTTTAACGCTCTCATCATCCCCTAATAAAAGCTCTGCGCCTTCTTTCGGTGCTTTTGAGGCTCTTACATGCGCTAGCACGCGATGTTCATCAAGCATACGCTCAATAAGCACTTCAATTTTACCGCCACTCACTTTTCGCCCAAACAATCTTGCAGGAATAACACGCGTGTTGTTAAACACTAGCAGATCCCCTTGCTCCAGCTTTTCAAGAATATCGGTAAAAACACCCTGCGTGAGCTTTCCTGTCTCACCATCAAGGCTTAACAATCGACATGAGCTGCGCTCTGTCTGAGGATAGTGGGCTATAAGTTCTTCTGGTAACTCAAAAGTAAAATCGGAAACACGCATTGTATTGACATCAATCTAAAAAAACAGGCGACTAGTCTAGTGCCGACCTGCCTCTAGCGCAAGATATAAGCGTAAAATCGCCGAAAAAAGCACCATTATTTAACAAATATTGAAGTAAAATTAAAAATTACTGCTCACAGACCCAATCACCAGCTCAATTATTCCCACTTTAGCTTTCTAATCTTTAATTTTCTCGTTTTTAGATTCAGTACAATCCCCATGAATTTCAGATTAAAGCAAGGCAGCAAGCAAACTGAGCCCTAGAAGCAGCGACTAGAGCGAACAAAAGATATCAGGATATCCTATAGATGTCCTATGGATTTCAAATCACAGGTAGGCGGCAAGATAAAAATATCCCGATGAGCATACAATAGTATGTGATTCGGGTATTTTTACGCAGCCAACACCCCTGTGAATTGAAAGACGACGGACATTAGGGGTATAGTAAGAACATGAATTATCTCGCTCACCTCCACCTAGCCCACACAGCCCAAAGCTCCCTACTGGGCAACATATTAGCCGACTTCGTTCGCGGCAACCCTACAGGTCTTTACGAGCCTGACGTTGTCTCGGGCATCTATATGCACCGTTCTGTAGACAAAGCTACCGACTCACACCCATTAGTCAAACAGGCTCGCGCACTCTTTCGCCCCGATTACCGGCGAGTAGCGCCTATTACGCTTGATTTAATTTGGGATCATTTTTTATCTTTACATTGGTCTAAAATCGAAGCATCAATCACACTACCTGAATTTGTCAGTATGGCTCGAAATACCATTGAGCCGAATCTTTGTCATACGCCTGAAAAATTTCAGGAGTTAAATGAATATATGTGGCCCCAGCAATGGCTGACACGTTATAGTCAAAAGGACTATATTGGTAAATCACTTAACGGAATGGCGAGCAGACGACCAAAACTCAGTGCGCTTAGCGGCTCTTTCGATGATTTTTTGCTACAGTATGGGCAGCTTGAACAAATTTTCTTTCAGTTTTATCCACAAATGATGAGTAAAGCGCAACAACAACTTTTTGCACAATCCCTCACAATTAATGAGTTAAAGTAAATTAATGCTTGAACTTTAGTGAAATAAAACTATCTTATTGATATTAGGTAGCTAAACCATTACTATTGATAGGTAAAAACTATCACAATGATTGGTTTTAATGTCTTTCTTACTAAGAGATAATTCCTTATCATCTTATAATCTATAAAAACCTTTAATTCACACTCATAGGAGTAAATTATGGTTCTGGTTACACGTCAAGCCCCCGACTTTACTGCAGCAGCTGTTCTTGGTAACGGCGAAATTAATGAAAATTTCAATCTGAAAAAACATATCGATGGCAAGCCTGCTGTCATTTTCTTCTGGCCAATGGACTTCACTTTTGTTTGTCCATCAGAGTTGATCGCATTTGATCACCGTTTTGAAGAATTCCAAAAACGCGGCGTAGAAATCATTGGTGTTTCTTTTGACTCTGCGTTTGTTCATGATGCATGGCGTAAAACGCCTGTAGATAAAGGCGGTATCGGTGAAGTTAAATATCCGATGGTTGCTGATATCAAACGCGAAATCATCAAAGCTTACGGTATCGAGCACCCAGAAGGTGTTGCACTGCGTGGTTCTTTCTTAATTGATAAAGAAGGCGTTGTCCGTCACCAAGTCGTTAACGACCTGCCATTAGGCCGTAATATTGATGAAATGTTACGTATGGTTGATGCACTGCAATTCCACGAAGAGCACGGTGAAGTTTGTCCAGCTCAGTGGGAAAAAGGCAAAGAAGGTATGAATGCATCTCCTAAAGGCGTTGCAGACTACCTGACTAAGAATGCTACTGCTCTGTAATTAAAACTGATTCAGTCTTTTAAAAGCGGATTTAGATCAAAGGTCTAAATCCGCTTTTTTTTAAAAAAAACCTCTCCATATGCAACTTAATAACCCTTTTTTGTAACAATTATTTCAAGTATCTCCCACTAGTTAATATTTCTTAACTCAAATGTTCAACCCTTCCCACCATTTCGTGCTATAAATTATAGACACAAATAATTAACAAATTATTTTTATTTAAATAACAATCAACGCAAATAGATATCACATCCACTGCTATCCGGAGATACTAATGATAAAAAAATCATCGGCACCCTCTGTGCTACTTCGCTCTTTATCTGTACTTTCTTTGCTTGTCTCAACACAACTGTATGCGGCTTCAGAGCCCGCAGTTGAAGCACAAAAAGGTATGGTTGTTTCATCCCAACATTTAGCCTCTCAAATTGGCGCTGACATTTTAAAGTCTGGTGGTAATGCCATCGATGCCGCTGTCGCGGTAGGCTATGCTCAAGCAGTTGTAAATCCCTGCTGTGGCAATATTGGTGGGGGTGGTTTCATGACAATTCACCTTGCCGATGGTAAAGACCTATTTATCAACTTCAGAGAGACTGCCCCTGCCGCCTCTAACGCAGATATGTATTTAGATAAAGATGGAAAATTAATCAAAGATGCGAGCCTGTACGGCTACCTAGCTTCCGGGGTTCCCGGTACAGTCAAAGGCTTAGATTATGCATTAGAAAAATATGGCACGATGAACCGCCAGCAAGTCATGGAACCTGCGATTAAACTTGCCAGAGACGGCTTCACGTTAACTCGAGCGGATACCGATGTTTTAGACACCACGACAGAACGATTCAAACAGGACCCCGAAGTGGCCCGCATATTCTTAAAACCAGATGGAAGCACTTACCAACCCGGTGACAAACTCGTACAAACAGATTTAGCTAATACTCTTGAAAAAATTGCTAAAAATGGCCCTTCAGCCTTCTATGAAGGTGATATTCCAAAAATTGTTGAAGAAGCCGCCAAGAAAAATGGTGGAATTCTCACCGCTAAAGATTTTGCAAACTACACCATCAGTGATACTACACCAATTAGCTGTACCTATCGCGGCTACAAATTTATCTCTGCACCACCACCGAGTTCTGGTGGAGTCACTATCTGCCAAACTCTCAATATTTTAGAAGGCTATGACTTAAAAGAAATGGGGTTCAATTCAGCTGATTACGTTCATACACTCACTGAAGCAATGCGCCATACCTATATGGATCGCAATACCTTCTTAGGTGACCCTGAATTCGTCAATAACCCAACAGATAAACTGCTCAGCAAAGCTTATGCAGAAGAGTTACGCAAAGAGATCAAACCGAATCAAGCCACTGCATCCACACAGGTACAACCGGGTATCGGTCCACATGAAAAACCAGAAACTACCCATTATTCTGTCGTTGATGACAAAGGTAATGCCGTTTCCACCACTTATACGATTAATGGGCGTTTTGGTTCTGTGGTTATTCCACCCGGAACAGGCTTTTTCTTAAATGATGAAATGGATGACTTCACCACTAAAGTAGGTGAAAAAAATCTTTATGGCTTGGTACAAGGGGAACGAAATTCTATCGCCCCCGGTAAGCGCCCACTATCTTCCATGAGCCCAACAATCGTGACGAAAGATGGTAAAGTTTTCTTAGTGCTCGGCTCCCCGGGTGGTTCAAGAATTATTTCAATTACCTTGCAAACCGCATTGAATATTATTGATCACGGAATGCCACCACAAGAAGCGGTCAATGCGCCCAGAATTCACCATCAATGGCTACCAGATGAAGTTTACTATGAGCAAAGAGGCTTATCTAAAGATAGCTTAGTGTTACTAGATAAAATGGGATACAAGATGGTTGAACAAACACCTTGGGGTGCAGCCGAACTGATTATGGTTGGGATACCTGAAGGCGCGGGTGTTAGTACCAAATCATCAGGTAACGACTCAGCGGTTTCAGGAAAAGTACGAGAGGGCTTTATCTACGGCTCTAATGATGTCCGTCGACCAGCAGGTAGCGCAGTAGGTGTTAATTAATGCATTAATTAACTGAGACTATAAATGATAAAACCCACTGATTAGTGGGTTTTATCACAATACAAGCACAATTAATTAAGCTTGTTTATGCACAACTGAAGGTGAAATAAATCTATCGCAAAGCACTGCAACAACCAATACCACTAAAGATGGTAATAACCACATAAGGTCTTGCTTATACAATGGAATCGACGTCATCCATTCTGGGATATACGTTTTCAGGTTATCCGAGGCTTTCACTGCGCCAATTAATCCCACTACAAAGCTTGTCAGCATCGTTGGTGCAATCACGACCGTTGGATTTCGCCACCATCTCAGCGTAAAACTCATTAATATAAGCACAATACAAGGTGGATAAATCGATACCAACACAGGTAATGAGAATGCAATTAATTTGCTCAGGCCTAGGTTAGAAACAACCATCGAGAAGAGGCCCAATATCAACACTAAGCTACGATAAGAAATCGGCACATAGCGACTGAAGAATTCGGCACATGCACAAGTTAGCCCAACTGCGGTCACCATACAAGCAACGAAAATCAATACCGCAAGGAAGAAACTACCGTAATCGCCAAAGGTATATTGCACATAAGTATGCAAAATATCTGCGCCATCCGCCGGATTCGGAATCAAAGAACCACTGTTTTCACCGAGTTTGAAAAGTGAAAGATAAACCAGTGTGAGCAGAACCCCCGCTATTAACCCAGCCCACATAGTGTAACGGGTTAACAATGACGAATTATCAATACCTCTTGAACGTGCTGCATTCACAATCACAATACCAAATACCATCGCCCCAAGTGTATCCATGGTGAGATAGCCATTAATAAAGCCATTTGAAAATGCCATATCGCGATATTCGATAGTAGACGGGATAGGAGAACCGGCAGGCCATAACACCGCAGCAACACCTAGAAGCGCAAGTGCGAGCATTTTAACGGGTGCAAGTATATGACCGACGCTATCGAGTAATTTGCCTGGGTAAAGTGAAATACCAATCACTAAGACAAAATAAACCACGCTGTAAATCAATAATAACATATCAGATTCACCACCAAACAATGGGGCGATACCGACTTTATACGATACGGTGGCGGTTCTTGGTGTTGCGAATAATGGACCGACGGATAAGTATGCGACAACAGCGAGTAATAATCCGGCTTTTTTACCTACTGGAGTACTTAACGCTTCAATACCACCACCCACTTTTGCCAGTGCGATAATGGTTAAAACGGGAAGACCGACACCAGTAACCAGAAAGCCAAGTGCAGCCGTCCAAACTTGTTCACCTGCTTGCAAACCAACCATAGGAGGGAAAATGATATTTCCTGCTCCAACAAATAACGCAAAGGTCATAAAACCTAACGCGATAATATCTCTTGATGATAAACGATGAGCCATATTATGTTAATTTTAAGTAACGAAAATAAAAAGATATGGGTATTTAACTAGCAACCCTTTGAAATTTATATGACGAGATAGAATTCTGATAAAACATATCATTAACAATATAAAATATATGATTTATTAAATCATTTGAAATGAAACGTTAAAAAACAGAAAAAACCGCCAATAACTGACGACAAGTAAAACTTTTATAGGGCAAAAAGGCAATAGCAAACCCCAAAACAAGAATAAACAACCAAACTAATTTTCAGAACTAGTGATTACTGTCAGTAAAATTAGAATATCCGTTATATGATTTGTTTAAAAAATCATCACTTAATCATTTTATCACTCATCGTTTTTATTAAAAGGTAGGATAAGATAAAAAAATATAAATAGTTTTAGGGAGAATATGTCGCGATTATTAAATAAATTGCGAATTTAATAAATATCACAGATAAATTCACCTTACTAACCCTATGATTAATATTAATAAGGTGATTATTTTCCCTGTTTTAGCTTTTTTTATCAGACACAATTAAAACAGGAGGGAGTGTAAAAGAAAATTCACTACCTTTACCTAATTGACTAGTAATTACGAGTTGACTGCTATGGTGCTGAACTGCATGTTTCACAATAGCTAATCCAAGCCCCGTTCCACCACCACCTTGGCGCGAACGCGCTTTATCCACTCGATAAAAACGCTCCGTCAAACGCGATATATGCTCCGTAGGGATACCAGGGCCATTATCACTGACACTAAAACGAGCACCATGACTGGTTTTCTGCCAATCAACCCGTATTTTAGTTCCCTCAGGTGTGTGGTTAATGGCATTGTACACAAGGTTAGCAACGGCACTACGTAGTTGCTCTTCATTGCCATTTACGCGTAATTTTTCATCAACATTAAACTCAAATTGGTGCTGGCCGTGACTCAGACTCAGCGCTTCTTGTTCAATCATCTTAAGAATAACGGGAATATTAACTTGTTCGTCCAGATTAATATGAGGGGCGATTTCAATTCGTGATAACTGCAATAACTGCTTGATCAGATTATCCATTCGATAAGCTTGCTCTTGCATCACATTCAAGGCTTTTTTGTTAACCGCAGAGGTCCCTTCTTGATCATCCATCACTTCAAGATACCCTTGAATGACCGTTAATGGTGTACGTAATTCATGACTCACGTTAGCAAAAAAGTCTCTACGAGCCTTTTCTAATCGTCGTTTTTCCGTCACATCCCGGGCAACCATTAAAAGCTGCCCCTCAGTGTAAGGCAAAATACGAAACTCGACAATTTCACCACTGTTAAGCTCAATTGTCAGCGCTTGATCATAACTCTTAACCGTAAAATAGCGGCTAAAATCAGGATAACGCAACAGATTAAAAATATGCTGCCCATTATCTTCAGGCCAACGAAAACCTAATAAATGCTGCGCATGGCGATTACACCAAAAAATATTACCTTCCGTTGTCATCATCACTACCGCATCGGGTAATGATTCAGCCCCGCTGCGAAAACGCTTAATTAGCTGCCCTAGCTCACGACGACGTTTACGGTTACGTTGCTGCATTTGATAAATGCCATAAAATATTGGCTCCCAACCCCCTTTACCTGCGGGTGGAAGCATGCTTTTATCTAACCATAACCAATAGGATAATTTTAGCAGGTTATACCCGTGCCAAAATAATGCAGCTAGCAAAGAAATGACTAAAAGCCATGCTAGATGGCCTATAAATACTGATAATATGAGTGCGGGTAAAATAAATAAAAACAGCCCCCAAATTAGCTGTTTTATGGATAAACGTTCAAGCACTTGGGTCTCTCCCTAATGAATTCTCAGTAACGAACAGAGAAACGGTATCCAGTACCACGTACTGTTTGTACCATTTTATCATGCCCTTCTGTTTCCAGTGCTTTTCTTAAACGACGAATATGAACATCTACGGTTCTATCTTCAACATAAACATTGGCTCCCCAAACATTATTTAATAGCTGTTCACGGCTATAAACACGCTCCGGATGAGTCATAAAAAAATGTAATAATTTATATTCGGTTGGTCCCATATCGATAGGAATTTCACGACAAGTAACACGATGAGAGGTTGGGTCAAGCATCAAGCCATTCATTTCAATAATATCTTCTGTCGCCATTGGCGAAATTCGGCGTAAAATCGCTTTTACGCGAGCAATCAATTCTTTTGGCGAAAAGGGTTTGATTAAAAAATCATCCGCGCCCACTTCTAAACCTTTCACGCGATCCTCTTCCTCACCTCTGGCAGTCAACATCATGACAGGGACATCGCGAGTTGCGCTATCACGCTTCATATGTTTAATAACCTGAATGCCAGAGCCACCTGGGATCATCCAATCGAGTAAAACTAAATCAGGTAACGGGTCAACAAGCTGCGCAATTGCAGAGTCATAATCATCAGCTTCAATCGGCTGAAAACCATTCTGTTCCAATACAAAACAAACCATTTCACGGATGGGCGTCTCATCTTCAACAACTAGAATGCGTCTTGCCATGATTGTTCCTGTAAATAAGAAGATATTTTTAATGTGAACGCATTATGCGTCACTTTTATGACAGAATTATGACTATTATCGGTGATGACTGACATTCCACCTAATAATTACAGGAAAAGATCATCTAAGTGAAACATTAATCACATAGCGCAATATAATTATCATCCATTTGCAGACTAATAATTATCTTACTGTAATAACAATTTTAACGGCTTTATTCACATCACAGCATCATTTTCCATTGCATAACACTCCATCGTATTACCGCGATAAGGTATACTGACCGACAGAATATCGAGTCCTCTTCACTAATAAAATGGCACAATCACAAGGAATGATAGCTCATGCGCATGATCCACACTTCTGACTGGCACCTTGGCCAATATTTTTTCACTAAAAGTCGTGCCGCTGAACATCAATGTTTTTTAAATTGGCTTATTGAACAAGTTACGCTCCATCAGGTTAGCGCAGTGATTGTCGCAGGGGATATTTTTGATACTGGCTCACCGCCGAGCTATGCACGAGAACTCTATAATAAATTTATCGTCGATTTACAAAAAACTGGATGCCAGTTGGTTATTTTAAGTGGAAACCACGATTCCGTTTCCGTTCTCAATGAATCCAGCTCTTTGCTGGCTTACCTCAATACCAGCGTAATAACCTCTGGCGCTGAACCTAATATTATTACTTTAATGGATAACCAAGGATTGCCTAGCGGCCTCGTCTGCGCCATCCCATTCCTGCGCCCTCGAGACATTCAGATAAGTATTGCGGGACAAAGTAGTGAAGAAAAACAATTATCACTGCAAACGGCAATTCATGACTATTACCAAGCCAGCTACCAACTTGCCGTCGCACAACGAGAAACACTAGGCCTTGATATCCCGATTATCGCGACAGGGCATCTCACCGTTGTCGGCGCAGCGCTGACAGATTCAGTCCGCGACATTTATATTGGCACACTTGACGCGTTTCCTTCTGGCGCATTTCCACCCGCAGATTACATTGCCCTAGGGCATATTCATCGACCCCAAGTCATTGGTGGCCAACAACATATTCGTTATTGCGGTTCACCAATTCCATTAAGTTTTGATGAAGCACAACAACAAAAAAGTGTCTGTCTGGTTGAGTTTAATGGCAGCACGCTTACTGATATCACTCAATTACCAATTCCAATTTCGCAGCCACTACAAAGTGTCAAAGGGTCTCTAAAAGAAATCCAGCAACAACTGGAAGTTTGGCAAGACTATCAAGGTGATAAACCGGTATGGTTAGATATCGAAGTCGCGTCACAAGACTATCTTTCAGATATCCAACAACGTATAGAAGCCTTAACCCAAACCTTACCAGTTGAGGTCGTATTACTGCGCCGAGCACGTAAACAAAAGCAAGGACAGCAAAGTGTATTAGCCAATGAAACACTCAATGAATTAACTGCTGAAGAGGTCTTTTTACGCCGTCTTGCAGAAGAATCACTTGACGATGCCGAACAAGAACAACGCTTGCGACAACTGTTCAAACAATCCTATGACGCACTACGTTCAGAACAAGAGGGTCAAGCATGAAAATCCTGAGTCTTCGCTTAAAAAATATTAATTCACTAAAAGGCGAATGGAAAATTGATTTCACGCAAGAACCTTTTGCTAGCCAAGGATTGTTTGCGATAACTGGTGCGACCGGTGCAGGTAAAACCACCTTACTGGATGCGATTTGTCTCGCGCTTTACCATCAAACACCTCGTTTAGGCTCTCTATCTGCTAGCCAAAATGAGCTCATGACGCGCCATACGGGCGAATGTTTAGCGGAAGTTGAATTCGAAGTAAAAGGTGTTGCTTACCGCGCATTTTGGAGCCAACGTCGTGCAGGCGGTAAATCTGAAGGAAACCTTCAACAGCCTAAAGCCGAGCTAGCGACGGTAGCTGATGGGCAAATACTTGCGGTTAAAGTCACTGAAATTAGAGAGCGGATCACTCAAATTACGGGACTCGACTTTGGTCGTTTCACTAAATCGATTCTACTTTCCCAAGGGGATTTTGCCGCCTTTTTAAACGCAACAGAAAAAGAACGCGCTGACCTTTTAGAAGAGATAACAGGGACTGAAATCTATAGCCAAATCTCAATTTATATTTATAACCAACACAAACAGGTCAAAACCGAATTAGACTTATTGAAGGCGAGAGCACAAAGCATTAATTTGCTGACTGAATCTGAGCACCAACAACGATTAGAACAACAAACAGTACTCGCACAACAAGAAGCTCAAGTTAATCATAAAAAAAATCGTCATCAACAAGCCATAAATTGGTGGCAACAACAGCACCAACTGACTCTACGCTTACAACAATTACAAGCAGAGCTAGACAAGTCAGAACAGGATTTTCAGGCTGCAAAACCCAGTCTACAAAAATTAGCAGACAGCGCTCCCGCAGAGGCTTTGCGTCCTTTATGGCAAGATGTTCAGCGCCAACAACAGTCGTTAGCTGAACACAATGAAAAGCAACAATATCTTCAACAAAGTCTTGAGGAAATGCAGAAACAACTTGCACCACTGAAAGCAAAACAAGATCAAGCTAATAATGAAAATACGCAATTTTTGGCGTATATGCAGCAGCAGAATAAATTAATTGATAACGAAGTTCGCCCGTTGGATAACCAAATAACGCATCTTAACCAACAACTCAGTGAACTTTCTAAGCTTGTAACCCAATTTCAGTCTGAATATGACCAAAAACAACAGTCTATCAATGAAGCCGAGGTGAAGTTACAACACGCAAATAACCAACTGAAACAACTAAATGTTTTTCTAAAAGAAAAACAAAAAGATGCAGAAATTAGCGGGCAACTAGGCAGTTGGAAGCAACAAGCACGTTACCTCAATGAACTTACTGAACAGCTCTCGATACTAACCCAAAAGCAGCACAAAATTTCACAAGAACTACAAGTATTACAGGCAGAAAAACAAACGCAATCCGCTCAGTTGACGCAAACGCAAACGGCTTTAGACAAAGAAACTGACGCGTTTAATCAATTAGAAAATAACTATAAAAACTGCCAAGAAAAACAGAATATTAATGAAGTAAATCACACTATTGTACAACTACAAACCAAGCTACAACATGCGCAATTATTACCCTTTATATTATCACAGTGTCTCGCTCAACAAGTTCAATCACAAAAGCAAGCAACACAGCAGATTTTATTAATTGAATCAATTGCTCAAACTGAAAAAGAATTAGCATCAGTACAAACTAATATCAGCAATTTACAGCCCCATATTCAAGATCTCACACAACAACTGCAATTAGAGCAAAAAATTGTTAGCTTAGAAAAAGAGCGCCAGCAACTCATTGAAGGCTCCCCGTGTCCACTTTGTGGCTCTCACGAGCACCCTGCGGTTGAGGCTTATCAATTAATAAAATCCTCAGATACACAACAGCGCTTAAAACAACTCACTGAGCAACTCGATAGCAATAAGATCAAATTATCAGAGCAACAATCGTACTTACAAAATCAAAAGTTGCGTCAAAGTGAAAATTTACAGCTCAAAACACAATTATCCGAACAGCTTGATGAATTAAATCAAAAATGGCGTAGTACCTGTGAGCAAGCACTTACTACAGAATTAGCGCAAACCGAACAAGCGGTTAATTTACTTCTTGCTGATTTAAAAACACAGTTATCCACACAACAAAAAGTGATTACGGATTTCACGCTATTAGAACGCGATTATCAGCAGGCTAAAAATCAATTAAATGAGCAACAAGCGCTCGTTAAACAACAGCAAGCCACTCTCGCATTACTCGAAGAACGTCTTAAATATCACGCTCAGATGTTTGATGAGATGCAAAAAGAACAAAATCAGCTACAACAACGCAAAAATGAACAAACAGAGCAATTACAGTCAGCCCTCACTCAATTTCAGTTAATATTGCCCGAAAATAATGATTTTGATGCATGGTTCAGCAACATTGAACAACGCAGTCAATTCTACGAATCACAAAAAATAGCGGCACAGAAACTCACGCAACAAATAGATGTCAGTAATGCGACATTGGCGGCTGAAATAGCACAAAAAACGCAATTATTGAAACAGCTCGAAAATGGAAAACAACAGCAATTACAATGCAGTAATGAGCTGATTGAGAAAAAAAATCAACGCCAAAACTTATTAAATGGACTCACTGTCAGCCAATTTATTGAAGGGATGCAAGAAAAACAAACTCGTTTAGCCCATCAATTAGAACTCTTAACCAAAAATATCAATGACATTGAAAGAAATATTTCCGTCCTCAATGGCAGCCATCAAGCCATCATTGAATCGGTTAAGAAAATCACTCAATTATTGATAAATGCACAAACACAATTTAATAAAGCATTAACCCAAAGCCCATTTGATTCACAGCAAATCTTCCTCAATGCATTACTAGCCACTGAAGAAAAAATACAATTAGAACAGCTAAAACAAAATATTAGCCAAGCATTACTGCAAAGCGAAACCCGTCATAAAGAAGCTTTACTGGCGCTAACCGCCCATGAACAACAACGTCTTGAAGATTTTACAGGCATTTCACAAGAGCAATTAAAACAAGCAATTGCTCAATTTGATGAAGAAATAAAAAATCTTAATCAAGAACAGGGTAGAATTATCAGCCAGTTAGAAACGGATAAACAGCAGCGCCACCAGCAACGAGATTTACTACAACAAATTGAAGATGGACAGCTCAGTTATGATGATTGGAGTTATCTCAGCACGCTCATTGGCTCCGCCGAAGGGGATAAATTCCGCCGTTATGCACAAGGCTTAACACTTGATTGTCTCATTACCTTAGCCAACCAGCAGCTCGATAAATTACACGGCCGCTATCTACTACAACGTAGTCATCAAACTAACCTTGAACTACAAGTTATCGATGGGTGGCAAGCTGATAGTCTCAGAGACATCAAAACCTTATCGGGTGGTGAAAGCTTCTTAGTCAGTCTCGCATTAGCCCTAGCACTATCCGATATGGTGAGTAACAGAACCCAATTAGAGTCACTATTTTTGGATGAAGGCTTTGGCACACTCGATGCCGAAACATTAGATATCGCTCTCGATGCATTAGAAAGTTTAAATGCATCCGGTAAAACGATTGGGGTTATCAGCCACGTTGAAGCCATGAAAGAACGAATTCCAGTGCAAATTCCGGTGAAAAAAGTGAATGGTCTCGGATTTAGCGAGTTGCCAGCGCAGTATCGAATCAATTAACCCACTATGATTTAGCCAAATAAATGGCAGAGAGTTTAAATTCTCTGCCATCATGGAGTAAGTTAAACTGCGTCTAGCGCTAGCTGTAACGCATATTTCAAATCATCGACATTTTCAATGCCAATAGATAAACGCACTAAATTATCGCTGATGCCGATATTTTGACGAACAGTTTGCGCTACCCCTGAATGCGTAGTCGATGCAGGGTGGCTCGCTAATGACTCTGTACCCCCTAAGCTCACCGCAAGTTTAAATAACGCCAAATTATCTAAAAAACGAAAGGCATCGGCTTCATTTTCGCCAACATTGATTGAGAATGTAGAGCCTGCGCCTGAGCATTGTTGTTGATAAGCTCGATACTCTGCACTGTCTTTCGGCAAAAATTCAGGAAAATGAACTTTACCGACTTTAGGATGCTGGTTGAGAAAATGGGCCAAAATTTTTGCATTATCATTGGCTCTTTCCATCCTAAGTTGCAGTGTTTCTAAAGATCTCCCCAACATCCAACTTGAGTGTGGGTCGAGCTGTGTCCCAATCGCATTACGCTGCGCTTTGACTTTTTTGACTAAATCGCGACTTCCGACAACGGCACCCGCAACCAGATCAGAGTGCCCACCGACATATTTTGTTAGTGAGTACACACTTAAGTCAGCACCGAGCGCAATAGGTTTCTGGAATATAGGCCCCAGTAACGTATTATCACAAATCAATAATGGAATTTCGCCATTTTGTTGATGTGCAATTTGCTTGGCAGCTTGACTGAGCAGTTGAATATCCACCACCGTATTTAGCGGATTTGATGGTGTCTCAATATAAATCGCCGCAATTTTTTTACCTGCCCCAATCCCTTTTACTACATCAAGAATAGCCGCTAAATCACAACCATTTTGAAAAGGAACTGAAGTAATACCAAACCGTGTTAACGTATTCAAAAATAAGGTTTCAGTACCACCATATAGAGGTTGAGAGTGTAGCAATACATCGCCAGGTTTTAAGACTGCCATCAAGCAAGTCGTAATAGCCGACATACCTGATGAAAATAAAGCAGCACTTTGCGCCCCTTCATAAAGAGCCAATCTATCTTCAACAATTTCACTATTGGGATGATTGAAACGCGAATAAACCAAACCTTGTTTTTGGTTATCAGGCGCTTGTACGCGCCCGCTAACCAAGTTAAAAAAATCTTTACCTTCTTGAGCCGTTTTAAAGACAAAAGTTGATGTCAGAAACACAGGAGGTTTTATCGATCCTTCCGATAATTGTGGGTCATACCCATAGCTCATCATTAATGTTTCAGGGGATAGTTCTCTCCCATTTAAATCTTTTTTATCGCTTTTATCTGACATTCACAAGCTCCAACTTTTTATTCATAAATCATCACATTATCAGTTATACAATATTACTATTGTTAATAATTTGCTCGTACTCGTGAGGATAAAATTGGCGAGTAACAGATAAATGGGAACGCAAACGGCCTTTAATGACATTTTTGCCTAAATTGGTAAATAATGGATTTAAAGGATCGCTATCAGGCCCCAACGCTTGTTGAGCTAAATAGGAAGGTAGCGGCAATAAGGGAACTTCATCGGCAAAAACACTTGGGGTAATAAAATAAGCGATAGAATAACGTGAATCGCTATTTTTCCCCCTAACAACCTGATGAACATTTGCACGTAAATAACCATTGGTTGCTAATTCAAATACCTCACCAATATTTACTACAAATGCATCTTCTAATGGTGCAACATCTATCCAACCATTATCTGTCTCAACTTGTAATCCACCGCTATTATCTTGCCAAAGCAGTGTCAAAATCCCCGCATCTTTATGGGCACCAACGCCTTGCTCTCCCTCATGATTATCAGTACGAGCAGGATAATGAATTAATTTTAATAAATGCTGTGCCGGTTCGGCGGTAACACTATCGAAACTGTTTTCAGGCAACTCAAGTGCAACTAAAAAGGCTTTAATTAATTTAATCGCGATATCTCGCATCTCTTTTTGCCATGCAAGCGCTTGTGTTTTCAACTCAGGCAATGCTTGTGGCCACTGATTTGGTCCTTGTAAATTCAGCCAAATTGGATCTTGGTCGGTTAATTGTAAAGCTGGCAATTCCTCACCAATATCAATTTGTTCACGAAAGTCAGGTTGATTTCGCGTGCTCTCTTGTGTTGAGGCTGTATATCCGCGAAAGTGTCTTGAATGACTCATTGAGATTTGTTCTTTGGCATCCTTTGGCAAAGCAAAAAACTGTTTTGTTATTGCCAACAATTGCTCCCGAGTTTCAGGCGTAAAATTATGTCCAACAAGGTAAAAAAAGCCAATTTCCCGCGCAATGAAGCGTAATTTCTTATAAAAATCTGCTTGCGTCTCTGGGTTATCAAGTTCATTCAAATCAATAATAGGTAATTGAGTCGCTGACATATTTAATCCTTTTCACTCTCTGTATTTATAGAATATGACTTTAGTGAATAATAAAAATAGCTATTCATCTATTTAACAGTCGATTAAATACCAACTTTAAAAATACTAATAATAATATAAAACTATATCGATATAACCATTTCAATGAATAGATACTTTCTAATCCATATAACAAAAAACACAAATAAATAATTAAATATTATTTATAAAAGTAAGATCTTGTCTGATTAGATATTACTAACAAATAACTAATGAGAATTTAAAATGAAAAAAATAACTGCATTAATATTGGCATTGTCGGTTTCTGCTTTAACGGCTTGCTCACCTGAGGACAGCACTGCTGAAAAAGCACCTCAACAAAAAGATCCCAAACAAAAAATCATCGTTGGCAGCCATGGCAGTGATGCTGATATCTGGAATTTTATCGCGGAATCTCAAAGCGCTAAAGATGCAAATTTAGATATTGATGTTAAAATCATTGACGATGGGATCACCTTGAATGTCGCCACCATCGATGGTGATGTGGATGTCAATGCCTTTCAATCGTGGGGATTTCTAAAAGATTTCAATAAAAATCATGATAATAAGCTCGCACCAATCTTCACGACTTATTTTGAACCGATGGGGATCTATTCTGTAAAATATAAAAATTTAGCTGATTTACCCAACAAAGCGATTGTTGCGATCCCAAACGATGCAGCCAATCATGCAAGAGCACTTAAACTATTAGAGAACTCAAAGTTAATCAGCTTGAAACCTGAATTCAATCAAGCCACGGGATCTATTAGTGACATTACAAATAATCCTAAAGAATTAGTCTTTCGACAAATAAAATATGCACATGGTCCTAGAGCGCTACCGGATGTAGACATTGCAGTAATCGGAAATACAGCTGCACAAGAAGGTGGACTTAACGTTTTAAAAGACTCTTTATTTAGAGAGCAAAACGATGACACCATTAAAAATAATATTAATATATTAGTTACTAAATCTGATAATAAAAACGATCCTAAATTTGCTAAATTAAACGATCTCTATCATAGCGAAGCCGTAAAGAAATATATTGATGATAATTTTGGCGGTACAAAAATACAAATTAAAAAGGATCTCAGCGAATTGAATTAACCTTAATACATATCATTAACCGAGAAGCATAGATAAACGATGTGACTCGGTTAAAATCGATTAGTCAATAATCATGTAACTTTCAGTGTGATGAACATTAATGGAAACAAAAAATCTCATCAATATGTCTTTTTCTATCCTTTTTCCTCAATATTTTTATACTCTCTATCCCATTTTTTGCCCACTTGATGATAGAAATATTATTTTGTAAGATACTATTTCATATATCACTCTGATTTAAATGAAGTTAATCTCTTTAAGATCTACACGCAAAAATTTGAACCTTATCGTTAAATTTTTTTCCTATGATTTTTAAGCTATCTCGCTATAGTAATAACCATCGAAACAATCTGCGGCTTCTGAGATTTATTCAATAACTGCCGTGTGCTAACTAAAGCTAGGAGACAACATGTCTAACGCATTTATCGAAATGATTAAAAACCGTCGTACAATTTATAACCTTGGCGATGCATTACCCGTATCTGAAGAGCATGTCACAAAATTAATTAAAGAAGCGGTTAAACATTCTCCATCTTCATTTAACTCACAGACTTCTCGCGTCGTTGTTTTATTTGGTGCTGAACATAAGAAACTGTGGAATATGGTGAAAGAAACTTTGCGCGCTATCGTTCCTGAGCAAGCTTTTGCAGGTACAGCACAAAAAATTGATAGCTTCGCTGCTGGCGCTGGCTCTATTTTATTTTTTGAAGATAAAGATGTAGTTACTGGGTTACAAGAGCAATTCCCATTATATGCGGACAATTTTCCTGTTTGGTCTGAACAAGCAAGTGGTATTGCTCAATTTGCCGTATGGACTGCATTAGCACAAGAAAATGTCGGTGCATCTCTACAGCACTATAATCCGATTATTGATAGCCAAGTTCAAAAGGAATGGAATATTCCAGCTAACTGGATATTACGCGCTCAGATGGTATTTGGTTCAATTAATGAGCCCGCTGGCGATAAAGGCTTTATGGATGACGAAGTTCGTTTCAAAATTTTCAAATAAGCACTAGCTTTAAATTAATTTTCATCTGAGTTCTCTCACTTATCTTATTATTGAGAGAACTCAGTTTTAATCAATTTAAGTTGATAATATATGCCAATATCAGGGTAAAATAATACTTAACAAATAAAACAACAATAATAAATAAACCTATCTTAAATTAGTTGTAATATTTTCTTATTTATAAATAAATAATATACTTAAAAACATTAACGAAACAAACATTCCTCATTACAACCCCCCTATTAACATATCTATATATTTAATTGATTTTCAATCAATCGAACAACATTTAGCTTATGTTTTTTTGATTTAAAATCAATACATTAAATCACACCAAAGATATTTTTAAAATAATTTCCATTTTTTATTATGTATTATCAATATTTGAACTACACTAAATATAAGAGCAAAATTGCACAGTTAAATGTTAGTTAGTGCTATTATCGAGGTGGACTATGAAACGTTTATCTTTATTTACAACCATTGTAGCAATACTCATTTCAAGCAGTTCCTTTAGTTATGCAACTTCTAATTCTACAGGAGGAACAATCTCGTTTTCAGGCTATGTATATGAGCCTCAATGTGAAATAAATTTAACCAATAAAAGTCAAATAAATGTTCAGTGCTTTAGAAATGGTAAAAACATATCGACGACTGGCTCATTGAAAGATGGGAAAAAAATAGAGTCTGACTATGTAAAAGTTGAATATGATAGAACAAGAAAATTACCTATGTTGAATGTAATTTATGAATAAATTAATGAAATTCGAAATAATCATAATTCAGGATACTTAATTTATTATCAGTTCTAAGTATCCTGAATTTTATTAATAATCTAAATTTAACTTATTCGCAAATTAACAACCGTAATTAAGGTAAATAACCTTAACCGCTTTTTCAATATACTGCATATGAAAAAGCCTACCAATCCTTGGTAGGCCATTATATCTCAACTAAGATAATTACTTCTCAGTTAAGTCTACTTGATAAATTGCAAAACCGATTTCATCAGTACCCACTTGCTTCATAGGATATTGAGCATGTTCTTTAATGAATTCAGCTGCTTTATCGCTTGGTGAAGTTTCAAAACGAACATCTAACTTCTTATCCGTTTTAATTGGTGTGAATGACCAATTATTATCAGCCTTAGACGTTATTTCACCTTTCTCTTTAGAAACTTTCGCAATATAAGCCGCTAAGATTGAACGGTTTTCATCTGGAGAAGCAAACGCAATGTTGTTATCGCCTGTTCCTGCAAATTTACCGCCGTATCCACGATAGTTGTTGGTAGCGACTAGGAATGTTGCTTTCGGATCAATTGGCTTGCCTTGGTAAGTGACATTTTTGATTCTATTCGCATCTTTATTTACAGTTTGGCAATCAACATCGTATTTAGCAGGTTGCGTTAAATCAATTTGATAATTAACACCACTAATTGTATCAAAATTATATGTTCTGAAACCGCCCCAGTTAATCAAACTTTGTGGTGCTGTTGATTGTGGGTCAATTTGATTAAACATACCTGCCGAGCATTCTAACCACTCAACCACATCTGCACCTGTTGCTTTTACAACAACTAAAGTATTTGGATAGAGGTAAAGATCCGCAGCATTACGGAAGGTTAGATCACCCTTTTCAACTTCGATAAATTCAGATGGTGCATTTTTACGACCGCCCGCTTTAAACGGTGCTGCCGCAGCTAATACCGGCAAATCTGCAAGATCTGGATCGCCTTGAATAAAGGTTTTGGTGTAATCAATCTGTGCATCATTAACAATTTGAACAGTTGGATCGCTTTGAACCAAGGCCAAATAACTGTACATATTTTCAGATGCTTTACCAATTAACTTACCGACGAAGTCACGAGTACCTTCGTGTTGTTCATTGATAATTTTAACCAGGCTTTCATCACGCTCTACGAGTGCCTTTTTATTGGCTTTATCATAGACAGGGCGCGCATGTGCCGCTGCATCAACAACTTCCCAGTTACCTTTGTCATTGTTGACTACAAGATCAACCACACCTAAGTGATCGCCCCACTGACCCGGCATTACTGCTGGAACGCCATTAACGGTTCCTTTAGTGAGATCAACGCCTTTGATGTCTGCAAACTCTTTACTTGGGAAAACCCCATGTGAGTGGCCAAACATGATGGCATTAATACCCGGTACTTCACTGAGATAATAAACCGAGTTTTCGGCCATTGCTTTGTATGGCTCTTGTGAGAAGCCTGAGTGAGGGATAGCAACAATAATATCTGCTCCCTCTTTTTTCATTTGAGGAACGAATTTTTTAGCTGTTTCAGTAATATCATTAACAACCACTTTTCCTTCTAGATTTGGCTTATCCCAAATTAGAATTTGTGGTGGCACAAAGCCGATATAACCAATTTTTAGATTATGCGTTTTACCATCACGATCCTTAACTGGGGTATCAACAATGATATAAGGATTGAAATAGTTTTTACCTGTTTTCGCATCTATAATATTGGCATTAATATATGGGAATTGTGCACCTGCAATAGCTTTTTGCAGGTATTCTAAACCAAAGTTAAATTCATGATTACCAAAGTTACCCACGGTATAACCCATGGTGTTCATCAAACTATGTGCAGGGTGTGACTCCCCTTTTTTCAAGCCTTTGCCTGCCATGTAATCAGCAAGCGGGCTACCTTGGATCAAGTCACCATTGTCGACTAGAACGGCATTAGTCGCTTCTTTTTTAGCGGCTTTAATCAAAGTCGCTGTACGTACCAAGCCAAACTGCTCTGTTGGCTTATCTTTATAATAATCAAAATCAATCAGATTACTGTGAACATCTGATGTTTCCATAACACGTAAATCAACAGTTGCTGCATTCGCATTAAATGCGACTAGCAAAGCAAGCGATGATAATTTCAATACTTTATTCACTATGAATCCCCTTAGCTGCCCTTAACGAGACAAAGTTGCCTCTCGAATCGTTATATTCAGTTCTAGCCCATTGGTTAAATAAACAACGAAATTAGGACTACAATTGTCTACAATGTGCATTACTTCAATTTTTAATGATATTACACTGCAAACAGTAACCATTAAATGTGACTAAATCACGGTTTTAGTCTTTTTATAGACCCCGACTTTAATATCGGTCACAAAAATGAATTAATGTTGAGTTATAAAGCCAAAATTATTGAAGTTATATGAACAATAACCGACTCAATTTTAGTGCTGAAATAAAGGGGTGTGATTTACATCACTTATTGCAGCAATACGGCAATAAGTATCATTAAAAATAGAGTCAGAAAAATTAAACTTGTGGCAAATAAGCTATATCAGAAATTTTTATTTAATTTAACCTAAAGTCCTTCATTTGAATATTTGCTAAAAACTCATCACCTCAGACTCTTCGCTTGAGTTTTTGTCTAAAGTTTTTTACCTGAAATTTTATACTCTAAATAATTCAAATTGTAGCTGAGCGCAGCCAACACCCCTACAGTTTGTAGTTTTCGCCTAAAGTTCTTCACTTAAATTTTTATCTAAAGTTCTTTACCTGAAATTTTATACTCTAAATAATTCAAATTGTAGGTAGGCGGCAAGCGAGGATATCTCGGGGAGCATACACAAGTATGTGACCCGAGTAGCTGAGCGCAGCCAACACCCCTACAGTTTGTAATTATGACGAGTATAACCATGCGGCGCCGCGCACCCCGCTCGAATCTCCATGCACCGCTTTTCGAATTGGCGTATCACACTCTCGACCAAACACCCAATTGCGGATCTTTTCTGGCAGTGCATCATACAAACTATCGACATTGCTCATTCCCCCACCTAACACGATGACGTCGGGGTCCAGCATATTAATTGCTTGAGCCAGTGCTTTTGCTAAACGTGTTTGGTAGTGGTCCATCGCTATGGCGGCTTGTTTATTGCCTTCTTGCGCTAACTTAACAATTTCCAAACCTGTTTTTTGTTCCCCTGAAAGCTTTTTATAATCAGCGATAAAGCCTGTACCTGAAACAAATAACTCTGTACAACCAGTTAGGCCGCAGTAGCAAATCTCATCATCGAGAAATAATCTGTCTTTATCATCCTGCCAAGGTAGAGGATTGTGTCCCCATTCACCGGCAACTCCATTTCCACCTGAATGAACTTGCCCATTGATAGCAATTCCTGCGCCGCAACCGGTTCCAATAATGACGGCAAAAACAACTTTAGCGCCTGCGCCTGCACCATCGACCGCTTCAGAAACAGCAAGGCAATTAGCATCGTTTGCCACCTTTACTGGACGTTCAAGCAACTTAGACAAATCTGCATCAAAGTATTGCCCATTTAACCATGTTGAATTGGCATTTTTCACTTTCCCCGTCACAGGAGAAAGAGTCCCTGGAATTCCAACACCTACAGTACCTGTCATACCGGTTGCTGCTTCAGCCTCATTAACTAAGCCTACAATTGCATTCAATGTGGCTAAATAATCCCCCCGCGGGGTCGGTATACGCTTTCTAAACAAGGAGTCACCCGCATCATCTAATGCAATCACCTCTATTTTTGTGCCGCCTAAATCAATACCGATTCTCATTGTGACTCTCTCTTATTATCAATTTTACATATCATTGCCTATATACATTATTGATATCAATATGCAGAAAGTAAAATTGAGAGACGATTGATAAAATTAACTAAAAAGAAAGATAATTGCTAAATGACATTTTTTTTCGCTTAATAACTGACAATTCGCTATCATAGCTCCCGGCTATAACTGGCAATTTTTCAACAAAGGTAGGTTTTTCATGTGGTTCAAGAATATATTGGTCTATCGCCTAAATCGTGATTTGGCGCTCTCTGCGGATGATTTGGAAAGACAGCTTGCCCCGCTAGCCTATCAGCCATGTGGCAGTCAAGATATGATGAAAACAGGTTGGGTATCCCCTATGCGCGGTGCAGATGCACTGACTCATGCAGCAGGCAATCAAATTCTTATTTGTGCAAAAAAAGAAATGAAAATGCTGCCATCTCCTGTCATTAAGCAAGAATTACAAGATAAAATTGAAAAGATTGAAGCAGACCAAGGCCGTAAACTGAAAAAAACAGAAAAAGACGCCTTAAAAGATGAAGTCGTCCATACCTTACTACCTCGTGCTTTTAGTAAATTTAGTAAAACTTACATTTGGATTGATACCGTCAATCAATTAATTATTGTCGATGCCGCAAGTGCCAAACGAGCTGAAGATAACTTAGCTTTATTACGTAAAAGCTTAGGTTCATTACCCGTTGTTCCTCTAACTTTTAAAGATCCTATTGAACTCACACTCACTGAGTGGATCCGTTCTGGATCTTTACCTCAGGGTTTTGCCGTTATGGATGAGGCAGAGTTAAAGGCTATCTTAGAAGAAGGCGGTATTATCCGCTGTAAGAAACAAGATCTCATTTCAGATGAAATTGCGACCCATATTGAAGCGGGTAAACTCGTCACTAAATTAGCCATAGATTGGGAAGAAAGAATTCAATTTATGTTATCTGAAGATGGTTCTCTAAAAAGATTAAAATTCAGCGATACCTTAAAAGAACAAAATGACGATATTGGCAAAGAAGATTATGCGCAAAAATTTGATGCTGATTATATCTTAATGACTGGTGAATTGAGTGCATTGATTGCTCGCTTAATCGATGCCCTTGGTGGCGAAGCCGAGCACTAGTTTTATCGTACCAGACTTTTGTGGTACCAATTATCTATCGCTCCATTTTCGCCCATCGAACTCATCTCACAATGGCAACTTACCTTAAACGTAAGTTGCCATTACTTTTTAGACACAACCTGCATAGCCATAAGGAAGTCATTGACTGGCAGTGCAATCTCTGGTTGATTGAATTATCGCTATATTCATCATGATACTAAATATAGAGCTGTTGCCTATATCGTTTCGAATTATGTTGTCTACATATAGCAACTTCATCGCAATGTTTTTATTCAAAAAAATAATAAATAAATTTCTCCATCATTGGAGTTGTGGTCAATATTCAATCGAAGGAAATGTTATGAAAGAACTCATTGAGCCTGAGGTGGATGAAAATTCCCTTGTCACCCTGCAAAAAGTAACTGCAGACAATTTTTCTGAAATTTGCCTGTTAAGTCATACACTAAGTGAAGCACAACGCAACATGGTAGCTGATAATGCCTATTCAATGGTTGAAGCCCAATTTTCAAATTGTGCTTGGTACCGCGGTATATACGCCGATGATACGCCCGTTGGATTCATTATGCTGCATTCAGGTTTAGATGACGATGAGCTCGAATATAACGGCATCATGCTCTGGCGCTTTATGATTGCAGAGCCTTATCAAAAACTCGGTTTTGGCCGTGAAGCGTTAATTCAAGTGATCAGTTATTTGAAAAATAAAGGGTATCCACGTCTGTATAATAGCTGCGGAGAAGGCGAAGAAAGCCCATTTGAATTTTATAAAAAATTAGGATTCATACCAACAGGCAACTATGTTGATGATGAATGTGAACTGGTACTCGATATTGTTAGTTGGAAAAGCGGTAAATAAACCAAAAGTTTAATAAATACAAAATTAAAATGGCGAGTATTAATGCTCGCCATTTTGACTCACAATCACTATTTTTGAATTAAATAGCGAATTGTTGGCCCATCTTGTTGAATATCCAGCACGGTATAACCATAGTTTTTAGCATCTAGCGGAATATTATTAATTGATTGTGGGCAATCACTCACCACCTCCAATATTTCCCCAGACTTAAGCGATGGCATCGCTTCAAGTGTTGCCACGGCAGGATAAGGACAAGGTTCACCAACCATATCCAAGCGATAATCTGGAACTATATCTTTCTTATTCATAATGCCTCCACTGATGTGTTAACCGATTTTTGAGCACGCTTACGGAAAAAGTGTTTTTCCCACAGCAACATCAAGGCGAAAGCGATGGCTAATAATAAGTAAGTCACGATTAAACCGCCTTCGGGACCAAATGTTTCAAGTAAATTAACCTTATCAAAGTCTGTTGCCAACCAAGGCGCCAAATCATCCCAATAATAAGCCAGGATTGTTGCGCCAATGATATTACCAAAACCGACCCACCAGTAATGAACTTGACCTTCAACGGCACGATACATCCAGCCAGTTTCACAACCCCCAGCCAGCACGATACCAAACCCAAACAGCAATCCACCAATAACCGCATTCGGACCTGCCCAAAGTATTTTTGGCGTCGCACCTAATTGTACGTAGCTAAAAATACCAATGGCACTAACCGCCATGCCGATAATAATGGCTTTTGCCATATGCGTACGTCCGGTGATCCATAAATCACGAAAAGCGGAAGTAAAACAAATTTGAGCGCGTTCAATCAATAGACCGAAACCAATTCCACATAATATCGCAAAGCCCATTACAGGCGCGTCGAATAAAGTATAAAGACCCCACGCCATTGATAAAGTGAAAACAATCATGCCTAATCTGAAACGTCTTTTAGCAACATCCTGTCTTTGCGTCAAAGGTGACGCTGCGCTAACTTTTTGCAGCTTAACGGGAATTCTAAACATGGGCATTAATGTAAATTTTGCACCAAAATAAGAACCTGCCGCAGTAGCCACTGCAAAATACCACGCATGCAAAGAAAACTGAGGGATCCCAGTAAAAAATGCCGCTAAATTACACCCCATTGCTAGGCGTGCACCAAAGCCTGCAATAATTCCACCAATAATCGCCTGAAAAATCCTAATTCGATGTTGAGGCATACGCAATTTAACGTTATTCGCCCATAGTGCTGCCGCAATACATCCTGCAAACATACCGATGATCATCACACCATCAATTCGATCTAGCGGGCTTCCTTCAAAACCAATAACTTTAAAATAGCCCCAGTTTTGTGGCTCAGCACCGAATAGTTGAAGAACGTGTCCACCCCAACGTGTGAATTCACCCGTAACAGCCCAGAAAGTGCCAGTAAGTCCAAAATAATAAGTAGACAAAATACCTGCGGCAATAACAGCAGGAAGGGGTTTCCAAAAAGCGATGAGATAGCGAGATTTGAACTCAAACCAAGTCATTGTAACTTCCAATTCATTCATACCAGAACCTGGCAAAGAATTTCGCTGTTGTATAAATGTGTTACATAACACCCCCACAGCGAAGAGGTGCACATCATACTCCGATTAGTAATTTCGTGAAGAATAAATATCACAAAGTGTTTAAAAATATTGCTCAATTGGATGTACATCAAAGATTGCCAATCACTTCATTCATTTTTACTCACATACTGTTAGTATTTTGAGTTCAAACTAACATAACTAATGAGAAAATCGCCTTCAATGATATTGATCTCGATTATAAAAAGAGAATAAATTACAAAAATATAATGGTAATAGAAAATATCGTTAATCACGATTTTTTTGCAAAAAAAAGCGTTATCTTTTAGATAACGCTGGAAATGTAGTCTTATTTTATTTATAGAGGAGTATAATATGAAACTGCCGTTTTACGGCATTGCTTGCTATGCGTAGTCTGAAGTCAGCCCATTGACCCCAGTAATAACATTTAACTTAATAAGTACTATGCTTTATTTGAAATACAGCTCGATACATAAATTGAGCAAAATTATCTATTTTAATATAAAGTCCCATTTAAATTACATTAAGACTTTATTCATTCCCTAGCATAAGTAAATTTCAAAAATAAACATTTCAATATTAGCAAGTATTAAAAAGTGTTTCTAAATGTTATTGATTGCATTATAACGCAACAATTATGTTGCGCAAGTGTTTTTTAAAATCACCCAAAACCACTAGAAATAAAATTAAAAATGATAAAAATCAATGAAGTATAAACTAAGCAATCGAGTAAATCATTTATTTAAAATAATTATAGTCATTAATATAATTTTAACTAAAAAATTATATTGAGTAATAAATTAATTTTTCAATTAAAATAATTTATGTTAAGTAGAGCTTAAAAATAATGTCACCTGCTTCTTTGATTTTCAAAATTATATTAATAAGCATAAATTAAACTTACCCTTTAAATGGATTTTTACTTAGTTAATACCGTATCTTCTTTCTGCTTTTTCATAAAGAATAATATTAAATTTATTTTATCCTTATAAAAATCAAACATTTTTAGGCTATCTATACAGATGATTTATTTTATTTGACCGAGTATTAATACTTATAAGTTGTCGTGCTAACACATACCCTTACTTATTAAATGGTTTATTTTTCATTATCACTTTCCATACAATCAAACCAATAATATAGGCATCGATAGAATTTAAATCTCTCATAACGCTAATTTTAAAACAAAGAAATAACAGATAGGGATTAGAAATTTTTAATAATTTAACAATAAATGCATTAAAATATAATGACTTGGATTTCAATTTAATATTAGCAATAGAATCGAAATTTCATTTTTCATTATTAAGTTTAATAATACAAATTATTTTCTTGATACCACCACTTTAAATACCCAAATAAAGAGTACGGAATTCAATAACTTTTATATTGAATTATCTTTTAGTGCCCACTATAGGTTATTAAAATACAAGGAAGCATTGCAGATTTAACAAAGCAATAAAAAAAATAGCAGACTTACTAGTGAATGGTCTCTTTCGTTCTTCTAACCTAATGGGATTTGAACTCAGGATTGGAAAAAATAGGAATAAACTAACTCGTTATTAACTAAAAATAAAACGCGCCTTATATCTATCATTTTAAGTGAAAAATACACTAAAATTTAGAAACAAGACGCGCAATAAAAAATATAATTCTATTTGTCATACTATAACTACGGTGCTATGACTTATTTAGAAGAAACCGCTTCCATACCAACCAAACCAATCTTAAGGTAGCCTGATTGACGCAATGCATTCATCACATCCATCATTGTTTCATAATCAACGCTCTTATCCGCTTGGAAAAAGATTGTTGTTTCTTTATTGGTATTTGTTGCTTGGTCTAGCATTGCAGAAAGCTGCTCTTTTGATACCGCTTGATCACCAATAAATAACTGATTATCAGCTTTAACTGTCAGAAATACAGGTTTCTCTGGACGCGGTTGTGGTTTCGCCGTCGAGGCTGGCAAATCAACTTTAATATCGACCGTCGCCAAAGGCGCTGCAACCATAAAGATAATCAGCAAAACTAACATAACATCAATAAAAGGTGTTACGTTGATTTCATGCATTTCACCACTGTCATCTTGCTCGTCACCTAAACGCATTGCCATAATCGTTACCTTGCTTTGCTATTGGCCAGATCGAGATCGCGACCAAGTAATAATGCGGCTTGTGCAGCGGTATCACCAACTTGACCACGGTAGTTATTAATCATTCGGGCAAAAATATTGTAAATAACAACCGCAGGAATAGCAGCGATAAGTCCAATTGCAGTTGCCAATAAAGCCTCGGCAATACCCGGAGCAACAACAGCAAGGTTAGTTGTCTGTGAATGAGCAATCCCAATAAAGCTATTCATGATCCCCCAGACAGTACCAAATAACCCCACAAATGGAGAGATTGCACCTATTGTTGCTAAATAACCATTACCGCGCCCCATATAACGGCTAATCGCCGCTACAGCTCTTTCAAGTCTAAATGCTGTACGCTCTTTAGTACCTGATAAATCAGTACTATTTACTGAAAGTATTCTTTCAGATACGGCTTCGTTTAATAGCATACGAGTAATACTATTCGCTTTAAAACCATCGGCAATACTCACTGCTTCATCGAGTGATTTAACTTGTGCGATAGCTTTGGTCTCGTCTTTCAAACGGCGACGAGCAATTAAAATTTCAATACCTTTAGAGAAGAACAGAGCCCAAGTAATCACAGATGCGATAACTAAACCAATCATCACTGTTTTAACAACGTTATCTGCGTTTTGGTACATACCCCAAACTGATAAGTCTTTATCAAACCCACCAAGTTGATTTTCTGTCGCAATTTCAATACTTTCACTAACAACAGTATTGCTCTCTACCGCACCTGAATTAGGAGCTATTGAAGGTGCAGGTGCAATCTCAGCATTTGGTGAAGTTGTTGGTGTGGAAGTGGGTGTAGCCGAATTATTAGAAGGCGATGTTGACGGTGTATTCTGAGCTGCAGCAGGTGCTGTTGCTGGGGCAGTTTCAGCGACTGCCGTTCCCATCAAGCCAATCGCCAATAGAATAGAAGCTGTTAGTTTACGCATCAGTTGGCCTTTACTCTCTTCTTTAGTGTTGTATAAAAAAATTCATATCGATGATTGTGCCATTCATCGACTAACCTTTAAAAGCGAAATTTGATTCGCGATATATATCTCTTTTAAAAAGACGAGCAGATGATATCAAACATAGCGCGAATTGATAGTAATTATCATTAGTATTCGCGATTTTTTTACTATTTTTTGTTTTCCAACCAATAAGCCCTCGCCGATGATGAGGTTATTTGAGTTATTACCTAACACATTCAAAATAGACAAAACTAATCATTCTTTAAACATTTTATCTTACATACCACCTGATTATATATTTATTCTAAGTAATTCAATCTGTAGGTAGGCACACCTCGAGGAGCATACACAAGTATGTGACCCGAGTAGCTGAGCGCTGCCAACAACCCTACAGGTTGAAGTATGAAGAGTATAAATATGAAGAATAATCAAGTTGCGACATAACCCTTGCACTCATCTAAGCAAATCATTTAACTTCAATATATTAAATAGCCACCTCTAAAACAATTTAGGATAAAGGAAGGTATATTACATGGCAAAAATTAGACCTGAAACGCAATTAGTTAATCTGGGTAGAAACCCTAAATATACTCAAAAAGGGGTTAATCCTATTATCCAAAGAACCTCTTCTGTTATTTTTAGCTCTCTAGAAGAAAAACGACATGCGACTCGCCATCGTGCTGATGGGGTACTTTTTTATGGTCGCCGTGGTACCCAAACACATTTTGCTTTCCAAGAAGCAATGGCTGAGCTGGAGTGTGGTGCGGGGAGTGCGCTTTATCCTTCTGGCGCAGCAGCAATTACTAATGCCATTTTATCATTTGTCTCAACGGGCGATCACATCTTAGTGACGGGTTCTGCATACGATCCTACACAAAATTTTTGTGACAAAATGCTCACAAAACTCAATATTGAAACAACCTACTTTGATCCTTTAATTGGTGCTAACATCACCAGTCTTATTCGCCCTAATACTCGCATTGTCTTTTTGGAATCGCCAGGTTCTATCACCATGGAAGTGCATGACATTCCCGCTATTGTTAAGGCTATTCGTGATAAATCGCCTGAAATCATTATTATGATTGATAATACTTGGGCTGCGGGTGTATTACTTAAACCGTTATTATTAGGTGTCGATATTTCTATTCAGTCTGCGACTAAATATATTAATGGCCACTCCGATGGCATGTTAGGGGTCGCAGTCGCAAATGAACGTTGCCTCGAAGCATTGCGTGAAAACTCTTACCTTTTAGGTCAAACCGCTGATCCTGATACGGTTTATATGGCAGGAAGAGGACTCCACACATTAGCCACTCGCTTAAAACAACATGAAACGAATAGTTTAATCGTTGCTAATTGGCTTGCTAAGCACTCCGAAGTTGAACAAGTTTTTCACCCCGCATTGCCAACTTCACCAGGGCACGAATTCTTTGCCCGTGATTTTGCTGGCTGTAATGGGCTCTTTTCTTTTCAACTAAAAGATCGTTTATCAACAGAACAATTCAGTGCATTTTTAGATAATTTCACCCATTTTAAAATGGGTTATTCATGGGGAGGCTATGAATCGCTTATTTTAGGTTATCAAAAAGAAGATTTATTGAGTATGCGTCAATATGATTTCAAACCCAATGACGGTACATTTTTCCGTATTCACGTTGGCCTTGAACATCCACAAGACTTGATTGATGATTTACAATTGGCATTTGAACGACTCTAACCATTAAAACTATCAATGCGTTTATTCACACTATTGTTGACAGAAATTCATCAATGATAGTGTGTAATATCCAATAACATATTTATCTTCAAATAACCTAATAACCCAAACAAATCAAACCCACGATATTTTTTTCCTGTAAGATAGTTTAAGAATTGGCTTTTATGTAAAAACAGGAACAATTATGGAAGTCCTACGCGAAATCGTACAGGCACTTTGGCACCACGATTTCCTTAAACTATCCAACCCTGAAGTCCTTTGGGTTATTTATACCGTACTTTTTGTTGTCATTGTTTTAGAAAATGGCGTTCTTCCTGCCGCTTTTCTTCCCGGTGATACTCTACTTATTCTTTCTGGTGCATTAATTGCAAAAGGTGTTCTACACTTTATTCCCACTGTTTTATTGCTAGCAACGGCGGCAAGCCTTGGCTGCTGGCTTGGTTTTCTACAGGGAAGATGGCTAAGTGACACTAAAACGGTCAAGCGCTGGTTATCTCAAATACCGGAAGAATATCATGCGAAAGCAAATAATATGTTTAATAAACAAGGGCTTTACGCACTACTTATTGGGCGATTTTTAGCTTTTGTTCGTACACTATTACCTGTACTTGCGGGCCTTTCCGACTTAAGTCACCGCCGTTTCCAATTATTCAATTGGTTAAGTGGTTTATTGTGGGTCGGTATTATTGTCACGCTAGGCTATGCCTTAAATCAAATTCCATTTGTAAAACAACATGAACAAATCGTTATTAGTGCATTAATGATTATCCCCGTCGTGTTACTACTCGCAGGGTTAATTGGTTCGATAGTCATGTACTGGAAACATCGCAAAGCACTCAATAAAAAAGAAAGCTAATCAAAAATTAGCTGTCTACTATTTTTTATATCCCGATCGTACATAAAAAAACCTCAGTTGTTTTTCAACAACTGAGGCTATCATCAGCGTCACAGTAATTATTTAATTAATGCGTGCATCTCTTGTACGGAAATCACTTTTTCGGTTGGGTCTGCACTTAAAGACATCGTTGTCGCAAAACCACCATTTAACGTGGTGTCATAATGCACTTTATATTGCAGCGCGCTACGGCGGATCAATTTAGAATCTTCAATAGCTTGACGACCTGCGGTGGTGTTAACAATGTAATCGTATTCACCATTTTTGATCCTGTCTTGAATATGCGGACGACCTTCATGAACTTTGTTAACTAAGCGCGGGTTAATACCAGCCTCACCCAGCACAATCGCCGTTCCATGCGTCGCATCTAATTCAAAGCCATGTTTCAACAATTTAGCCGCTAAATCAACCACGCGAGTTTTATCGCCTTCACGTACTGATAACAGTGCGCGACCCGATTTCTTCATCGTAGAACTGCTACCTAACATCGCTTTAGCAAATGCTTCTGCAAAAGTACGCCCCACCCCCATCACTTCACCGGTCGAGCGCATTTCAGGACCAAGAATTGGGTCTACACCTTGGAATTTATTGAATGGTAACACCACTTCTTTGACTGAATAGTAAGGTGGAATAATTTCTTTAGTGACACCTTGCTGTGCCAATGTTTGGCCGACCATGACACGCGCTGCTACTTTGGCTAAAGGTACTCCTGTTGCTTTAGACACAAATGGCACCGTTCTAGCTGCACGAGGGTTAACTTCAATCAGATACACTTCGTTATTTTTGACTGCAAATTGAACATTCATCAGCCCACGAACACGTAACTCAAATGCAAGATTACGCACTTGTTCACGCATTACATCCTGAATTTCTTGACTTAATGTGTAAGCGGGTAATGAACATGCTGAGTCGCCAGAGTGAACCCCTGCTTGCTCAATATGCTCCATAATACCGCCGATAAGCACCATTTCACCGTCACAAATTGCGTCGACGTCAACTTCAACCGCATCATCTAAGAAACGGTCAAGTAAGACTGGTGCATCATTCGATACACTCACCGCATTTTGGAAATAACGACGTAAATCAATCTCATCGTACACAATTTCCATTGCACGACCGCCAAGAACATAAGAAGGGCGAACGACTAATGGATAGCCTATTCCAACGGCTTTTTCAACCGCTTGTTCGATAGTCGCAACCGTTGCATTTTGTGGTTGTTTCAGATTTAAGCGATTTACGGCTTGCTGGAAACGTTCACGGTCTTCTGCGCGGTCTATCGCATCAGGGCTCGTACCAATAATTGGTACACCGGCCGCTTCGAGTGCACGTGCCAACTTCAGTGGCGTTTGTCCACCATATTGCACGATTACCCCTTTTGGCTGCTCAATACGTACTATTTCTAATACATCTTCAAGGGTCACTGATTCGAAATAGAGACGGTCTGAAGTGTCGTAGTCTGTTGAAACCGTTTCAGGGTTACAGTTAACCATGATGGTTTCATAACCATCTTCACGTAATGCAAGCGAAGCGTGAACACAGCAGTAATCAAATTCAATCCCTTGACCAATACGGTTTGGACCACCACCAAGCACCATTATTTTAGGTTTATCATTGTTTGGGTTAGATTCGCACTCTTCTTCATAAGTTGAATACATGTAAGCGGTATCAGTAGAAAATTCCGCAGCACAGGTATCAACTCGCTTATAAACTGGATGCAAGTCATAACTTTGACGAAGTTTACGCAATTCTGCCTCAGAAACACCGACTAATTTAGCCAGACGTTCATCAGCGAAACCTTTGCGCTTCAAACCACGTAAAAACTCTTTTGTCAGCCCGTTAATACCTTCTTCTGCCACTTGCTCTTCAAGGCGAACAAGCTCTTCAATTTGAACTAAGAACCAGCGGTCTATATTTGTTAAATTGAAAATACCATCGACAGATAAGCCTGCACGGAATGCATCAGCCACATACCAAATACGCTCAGCGCCAGCTTCTTTTAGCTCACGACGGATACGTGTTAATGCTTCTGGGTCATCTAAGCTGACTTTCGGATCAAAACCTGTTGCGCCAACTTCTAGTCCACGTAATGCTTTTTGCATTGATTCCTGGAATGTACGGCCAATCGCCATAACTTCACCGACTGATTTCATCTGCGTCGTTAAACGGTCATTTGTACCCGCAAATTTCTCAAAATTAAACCGTGGGATTTTGGTCACAACATAGTCAATTGAAGGCTCAAATGATGCAGGCGTACGACCACCTGTAATATCATTCATTAGCTCATCAAGGGTGTAACCTACTGCCAATTTTGCGGCAATTTTCGCAATTGGGAAGCCTGTGGCTTTAGAAGCTAAAGCAGATGAGCGGGATACACGTGGATTCATCTCAATCACAATTAAGCGCCCATCTTTTGGGTTAACTGAGAATTGAACGTTAGAGCCACCTGTTTCTACACCAATTTCACGTAATACTGCCATCGAGGCATCACGCATGATTTGGTATTCTTTGTCTGTTAGTGTTTGAGCGGGGGCAACGGTAATTGAGTCACCGGTATGGATCCCCATGGCATCAAAGTTTTCAATCGAGCAGACAATAATGCAGTTGTCGTTTTTATCACGAACAACTTCCATTTCGTATTCTTTCCAACCAATCAATGATTCATCAATTAGCAATTCATTAGTTGGTGAGAGATCAAGACCACGAGTACAAATTTCTTCAAACTCTTCACGGTTATAAGCGATACCACCACCTGAACCGCCCATTGTAAACGAAGGTCGAATGATACAAGGAAATCCAACATCATCAGCGACGGCGTAAGCTTCTTCCATATTATGAGCAAAGCCCGAACGTGCCGTTCCCAGACCAATTTTTTTCATCGCTTTATCAAAGCGCTGGCGATCTTCTGCTTTATCAATCGCATCTGCGGTGGCGCCAATCATCGTTACGCCAAACTCAGCAAGCACACCTTTACGCTCAAGCTCAAGCGCACAATTGAGTGCAGTTTGTCCGCCCATTGTGGGTAAAACCGCATCTGGACGTTCTTTTTCAATGATTTTACGTACCACTTCCCAATGGATTGGCTCGATATAAGTCGCATCAGCCATTTCAGGATCAGTCATGATTGTCGCAGGATTTGAGTTAACTAAGATAACTCGATAACCTTCTTCGCGTAGTGCTTTACACGCTTGGGCTCCTGAATAGTCGAATTCACATGCTTGGCCGATAACAATTGGGCCTGCACCTAAAATCAGAATGCTTTTTATATCTGTACGTTTTCCCACTTTCTTGCTCCCAATTATTGTGCGTTTTGGCCTGATGTGTTCTTACGATATTCGTTTATCAAATCAATGAAGTGATCAAATAAATTCTCTGCATCATGTGGACCTGAGCTTGCTTCTGGGTGACCTTGGAAACTAAATGCAGGTTTATCTGTGCGGTGAATACCTTGTAGCGTTCCATCAAACAATGATTTATGTGTCACACGCAACGTATCGGGTAGCGTTGTTTCATCAACAGCAAAACCATGGTTTTGAGCCGTAATCATCACAATATTTCTATCTAAATCTTTAACGGGGTGGTTAGCACCGTGATGTCCAAATTTCATTTTGATAGTGTCAGCACCACTTGCGAGTGCTAATAACTGATGCCCTAAGCAAATACCAAATACAGGAATTTCTGTTTCAAGAAATTGCCTAATTGCATTAATCGCATAGTCACAAGGCGCTGGGTCGCCAGGTCCGTTGGATAAAAAGATCCCATCTGGATTCATTGCTAATACTGTTTCTGCGGGTGTTGTAGCAGGCACAACAGTTAAGCGGCAACCACGGTCAACCAACATACGTAGAATGTTACGTTTTGCACCAAAATCATAAGCCACTACATGTAGAGGTAAATCTTCAACTTTCTTAGCGGCCAGCTGCCCATCTTCAAGGTTCCAAGAGTTCTGCGTCCAAGTATAAATTTCTTTGGTACACACCTCTTTGGCTAAATCTAATCCATTGAGACCTGAAAATCCGCGAGCTTTCTCAAGTGCAAGTGCAACATCCGGATTATCCCCTGCGATAATACAACCGTTTTGCGCCCCTTTCTCTCTCAACAAACGTGTCAGTTTGCGGGTATCGATATCAGCAATGGCAACAACATTATGACGCTTCAGATATTCCGACAGGCCTTCCTGACCACGAAAGTTACTATAAACTAATGGTAAGTCACGAATTATCAAACCTTGAGCATGTACATTTGGAGATTCTTCGTCATCAGCGTTGGTGCCGACATTACCAATATGGGGATAAGTGAGAGTAACAATTTGGCGGGAATAGGAAGGGTCAGTAATTATTTCTTGGTAACCGGTCATTGATGTATTGAAAACGACTTCTCCAATAGCGGCCCCTTCAGCACCGATGGCGCGCCCGTGGAATTGGGTTCCGTCTTCCAGAACCAATATAGCTGACTTTATCAAAACACCCTCCAGAGAATAATAAATCATAATTACTGCATATTAATTCAGATTTTGCGATCTAAATCAATGCCAAAATGAGTTTTTAATCATATTTTTGGCAAATTGCGCGAATTCTAATGATGTGTTGAGGTCTTGTCTAGAAAAAAATGCATTTTTTACAATTCTATCTTATCTTTTTGCTTGTTTACCTATTTTTTAGTTACATGAGCATTAAAACTAGCACTCATAGTGAATAGGTAAACGGTTGCGATATAAGATAATTGAATAATTAATGATAACCTAGCTTAAAGTTAGAATAAAGTGCAATTAATGAGTAAACCGAAGGGGAAAAATAGAGATATCTTTATAAAATACAGGTTATGACAATAAATACATTACAAGGTAGCGTTATCAAGCCAATGATAACTCATTAGCCTGATTTTAATGTGATTATATATAATTAAAAATTACAAATCATCAAGACTCAAGACATCTTTCATGTCATATAAACCACTTTTTTTAGAGCTTACCCACCCAGATGCTCGAATTGCCCCTTTTGCAAAGGTCATACGGCTAGAAGCTTTGTGGCTTATCTCAACGCGCTCACCTATATCTGCAAACATCACTGTGTGCTCACCGACAATATCTCCCGCTCTCACTGTAGCAAAGCCAATTGTGCCCGCTTCACGCTCACCTGTGTAGCCTTCTCTCGCATACACCGCACAACTATTAAGATCTTTACCTAATGCACTCGCAATAGATTCCCCCATTGCAAGCGCAGTCCCTGACGGTGCATCCACTTTATGGCGGTGATGAGCTTCAATAATTTCAATGTCAGTATAATCACCCATTACCTTGGCTGCTTTTTCGAGTAATTTTAGAACAACATTAACACCAACACTGAAATTAGCAGCAAATACGATGGGGATCACTTTAGCGGCATCTGCAATAGCCTGTTTACCTGATTCATCAAATCCAGTCGTACCAATTACCATCGATTTTTGGTGTGCTTGGCAAAAAGCGAGATAGAGCAAAGTGCCTTCCGGGCGAGTAAAATCAATGACCACATCAAAGTCATTAACGACTTTATCGAGAGAATCAACAATCACAACACCTAAATGCCCAATACCCGCTAACTCGCCGGCATCAACACCAACAAGAGAAGAACCTTCACGCTCTATCGCCGCGCCTAATCGAATGCCTTCTTGCTCTTGTGCTGCTTGAATTAATTGGCGTCCCATACGACCACCAGCACCGACAATCGCAACACGTACCGTTGAATCTGTCATTTGCAATCCTTTAATAATTATTGATGCGAAAATTATGACCAAACCCTATAAATATAAATAATGACTAACCAGTTAAGATAATCAAAACTTTATATTTACTTAAAATTTGTTGTTATACCTAAAGCCACTAGAAAGCCATAAACGATGCTAATACAGCTGAGGTTTGAGATTTAACGAATAGACAGATTAACCATCATGGCATTATTGCGCTAGTACTAATCTTAAGTTATTAACAAAACCGTACAGAGAGGAGAAATTATCAGAAAAAGTTGTGATGATGGGTGGTTCAATAAGCAATAAAAAGCCATTTCGCTTTTGCAAAATGGCCACCAATAAGATTGAACAGCAAATTAGTTAATTTCTTTTACTTCCACACGTAATTCTTTTGGCACTTCAAACACAATATTTTCTTCGCGGCCTTCTAATTCAACCACAGAATCAGCACCAAGTTCCTTTAATCTATCAATAACTTGTTGAACTAAAATATCAGGAGCCGATGCTCCAGCGGTTAAACCGATAATTTCTTTATCTGCTAACCATTCAGTTTTAATATCTTCTGCACCATCAATTAAATACGCAGGCTTTTGCATTCTTGAAGCAAGTTCTGCTAAGCGATTTGAGTTTGAGGAGTTTTTAGAACCAACAACAAGGACAATATCTGCGCGCTCTGCGAGCTCTCTCGCGGCTTCTTGTCGGTTTGTCGTTGCATAACAGATATCATCTTTACGTGGTCCTACAATGCTCGGGAAACGGGCCGTTAGAGCATCAATTACATCAGAGGTATCATCAACTGAAAGTGTTGTTTGCGTCATAAAGCGTAGATTATTTTCATCTTTAACTTTTAGCTTCCAAACATCTTCAGGACTCTCGACAAGGTACATTCCCCCCTCTGGGTTGCTATATTGTCCCATAGTTCCTTCTACTTCAGGATGGCCTGCATGACCAATCAGTATAGCTTCTTTCCCTTTTCTACTTGCTCTAGCAACTTCCATATGAACTTTAGTCACCAATGGGCAGGTTGCATCAAATAACATCGTTAAATCGCGTGAGCGTGCTTCTTGGCGAATAGCTTGAGAAACCCCATGAGCTGAAAATATCAGAATTGAACCATCAGGAACTTCAGCGATTTCTTCAATAAAGATAGCGCCACGTTGACGTAAATCATCAACAACATAACGGTTGTGAACCACTTCATGTCGAACATAAAT
The DNA here is from genome assembly GCF_052096715.1 of Providencia sp. Taxonomy (NCBI): domain Bacteria; kingdom Pseudomonadati; phylum Pseudomonadota; class Gammaproteobacteria; order Enterobacterales; family Morganellaceae; genus Providencia; species Providencia sp. The sequence goes on from NZ_JBQDNB010000001.1 coordinate 309,902, forward strand.
TGGCGCGCCATATAATTCCAATGCTCTTTCTACAATACTAATTGCGCGATCTACACCTGCACAGAATCCACGAGGATTAGCCATTAATATTTGCATTTTGACTCTCCAATTGCGGGTCGACTTCTAGTACTTCAATATCAAAACTGATTTGCTGCTCTGCGAGAGGATGATTAAAATCAACGGTAATTGACTCACCTTCAATTGATTTTACAACTCCGGGCATTTCACTACCATTCATGGCCGAAAATAACATAATAGTGCCAATTTCAGGTATACCTGTTTCAATAAAATCACGTAATGAGAAATATTGAACTAAATCAGGATTATGCTTCCCAAAAACAGCATCACCAGGTAATGAAAAGCTTTTCTTTTCCCCCTCATTGAGCCCTAAAAGCTGGGTTTCAAGTTCAGGAGATAAAGAATCATTCCCTAAGACAAACAACGCAGGCTTTCCTTGTGCGTGTGAAGAATCTGCTGTCGAGCCATCTTCCAATTTCAGAGTGAAATGCAGTAGAACAGAGCTCTGCGCCTGTATTTGAGTAGACATAAATCAAACCTATTTTCTGTCATAAAAATCAGCCCGGTATCATCCGGGCTGTGAGTAATCATGTTATAACCTATTGTCTTTTATCGCATTCGGTTATTTAGCTTACTTTACGTTATCCTGCTTGGCCGTGCTCTGTTTAGTTTTATCTCTATCAGGCAAAAAGCCTTCAATGATAACTAAACCAGCACCGATACAAATTGCCATATCAGCAAGGTTAAAAGTAGGGTAATGCCAGTTGCCGACGTAAAAATCAAGATAATCGACAACAAAACCATGCACTAAACGATCACATAGGTTACCAATTGCGCCACCAATAATTAGTGCATAAGCAATGTTTGTTAGGCGTTTTTGTGCACTTTGACGATACATCATCACCATTAAGATGATAGAGATACCAATCGCAATACCTGCAAAGAACCAACGTTGCCAGCCCCCTTCATTAGCGAGGAAACTAAATGCGGCACCAAAATTTTGGGCATACATCAAGTTAAAAAATGGTGTAATCGGATGTGGTTCGTATAAATTAAGGTCACTCAAAACGAGTTGTTTAATACCTAAATCCGCAACGATAATCACAATGGTTAACCATAACCAACGCAAACCGGTAGAACAAATAGGTGTCTTCATTAAGCAAACTTACGTACTTCGCCGTCACCGGCTACGTTAGTCGCACAACGGCCACATAACTCTGGCTGATCAGCGACAGAACCAATATCACTAGCATAGTGCCAGCAACGAGGACATTTATCACCAGCTGCTTTACTAAAGGCAATTTTCAAACCGTCTAGTTCACTGTCTTGCGCGTCCGTTGGCGCAGTTGCAATATCTGCAACAACCGCTTGAGATGTCAGTAAAACAAAGCGCAGCTCATCGCCTAAACTATTAAGCTTTTCACTCAACTCTTTATCTGCATACAGTGTAACTGCAGCCTCTAACGACCCACCAATTTGCTTATCTGTACGCGCTTGTTCCAATACTTTATTAACTTCACTTCGAATAACTAATAGTTCAGCCCAGAAGCTATCATTCATTTCTTCTGATGCATCTAAACCGAATAATTTGTCATACCATTCTTCAGTTAATACAAATTGTGAACGTTTACCCGGTAATTCATTCCAAATCTCATCTGAAGTAAATGAAAGTACAGGTGCAACCCAACGAACAAGAGCTTCAATGATATGGTATAACGCAGTTTGACAGCTACGGCGCGCGAGGCTATCACCTTTCGCCGTATACTGGCGATCTTTAATGATGTCCAGATAGAAAGAACCCATTTCAATAGAGCAAAAATGCATTAAACGTTGAATAACAGAGAGGAAATCGCAGGCTTCATACGCTTTCGTGATCTCTTTTTGAGCTTCTAATGCACGACCCACCGCCCATCTATCTAAGACCACCATGTCTTCTGCCTTCACCATATCGGTTTCAGGATTAAAGCCATTTAGATTAGCTAAGAAGAATCGTGCAGTATTACGAATACGACGATAAGAGTCGGCTGCACGTTTCAATATTTCATCAGAAACAGCAATTTCGCCAGTATAGTCTGTCGATGCGACCCATAAGCGTAGGATATCTGCGCCTAGCTTATTCATTACATCTTGCGGGCTAACAGTATTGCCTAATGACTTGGACATTTTACGACCTTGACCATCAACGGTAAAACCGTGGGTCAATACTTGGCGATAAGGCGCTTTACCTTTCATCGCAGTCGATAACATCAGTGAAGACATAAACCAGCCACGGTGCTGATCTGAACCTTCTAGGTACATATCAGCAGAATTACCATGAAACTCTGGACGAGCGTCTACGACAGCAAAATGTGTTGAACCAGAGTCAAACCAAACATCCAGCGTATCTGGCACTTTACGATAAGTTTCAGCGTCATCACCTAATAGCTCAGCCGCGTCGAGATCCCACCATGCTTGAATGCCATCAACTTCGACACGTTTAGCGACTTCTTCCATCAACTCTAAAGTACGAGGATGTAACTCTTCCGTCTCTTTATGGACAAACAACGACATTGGAGTACCCCAAGTACGTTGACGAGAGATACACCAGTCTGGGCGGTTTTCAACCATTGATTCAATACGTGCGCGACCCCAACCAGGGATCCATTGAACCATATCAATTTCTTTCAGTGATTGCTCACGTAAGCCGTTTTTATCCATGCCAATGAACCATTGTGGTGTTGCACGGAAAATAACTGGCGTTTTATGGCGCCAACAGCACGGATAGCTGTGGGAAATCGCTTGCTTAAACAGCAAAGCTCCCTTTTCATTTAATAGCTCGACAATCACGTCATTAGCTTTAAATACAAATAGGCCATCAAGGGTCGGATAGGTGTCAGGTAAAAAACAACCATTTGGTCCGACTGGATTCGCAGTTTCCAAACCGTATTTTTGACCAACCACGTAGTCTTCTGGACCATGGCCCGGTGCTGTATGCACAGCCCCTGTACCGGCATCTAAAGTAACGTGGTCACCTAAAATCGCAGGGATATCAAAGCCCATAAATGGATGTTGGAAACGTAATAATTCAAGAGCACTACCCTCACATTCACCGAGAACAGTCCATGATGTAATACCGACCGTTTTCATGACGTCTTCGATAAGATCAGTCGCAAGGATCAGTAACTCACCATTCGCTTCAATCAAACTATATTGAAATGCAGGATTTAATGAAATTGCGCGGTTAGCAGGCAAAGTCCAAGGCGTTGTAGTCCAAATAACCAACGACGGTACTTTATCAGTCATTACGCCAAATTTTTCACATACCGCTTTGCTATCTACCGCAGGGAAGCGAACATAAATAGATGGGGATGTTTTATCGTAATATTCAACTTCCGCTTCAGCCAATGAAGAGCCACAAGCTGTACACCAATGAACAGGCTTAGCACCTTTAATAAGATGACCATTCGCAATGGTTTTAGCCAATGCTCGGATGATATGAGCTTCTGTTTTAAAATCCATGGTCAGGTAAGGTTTATCCCACTCGCCTAACACACCTAAGCGCATAAAGTCCGCTTTTTGCCCTTCAATTTGCTCTTTAGCATATTGGCGGCACTGTGCACGAAATTCAGCGGCGGAGACTTTTTCACCTGGTTTACCAACGATTTGTTCAACTTTATGTTCAATCGGTAAGCCATGGCAATCCCAACCTGGGATGTATGGGGAATCAAATCCCGCTAGCCCTTTGGATTTAATAATAATATCTTTGAGAATTTTGTTAACTGAGTGACCAATATGAATACTACCGTTAGCATATGGAGGGCCATCATGCAGAATAAAGGTTTTTTTGCCCAATTTTGCTTTACGGATTGCCTGATACAAGTTTTCTTTGTACCAGCGTTCTAACATCTGTGGTTCGCGTTTGGCGAGATCGCCACGCATTGGGAACCCGGTTTCTGGTAGATTCAGGGTATTTTTATAGTCACTCATCGATTCTCAGTTCCAATTTTCCGCTAAATTATTTGATTCCTATTGCGCAGAGGTATTCTCTTGCTGCAATGACATCATTAGCAATTTGCTCCTTCAGCGCTTCCAACGAAGCAAACCGCTGCTCATCACGTAATTTTTTACGTAGCACTACATCAATATGACGCCCATATAAATCAAGGCTGGTATCAATCAGATGTACTTCTAACTGTGTTCCTTTTCCAGAAACTGTCGGTCGTGTGCCGATATTCGCCACACCCGGTAGAGGGTTATCACCTAAACCGTGAACCTCTACAGCATACACACCTGTGACTGGTGTGACTAAACGTTTTAATGGTAGGTTTGCTGTCGGAAAACCTATAGTTCGCCCAAGCTGATTACCATGTACAACACGCCCACTAATCCGATAAGGATGACCCAGTAAACTTTCCGCTAATGCGAGGTCATTTTCTTGAATCGCTTTGCGTATTGCCGTACTGCTTATACGTAGCCCTGAATCGCAAAAGCTTTCAGTATTTGCCACTTCAAAGCCAAATTGCTCACCCGCTTGCTGTAGGAAAGTAAAATCGCCCATCCGATTTTTTCCAAAACGGAAATCATCGCCAATCGCAAGGTATTTTACGCCTAGTTTATTAACCAATAAGTCCGACACAAACTCATTTGGTGTCAGCGAAGCAAAATGCTGATTAAATTCAACACATAACAGATAATCAACACCACTATCTGCAAGGTATTTTACTTTATCTCGTAGACGTGTCAGTCGAGCAGGTGCTTTATCTCCAATAAAGAATTCAAGAGGCTGTGGCTCAAAAATCATCACAACAGTGGGTAGCCCCAACTGCGCACTCTTCAACTTCAAATTTTGAAGCAATACCTGGTGACCTCGATGGACACCATCAAAATTACCAATAGTCAGTACGCAACCACGATGGTGCGCCCGGATATTTTGTATACCGCGAATTAGCTCCATAACAGGCTCAATACCGAGGAAATTGCAGGATTATACCCTGTACGACGCATAAGGTTAACCTAAGTTCGTAAAAGGTTTCATTAAACCCTATTTTTTTGATCTCCACACTATTTACCAACAGATTTTACCTCGATTGTAAACAGTTATGCTACTCAAACTCATCTAATATTACCTGATAGTATACGGATCTCAAAAATGTTGGGATAACCAATGGATTATCAATACAACAAATTTACGCTGAGGTCTCTAAAAATATTAATTTTTTCTTTTTTTCTTACTGTGGCTATTTACTAAATACATTATCTGTTTATGATTCATGCAATAAATGTATTGTTTTCATACAGCCACCGCATAAATACTGAGGCTATCTCGCTAGAAAATATTTTTTATCTAAAATGTTTTCCATTTTCTGCAAACAATTGCGCTTTTTTTCACGCTAAGATCTGTATTCTTCTTGTCTTTACTGATAGAATCTTGCACCATTCACAGCGATATAAATATCGAAGTACACGATGTTTATTTGCACAAATCCATTGACAAATGAAGGCCGAGAGGGCATATTCCTCGACCTTTGAATTGTCCTCAGTAGAATACATTTGGGAGTTGGAACTTGGCTAATATCAAATCAGCTAAGAAACGTGCCATTCAATCAGAGAAACGTCGCCAGCATAACGCTAGCCGTCGCTCTATGGTACGTACTTTTATCAAGAAAGTTTACGTAGCTATCGCTGCTGGCGATAAAGAAGCTGCTCAGAAAGCATTCAATGACATGCAACCTATTGTTGATCGCCATGCTACTAAAGGCCTGATCCACAAAAATAAAGCAGCACGTCATAAAGCTAACTTAGTTGCTCAAATCAAAGCAATGTAATATCGCTTCTTGATTAGCTAAAAAAACCGGCTTCTGCCGGTTTTTTTGTCTGCTAAATTTTTTGTTCTAAGTTATCGAATGGTGCTGAAAACAAATCAGAAAAATCTTTATTACAGACACGTTGTACTGCTGGATGTTGGATCATTCTCTCAGCAAAAATAACATAATACTCTTCTTTTACACTATCTAATCGCCCAATCTCTTGCACTTCATTATCTGCAAAAATATCGAGAGCATATAAAGATGGCGCCACAAATATTGCATTATGGTACATGCCAAATGCTTTCATCAGTGCTGCATCATCAAATTCCCCTAACACTTCAACTTGTAAATTTTTATTTCGTATCCAGGTTAATAAATGACGCCCTAACATTGAACGACGGCCTGGGATCAATAAGCGGCGCTCTTCAAGACATTCTGGAAATGGTTTTTTAGGTGCGGGCTGCCGACAAAAAAAGCTTACGCTACACTCTCCTAATTTAACCGAGAATAGCCCTTCTTGTTGAGATGAATCCACAGGACAATCCGATAAAATCATATCCAATTTGTGCTGACTAAGCTGCTCAAGCAATAATTCATGCGTTGATTCAAAACAACGTAAATGAATTTGTTCATGCTCGACAACAGCTGTTTCTAATACTCGACTAACTAAACGTTTAGATAATGCGTCAGCAACACCAACATCAAATAAAAGATTTGATTCTCGACTGTAGTTAACGATATCTAACATTTCCTGACTAAGCATAAACATTTTATCTGCATAGCGAAAAATGAGTTGCCCAAGCTCTGAAGGCACTAAACCTCGCCCTTGGCGTTTAAATAACTTACCGCCTAAGCGCTCTTCAAGTGCTTTAATTTGCCCTGTAATCGTCTGAGGAGTCAGATAAAGTGCTTCAGCTGCTCCGACAACAGAACCTTCTTTACACACATGCCAAAAGTAGTAAAGGTGATTATAATTAAGATGTGAAACCCGCATATCGATTCCTTTTGTATCACCAATAACCAGTATAACAACTATTGACCATACGATTTTACCTGCGCTCCTTTTTTCAGGAGTGATATTTAAAAACCCGCAGTATGCAAAACACATACTGCGGGTACATCATAGTCGATTAGTTCGGAAATTCTTACTAATAAATTCTGTAAAAATACTAATTTTACAACTAATTACTCTCTATTTTGTTTCGGTAACACTACCCTTAACATGAAATATCCTAAAAAGGCAGCCACAGTCGAACCAATTAAAATCCCCAGTCTTGAGTAGGTACTATACACTTCATCAAGTCCATCGAATGCGAGGCCTGTTATAAAAATAGACATAGTAAAACCGATCCCACACAGTACCGAAACAGCAAAAACTTGTTTCAGGTTAATTGATGCTGGTAATTTTGCCAACCCAAGTTTTATCGAAACCCAACTAAACAAAAAGATCCCAATTGGTTTACCTAACAAAAGACCTGCGGCAACACCTAATGGTAATGGGCTCATTAAACCGTCTAAAGTTATCCCATTTAACGATACCCCTGAGTTTGCAAAAGCAAAAATAGGTAAAATTAAATAAACAACCCACGGATGTAATACATGCTCTAGCTCTTCAGATGGCTTAGTATCATTAGTGCCACGTAATGGAATTAAGAAACCAACGATAACCCCCGCTAAAGTTGCATGAACGCCTGATTTAAGAATACATACCCATAATATTAATCCAATAACCAAATATGCTGCTGTATTTTCAACTCGTCGCCAGTTCATTGCACACAGTGCTGCAATACATAACGCCGCAAGCCCAAGAGCGATAACCGATACAGAGCTTGTATAGAAAAAGGCGATAATGACAATAACGCCAAGGTCATCAATAATTGCTAGTGCTAATAAAAATACTTTAAGCTCTGTTGGTACACGTTTACCTAATAACGCCATCACGCCCAATGCAAATGCAATATCCGTTGCCGCAGGAATTGCCCACCCCTGCTTTGTTATCTCATCTGCCCCATTAAATAATAGGTAAATCAAAGCTGGTGCAATCATGCCACCCAGTGCAGCAACTGCTGGAAATATAGCTTTATCACGCCCTGCTAACGATCCTTCCAATAACTCTCGTTTAACTTCAAGACCAACAACAAGGAAAAAAATTGCCATTAGGAAGTCATTAATCCAGAGAATCAATGGCTTATCTAAACCAAAAGTGGATATTTTGATCGATACAGGTATATCTAAAAATTGCTGATAAGCCCCTTGAAGTGGCGAGTTAGCCATCATCAATGCGACTATGGCAGCAATAATCAGGAGTAATCCTCCTGCTGCTTCTAACCTTAAAAACTTACGAATAATTGCTGTCATATATTTAACCTCAAAATATTTTTGATATGTTAATAATATGCTAATTATCAATTCGTAAAAAGTCGTTTATTTATCCATAATAATTCGTTATTTTCGATTTATTCGTGTTAAAGATCACTAGAAATGATAACAATTAGTTAATTTTACTATAGACAACTTTTGTAAAAATAAACAATAAATTAATTATTTTAATATTATTGCGATTTAAGCCATTTATTATTCTGACTTCTCATTAAAAATACACGGTTAAGTGAGTTTGTAACCATAAACGATTTTAAATCTACATACCGTTTCGCAAAATTTTTCGATTCTAAGCACTATCTCCGAATAATGCTGCCAAGCGCTTCACAAAACAATGGGGATCAGCAATACTAACCTCACCGTTTAGCAATACGTTTTTATTATGACTACTTATGTTTTACTTGCTGTTCTAGTCGCTGCACTTTGTCATGCAAGTTGGAATGCCTTAGTTAAATTTGGTAATGACCGTTTTTTTGGTTTAGTCATGATTTCATTTTTTGCAGGGATCTTAACTATTCCAGCCTTGTTTTGGTTCGGACTTCCCTCCCCTAATGCTATCCGTTGGCTTATTTTGTCGGTCATTTTTCATATTGGTTATACCTATTTTTTAAGTCAGGCCTATACCCATGGTGACTTAAGCCAAATTTACCCCATTTCAAGGGGTTCAGCACCTTTAATTACGGCAATACTCAGTGCAGTCCTTTTTAATGATCTTATCTCTTTCATGGGCTTAATTGGTATTCTATTAATTATTTCTGGGGTAGTTATCATTGCTTTTGCAGGAAAAAAGTTCACTTTAAATATCAAAGGAAAAGCATTAGCTTTTGCCTTATGCACTGCATTTTTTACCGCCTGCTATACCCTATCTGATGGGTATGGTTCAAGAGCCAGTGAAGATCCTATCGTCTATACCCTTTGGCTATTCCTGTTAAATGGTATCGTATTAATGGTTCCTGGAATCATAAAATACCGCAATACACTCTTTCAAGGTATACAGCAATATTGGCGTTCAGGATTATTTGGTGGATTAATGCAGCTATTAAGCTATGGCATCGTTATATGGGCAATGAGCCAAGCTCCTATCGTCATTGTGGCTGCAATTAGAGAAACTAGCGTTTTATTTGCGATGTTTTTATCTATTGTGTTTTTGAAAGAGAAATTCAACCTAATGCGTGTAACAGCCTGCGTAATTATTCTATTTGGCGTACTATTAGCCAAGCTAAGTACTTGATAAATAAAAAGGATTAAGAGATTCCCTAATCCTCTAAATTATGGTTATAAAACTATTTTTTTATAGATATCAGAAATATCATTACAAATAGTATTCATATGGATAGCACCGTGGATCATGCCTGACAAGAGGTGGAAATCAACATTAACACCAGCCTCTAATAAACGCTCTTTATAACGTTCCCCATCACCACGAACAGGGTCATATTCACAAACAAAAATAGTTGCGGCAGGCAAACCTACTAAAGATGAAGCCATTAATGGATTTGCAAGTTCATTCAAACGTTCGGCAGGATCAGTAAGATACTGATTCCAGCAATATTCCATCGTAGCCGCAGTAAGGTCGTAACCTTCCCCATAAATTTGATAAGACTCACTGCTCATCAAAGCATCCAAAGCTGGATAAAAGAGTAGCTGATGACTAATCGTCATGTCCGGCACTTGCCTTGCTAATAAACAAGCCGCTGCTGCTAAATTTGCCCCTGCACTATCACCAGCAACAGATATTCGTTGCTTATCAATATTAAGCAAATTCGCATTTTTATAAATATAAGTAAGTGCAGTAAAATAATCAGTCAATGGAACTGGAAATTTAAATTCAGGGGATAAACGATAATCCACTGAAAAAACAACCTGCTGTGTTGATTCAGCCAATAATCGACATGTTCTATCCCAAGCAGATAAACTCCCTAAGCACCAACCACCACCATGAGCGAAAACCAATGCTGGTCGTAATTTATCCTGTTCTAACCCATAAGGACTATATGTACGCACTTCGATTTGCGCTTGATCCTCAGTGGTCACTAAAAATGAGTTTTGATAGCAAGCATCCATTTGGATGCCTTGCTGTTCAATAATATCTTGATCAACATTTATTCTTAATTGTTCAAGACTATTTGCTGGCTGATTTAGCTCTCTCAAACTCAACCAATTCGCAATCTCAGTCCGTAATGCCATGTTATTCACCTTGCTGTAGAAAATTAATGATAAGTGCATTAAATTCTTTTGGCTGTTCTTCCATAATAAAATGTCCACAGTCTGCCACTATTGCGCTAGTCAAGTTTGATGCGACTTTCTTCATGGTTTCATAAGGCGCATCTTTGGTTGCATGCTCTGCACCAATCGCCAATACAGGAATAGTTAAGGGTTGTTGCTCTCGTATTATGTTCTGCCGAATTGTTTCTGGGATTGAACGATAATAATTGAAGCCTGCGCTTAATCTTCCCGGTACACGATAGCTTTGAACATAAATTTCGGCTGCAACCTTGTCACGATGCCACGACCATTTATCAAAAATATAATTCAAATAGATATCTTCACGTCCGGCAATAAGTGCTTCAGGCAAATCTGCCACTTGATTGAACATGAAGTGCCATAAAAAAATGTTCTCATTTGGTGCAACAAAAACAGGAGGAGACGGCGCAAGACCAGGGATCACCGCTTCCGTCACCACTAAACGAGAAACGTTTTCGGGATAATCAGTAGCGAGTGCATAAGCAACCCACATACCAATGTCGTGTCCAATGACTGGATAATCGGTATGACCCAATGAGTCCATTAACTTTGCTAATAATCCAGCAATCCGGCCTGTGTCATAACTTCCTGTTAATGAAGCTGAATACCCAGTTCCCGGCGGATCAATAGCAATGGCTTGATAACCGTTTTCAGCCAATACTTCCATTGTATTTCGCCATGCATACCATGTCTGTGGCCAGCCGGGGAGCAACAGTACAGCGGGGCCTTCACCTAAAGTTACATAATGTAACTTATTGCCTTCAATCACTGTATAATGGTGCTCAACAGCATTCAAAAAATACCCATTTGTAGTAATATCTAGCATCATTGTTTGCTCCCTCTTGGTGTTATTCCTAATAATTCATTCAACTGAGACTGGCTCACAGGTGCCGCAGCAAAATCATCAAAAACCTTATCTGTGACACGAATAATATGTTGCTTGATAAATTCAGCACCTTCACTCGCCCCATCATCTTTATTTTTTAAACAACATTCCCACTCTAAAGATGCCCATCCTTGATAACCATTTTGGGTTAATTTAGAAAAAATCGTTGTAAAATCAACTTGCCCATCTCCTGTTGAGCGAAAACGTCCTGCTCTATCAGCCCAATTTTGATAGCCACCATACATACCTTGACGGCCTGTAGGATTAAATTCCGCATCTTTGACATGGAACATACGAATAAAATCTTTATAGATATCTAAATATTCAACATAATTAAGCTGTTGTAAGATAAAATGGCTCGGATCAAATAGAATTTTGCAGCGAGGATGATTTCCTGTTCGTGCATAAAACATTTCAAAACTGATCCCATCATGCAGGTCTTCACCCGGATGAATTTCATAACATAAATTAATATTATGTTCCTCACAGGCATCTAGAATTGGCATCCAACGACGCGCTAATTCATCAAATGCCGTTTCTACTAATCCTGCCGGGCGCTGTGGAAATGGAAATACATATGGCCAAGCCAGTGCACCCGAAAAAGTGCCCATATCGGTCAAGCCTAAGCGTGCAGAAGCTTTTATTGAGGCTAGTAATTGTTGGTGAGCCCACTCACCTCTTGCAACGGTATTACCGCGTAATTCAGGTGGTGCGAAACTATCGCATAGCGCATCATAAGCAGGATGTACCGCCATTAATTGTCCAAAAATATGCGTCGTCAACTCACTAATAACCAAACCATGTCGATTTAAAATAGCTTGGATCTCATCACAATAATCTTGGCTTTCTGCGGCTTTATTTACATTAAACAAGCGGCTATCCCATGCGGGTAGCTGTACTGCTTTAAACCCATTATCGGACGCCCATTGCGCAATATTTTCTAAGCTATTGAAAGGAAAAACATCATCACTAAATTGTGCTAAATGAATACTTGGGCCTTTAATTGTTTGCATCTTAATTACTCTATTGTTTGTCGATCGACAAACAATAGAGATCTTGTATAATAAACACAACTCTTTTTTTTAAAAAAATTGATGAGTACTGACTATTTTCAATCAATATGATTGATTTATTTGTAGAAAAAATATTTTCAACGGATAATAAAAATCGTACATACCGAATAAGGAATAGACAATGGCTGGCAGACCTCGGGAATTTGATCGAGATGAAGCACTAATTAAAGCGCGAAATTTCTTCTGGCAACATGGGTATGAAGGCACTTCCATCTCAGATCTAGTTAATGTACTCGGCATCGCATCTGCTCGAATTTATAAAGCGTTCGGCTCTAAAGAAGCATTATTTCGTGAGGCCGTTATTCACTATGAAACCAATGAAGGTGGATTTGCGCTTATCGCTTTGCACGAAAAAGATATTATGACGGCCATAACACAGATGCTTACTGAAGCGGTAAATCTATATACCCGTAAAGAACATGCCATGGGTTGCATGGTGGTTTCATCAGCCAATGCCCTCAGCGAAGAAAATCATTCACTACTTGAATGGATGACAACACAACGAATTGAACGCGGTAAAGGTATTATCACGCGCTTCGAACAAGCTAAAACAGAAAAACAGTTATCTGAAGATGCTAACCCTCAACTTCTTGGCCAATATTTTTCTTTAATTCTTCATGGGTTATCAGTACAAGCTCGAGATGGTGCATCAAGAGAAACATTAATGGATGTCGTTAATTTTTCTTTGCGAAACTTAGTACAATTTTATCGTTCATAAACTAAAACATATAATTTTCATATTAAGAATATTTAATATTTCACCAGAAATGAGGTCATTATGTCACTGTCAAAGTCCCTACTTGCTTTATCCATCATAACGGCTTCTATGGCTAGCTATGCAGTAAAACCTGCGGATATGATGATCGTAGATGGCACAGTACTCACCATGGATGCACAAAATAAAATCATAGAGCAAGGCACCGTCGTCATCGATAAAAATAAAATCATCGCTATTGGTGGCCCTGAATTAGCAAAACAATATCAAGCAACTAAAGTATTAGATGTTGATGGTGATATTGTCATGCCAGGTCTAATAAACACACATACCCATGCTTCGATGACCGTCTTTCGCTCGCTCGCAGATGATGTACCTGACCGTTTACATCGCTATATCTTCCCATTAGAAAGTAAAATGGTTTCTCGGGATATGGTACGCATTGGTGCAAATTTAGCCAATGCAGAAATGGTCAAGGGTGGTGTTACAACCTATGTTGATATGTATTACTTTGAAGATGAAGTGGCAAAAACTGTTGATAAAATTGGTCTTAGAGCTGTGCTTGGTGAATCCGTCATTCAATTTCCGGTAGCAGATGCAAAAAATGCTGATGAAGGTATTACTTATGCAGTCAATTTTATCAATGAATACAAAGACCATCCACGAATAACACCGGCTTTTGCCCCTCATGCACCTTATACCAATACAACTGAGCATTTACAAAAGATTGCCAAGTTATCACAAGAACTTGATGTTCCTGTCATGATCCACCTAGCAGAAACAGATAGAGAACAAGAAGAAATCGCTAAACGCACCGGCGGTAAAAGCCCAGTTCAATATATGGCTGATATCGGTGCACTAAACAATAAAGTGATTGCGGCTCATGCCATCATGGTGGATGAAAAAGATTTAGACTTACTCAAGCAATATGATGTTGGGGTGGCACATAATATCAGTGCAAATACAAAATCAGCTAAGGGTGTTGCACCGGTTACGGCAATGCTAGCAAAAGGTATTCGAGTCGGATTAGGAACTGATGGCCCAATGTCGAGTAATACATTGACCACAATGAACGAATTGGGGCTCGTCGGTAAAATCCATAAGCTTGCCAACAAGGACAGAGCTGCCATGCCGCCAATCACGGTTGTCGAAATGGCAACAATGGGATCAGCAAAAGCATTGCATATGGAAGATAAACTCGGCTCACTTGAAGTAGGTAAGCTCGCTGACATCATTGTCGTCGATACTAAATCACCAAATATGGTGCCGATGTATAGCCCATTTGCCGCTCTGGTTTATGGCGCAAACGGCGCAAACGTACGCCATACCATTGTCGATGGTAAAATTTTGATGGAAGACCGTAAACTTCAAACCGTTGATGAAAAAGAAATTATCCAAGAAGCTCAAGCATTTGCTAAACAAGTACGTGAAACTGTAATTGCAAGTGGTGAAGCCGTTAAGTAAAAACAAAAAAATGGCTGACTCAACGAAATATTAGTCAGCCATTTTTCTTAAACTAAAATAATTTCAACTACTTACTAGTTAAATCATCAAAGAATTTTTTCACGCCATCTAAGAAGCTTTTTGATCGAGGGCTATTTTTCTCACCACTAGTGCCGCCTAGAGATTCACCAAACTCTTTGAGCAACTCTTTTTGTTTCTCATTAAGTTTAACTGGAGTTTCAACCACGATATGGCACATTAAATCACCTTGCAAGCCACCACGAACTGATTTCACGCCTTTGCTCTTCATGCGGAAAACCTTACCCGTTTGTGTTTCTGCAGGAATTTTCAGTTTCACACGCCCATCAAGGGTTGGAACTTCAATTTCACCACCAAGTGCTGCAATGGCAAAATTAATAGGAACCTCGCAATGCAGGTTATTACCATCACGTTCAAAGATATTGTGAGGTAATACATGAACCTGTACGAATAAATCGCCTGCTGGTGCACCTTTCTCTCCAGCTTCCCCTTCACCAGATAAGCGAACACGGTCGCCAGTGTCTACGCCCGCTGGAATTTTCACCGACAATGTTTTATATCTTTCAACACGTCCATGACCATGACATTTATTGCAAGGGTCTTTGATGACTTTTCCGCGACCATGACAGGTTGGACAAGCTTGCTGTACAGAGAAGAATCCCTGACGCATATGCACTTGCCCCATACCATGACAAGTAGAACAAGTATCCGCACTCGTACCTGGTTTTGCGCCATTACCATGGCATACATCACAAGTTTCTAATGTTGGAATACGGATCTCTTTGGTCACTCCACGGACAGCCTCTTCAAGAGTCAGTTCCATGTTGTACTGTAAATCAGAACCACGGCTTGGGCGCTGCTGTCTGCGGCCGCCTCCAAAAATATCACCGAAGACGTCACCAAAAACATCACTAAAGTCAGCACCACCGCCAAAACCACCGCCGCCGCCCATTCCACCTTGCTCAAACGCAGCATGGCCATATTGGTCGTAAGCTGCACGTTTTTGCTCGTCGGAAAGCACTTCGTAAGCTTCTTTAATTTCTTTAAATTTGGCTTCAGACTCATCTTTGTTATCCTGATTACGATCAGGATGGAATTTCATTGCTAAGCGCTTATACGCTCTTTTGATGTCTTTTTCTGAAGCGTTTTTTTCAAGTTCTAGGACCTGATAAAAGTCTCTTTTTGCCATTTATTTTACCCTTAACATGCGGACACGGGCGCAGAGTTTCCTCGACGCCCGTGTCCGGTATCAGCAACCATTAACAACTATTAGCTATAGTTACTGCGCCCGCTAAGGGCATTATTTTTTGTCTTTATCGTTAACTTCTTCGAATTCAGCGTCAACAACATCATCATCTTTCTTCGCTTCTGCACCAGCACCAGCAGCGCCTGCTTGAGCTTGTTGCTGTGCGATTTCCAGAAGTTTAGCTGATGCAGTTACCAAAGCTTGAATTTTCGCTTCGATATCCGCTTTGTCTTCACCTTTCAGTGCAGCTTCTAGCTCAGATACTGCTGTTTCAATGCTCGCTTTATCTTCTGCTGGTAATTGCTCACCTGCTTCTTCGATTTGTTTACGAGTGCCGTGGATCAGCTGGTCAGCTTGGTTACGAGTCTGAACTAACTCTTCAAATTTACGGTCAGCTTCAGCATTCGCTTCGGCATCACGTACCATTTTTTCGATTTCTTCATCATTCAAACCTGAAGAAGCTTTAATGGTAATGTTTTGCTCACGACCACTGTTTTTATCTTTTGCAGAAACATGCAAAATACCATCAGCATCGATATCGAAAGTAACTTCGATTTGTGGCATACCACGTGGAGAAGGTTGGATGCCATCTAAGTTAAACTGACCCAATGATTTATTATCACCGGCACGTTTACGTTCACCTTGCAGCACATGAATTGTTACGGCCGCTTGGTTATCTTCCGCTGTAGAGAACACTTGGCTATGTTTTGTTGGGATAGTAGTATTCTTCGCGATTAACGAAGTCATTACGCCACCCATGGTTTCGATACCTAAAGACAGAGGTGTTACGTCAAGTAACAGAACGTCTTTAACATCACCCGCCAATACGCCGCCTTGTACAGCCGCACCGATTGCTACTGCTTCATCTGGATTCACATCTTTACGTGGCTCTTTTCCGAAGAAATCAGTGACCACTTTTTGCACCATAGGCATACGGATTTGACCACCAACTAAAATAACGTCGTTGATGTCGCTTACACTTAAGCCCGCATCCTGTAGAGCAACTTTAACTGGCTCCATAGTGCGTTTTACTAAATCTTCTACCAGTGACTCAAGTTTTGCACGAGTCACTTTGATGTTCATGTGTTTAGGACCTGTCGCATCTGCGGTAATGTATGGCAGATTCACGTCAGTTTGTTGAGCTGAAGACAACTCAATTTTCGCTTTTTCAGCAGATTCTTTCAGACGTTGCATTGCCAGTGGATCGTTACGCAGATCAACACCTTGGTCTTTCTTGAATTCTTCTACTAAATAATTAATTAAGCGGTTATCGAAGTCTTCACCACCTAAGTGAGTATCACCATTGGTAGCCAGAACTTCATAGGTTTTTTCGCCATCAACTTCATCAATTTCAATAATTGATAAGTCGAATGTACCACCACCTAAGTCATAAACCGCGATAGTACGGTTACCAATTTCTTTATCTAAACCATAAGCCAATGCAGCAGCTGTTGGTTCGTTGATAATACGCTTAACTTCTAAACCTGCGATACGGCCAGCATCTTTTGTTGCTTGACGCTGCGCATCATTAAAGTATGCAGGAACAGTAATAACAGCTTCAGTTACAGGCTCACCTAAGTAATCTTCTGCTGTTTTCTTCATTTTTTTCAGAACTTCAGCAGAAATTTGTGGTGGAGCCATTTTTTGACCTTTAACATCCAACCAAGCATCGCCATTATCAGCCGCTATAATTTTATATGGCATGATAGAAACGTCGCGTTGAACTTCTTCGTCTTGGAAACGACGACCAATCAAACGTTTAATTGCAAATAATGTATTTTCTGGATTTGTCACAGCCTGACGTTTTGCTGGCTGGCCTACCAAAATTTCACCATCTTGAGTGTATGCGATGATGGAAGGAGTAGTTCTATCACCTTCGCTGTTCTCAAGAACACGCGCAGTAGTACCATCCATAATTGCAACGCATGAGTTTGTTGTACCCAAGTCGATACCAATAATTTTACCCATGTAATACGCCTCCAAAGGAATTTGTTTCAATATAATTTCGATATCAATCTATATGAGGCTCAATATTTCATTTTCAAGGGAGTCTTCACTCTGAGCCTAACTTTTTTTTACTTTACGCAATAATTCAGATTGAAATCGGCTGATGTCTTAAAGATGGGGCCACAAATTCATTCATCAAGGGGATGATTAAAAAAAATTTGCATTTATTGCCAAAAAACCTACCTCTCGATCATTGTTTAAGCAGCCAAAACTGCGTATGATTCGCCGCCACCGCCAATTTGGTGGAATTAACATTTTATATCTATTTGAATTTTATATATTTTACCAGAGGTTATATGCACTCCAGCTCTCTTGCAAATCCAGGTCCACTTGGTTTATTGGGTTTTGGTATGACGACAATCCTGCTGAACATTCATAATGCAGGCTTTTTCCCTCTCTCATCAGTTATTTTAAGTATGGGAATTTTTTATGGTGGTATTGCTCAATTTATTGCTGGACTTATTGAATATAAGAAAGGAAATACATTTGGTGCAACGGCGTTTACCTCTTACGGTATGTTTTGGCTATCCTTAGTGGGTCTACTATTTTTACCTACTATGGGATTAGCTGAAGCCACCGATCCTGCGTTCTTGGGTATTTACTTAATCGTTTGGGGCATTTTCACCTTCTTTATGTTCCTAGGTACTTTCAAAGCTAACTTTGTACTGCAATTTGTCTTTGGCAGTTTAACCGTGCTATTTGCACTATTAGCTATCGGTAATTTAACCGGTAATGCGATGTTATTAAAAATTGCAGGCTTTGAAGGGATTATCTGTGGTGCCAGCGCATTCTATTTAGCAATGGCTGAAATATTAAATGAACAATACGGCAAAACTATCCTGCCAATTGGTCAGCGCAGTTAATTATCTGACTAAATAATATCATTCGAGTTGCAGGCTAGCGGTGACAAACCATTGACCTGCAACTTTAATGTTTAGTATGTTATTCAACATCCCGAATTGCCGATTTTGGTCTGAAAGCTTTAACTATCGATGGGTCAGTTTCAATATATGGACCATCAAGTAATTGAATACAATAAGGCACACTAGCAAAAATGCCTGAAACGACCACATTACCTTCTTTGTCTTTTAAACCTTCTAACGTTTCTGCGATGGCTTTTGGTTGCCCCGGTAGATTCAAAATCAATGCTTGATTACGAATAACACCCACTTGGCGAGATAAAATCGCTGTTGGCACAAATTTTAAGCTAATTTGACGCATCTGTTCACCGAAACCTGGCATTTCACGATCAGCGATAGCCAGTGTTGCCTCAGGTGTCACATCGCGGCGTGCAGGACCCGTTCCCCCCGTCGTTAAGACTAAATGGCAGGCAAACTCGTCAACTAACTCACACAATGTTTGCTCTATCAAAATTTGCTCATCAGGGATTAGGCGAGTTTCAATACGAAAAGGTGTTGTCAGCGTTTTTGCTAACCATTCTTCCAAAGCAGGAATGCCTTTATCTTCATAAATACCACTTGAAGCACGATCAGAAACCGAAACCAGACCTATGCGCAGTTCATTCATACAAACCTCAAAAAATTAATCATCAGAAGCCGTTTATGTTGTCGCTATATGAGATGGAATTATGAATAAACGGGTGTCATATCATAGCATAATGAGGGCTCGGTTACAGTGTGGCATTGCTTAAATATTTGAATTGAGAACTTAATCAATATCGCTAATTTAATAAAAAAGACATAAAAAAACCCAGTCACGTTGAACTGGGTTTTAAAGAAAAGATGACAAAATTACAGCAGAGCTGCGATCATTTTCTCAAGTTTTTCTTGGTCAACAGCAAATTTGCGGATACCGTCAGCCAGTTTATCAACAGCCATTGGATCTTGATTATGCTGCCAATAGAATTCAGATTCCGTTAACTTAGCTTCTGGCGCTGAAGTTTGACCTGCATCAGTGAGTTTACGAACAATTTCACCTTGTGATTCAGACAGTTCTTTCAGTAAGTTTGGCGAAATTGTTAGACGGTCGCAACCGGCCAGTTCAATAATCTCACCAACATTACGGAAGCTTGCGCCCATGACCACAGTTTTGTAACCGTGCGCTTTGTAATAGTTATAGATTTCAGTGACTGAAACAACACCCGGATCTTCTTGTGGTGCAAACTCTTTTTTATCTGTGTTTGCTTTATACCAATCAAGAATACGACCAACAAATGGAGAAATCAGGTAAACGCCAGCTTCAGCACAAGCACGCGCTTGAGCAAAAGAGAATAATAGCGTTAGGTTACAGTTGATACCTTCTTTTTCTAGCTTCTCAGCAGCACGGATCCCCTGCCAAGTCGACGCCAGTTTGATCAAGATACGATCATTGCTGATACCCGCTTCATTGTACAGTTTGATCAAATGACGTGCTTTTGCAATACAAGCTTCTTCATCATATGAAAGACGAGCATCAACTTCAGTTGAAATACGGCCTGGAACTAATTTAAGAATTTCCAAACCGATGTTAACTGCCAGTTTGTCACAAGCATCAACAACTTGTTGTTCACGATTATTGCTTTGCTTACGCGCCCATTCTACCGCTTCATCAATCAATTTACGGTATTCTGGAATTTGCGCCGCATTCAAGATAAGCGAAGGGTTAGTTGTCGCATCTTGTGGCTTATACAGCTTCATCGCTTCAATGTCGCCAGTGTCAGCAACAACTGTTGTTATTTTACGTAAGGAGGTTAGTTTATCGGTCATTTCTTTAATCTCGTTGTTATACCCGTCATGCTTCAAGCTGTAAGCGTACTGGTTTAGCATTAGCCTATTGGCATCATGCCCATTCATTACTGACCCTATAACTCGAACTACTCGGTGTATATAAAGGAATTGAGGCTAACGCCGCACCGTTCAATGATAATATCACGCATCTAGGTTGCTGCAAGTGAGGAAATACAGTCAAAGGCAACTATTTGATTGGCAATCGGTTTCGCACCCTGATTTAAAACTGAATCCATTAAGCAAAATGGTTATCTTGATGTTAGTAAAGCAAATAAAAGAAATTGATTCTACTTATTGCATCAATTAGCTATTTCAGATGAATTTTTGCTACAGTAAAGAAAATAATTATTTTATAAGGCTAAAGTCATGCTTATTACTCTTTCACCGGCTAAAACATTAGACTACGAAAGCCCTCTTGCGACCCATAAATTTACTCAGCCTGAATTACTAACCGAATCAGAACAGCTGATTAAAGTCTGCCGCAAACTAGCTCCCGCAGATATTGCTAGCCTAATGAAAATTAGTGATAAGCTTGCTGGACTCAATGCCGCTCGATTTGGAGAATGGCAGACAAACTTTACCCCAGAAAATGCGCGCCAAGCTATTCTAGCTTTTAAGGGCGATGTTTATACTGGCATGCAAGCAGAAACTTTTTCTGTTGCAGATTTCGATTTTGCCCAAAAGCATTTACGTATCCTTTCTGGACTATATGGGCTATTACGCCCACTAGATTTAATGCAACCCTACCGTTTAGAAATGGGAATTCGCCTTAAAAACACGCGAGGCAAAGACTTATATGAATTTTGGGGCGATATCATTACTAACCAATTAAACCAATCACTTGCAGATCAAGGTGACCAAATTTTAGTGAATCTTGCATCTGATGAATATTTTAAATCCATCAATAATAAAAAGCTCGATGGTACGATAATTAAACCCGTATTTCTCGATGAAAAAAATGGTAAATATAAAGTCATCAGTTTTTATGCAAAAAAAGCACGCGGCTTAATGAGTCGTTTTATTATTCAAAATAAACTCACCAAAACAGAACAGCTCTCTGATTTTAATTTAGAAGGTTATCAATTTGATGAAAGCCAATCTAAAGGAAATGAGTTAGTTTTTACTCGTACCGAACAAATTTAAAATTTCGATTCATTTGAAGTATGGGTATTCAGACATATGGATACCCAGCCGTTACAAGCGTTCTCATGATTTTTCCATCACAACTCACACATTAATGATGACGTATCTATTTAATGAAAAATTAGCATTGATTCCTCAGCTGATTTCTTGTGCTTATGACAATATAGTTGAGATCTTTATAGCCATGTTTTAATCACAATATTTTGGTAACAACATAGCTAAAGTTTTCTATCAATAATTTAAGGGGTGAAATATGCCTTACGTCGCATCATCTCATCGTTATACTGATATGGAATATCGTCTGTGCGGGCGCAGTGGATTGCGACTACCTCTCATCTCATTAGGACTATGGCATAATTTTGGCGATAATAAGCCTATCGATAATTGTCGAGCTATGCTTAGACACGCCTTTGATTTAGGGATCACCCATTTTGATCTCGCCAATAACTACGGCCCCCCACCTGGATCCGCTGAAAGTAAATTTGGCCAAGTTTTACAGCAAGACTTTCTTCCTTATCGCGATGAAATGATCATTTCATCTAAAGCTGGCTATACCATGTGGGACGGACCTTATGGTGATTGGGGAAGCAAAAAATATTTAATCGCTAGCCTTAATCAAAGCCTAAAAAGAATGGGGCTCGACTATGTGGATATTTTTTATCACCATAGACCCGATCCTAATACACCTTTAGAAGAAACAATGGGTGCGCTCGATTTAATTGTACGCCAAGGTAAAGCGCTCTATGTCGGAATATCTAATTATCCAGCCGATATTGCGAAAGATGCTATTAGCATTCTGAATCAGTTAGGCACCCCTTGCCTAATCCACCAACCTAAATATTCCATGTTAGAGCGTACTCCAGAAGAAGGACTACTCGATTTACTGGAAGAAGAAGGCGTGGGTTCCATCGCGTATTCACCGCTTGCGGGGGGTATTTTGACCGATCGTTACCTCAATGGAATTCCTGCTGACTCAAGAGCTGCGGCTAATCCCGCATTGCCTCCCGAAAGGCTGACATCAGCAGTTTTATCCAAAGTTAAAAAACTTAATGAATTAGCCTTAAATCGTGGTCAAAAGCTCAGTCAAATGTCATTAGCATGGATACTGCGCCATGACCGAATTACATCCGTGCTCATTGGTGCAAGCCGTATCAGCCAAATTGATGATGCTATGGGTATCATAAAAAATCGTGAATTTAGCCAAGAAGAACTCAAAGCAATTGAGCTAATTCTAGAAGATACGATTTAAATTCCAAATAAGTGCCCCCACAACACGAAGTCTGACGGGTTAATTCGAGTTATAGCTAAGCGGCAAATGAAGACATCTTGGGGAGCATACACCAGTATGTGACCCAAGGGGCTGAGTGAAGCCAACACCCCTACAACTCGAAGTATGACGGGTTAGAACGTTATGACAGAATAACTCTGCTTAAACCCACTAACCTGCTCCATGCCTAAACTCCCCGCAGGCATACCTGGTACAGATATCCCTGTAATCTCTTTTGGCAGGAATTCTATTGATGTTAGGCTACTTGCTGGCACATGCCCGACGATAATTTTGCCTTTATATTTTGCTATGTGGCAGCTACGTAAATTATTGGGAACCTTTAATTCATCATTGAGCTTATTTAATTCTTCATAGCTAATTTCATTAACGACTACATTGTAGCCTGCCTTTTGAATGCCTTCGCCCCATAATTGGCAACAGCCACAGTTTGCATCTTTATATAATTGCACGGTACTGGCTTGTGAATATGCGGAGAATGACAATAACAGTATTCCGCTTAAAATTATCTTTTTCATTACTATTTAACCTTATTCAATAATAAAGGGATTATCCCCATTAAAATGTTATTTTTTATTTCTAGACTGGCAAATTAGCTTATAGGCAGCTGGAATAATAAATAGTGAGAGCAATGGTGCAGTTATCATTCCGCCAACCATTGGCGCTGCAATTCGACTCATAACCTCGGAACCAACACCTGTACCTAATAATATAGGTAATAGACCTGCTATAATTACCGCAACCGTCATCGCCTTTGGTCTCACCCTTAAAACAGCCCCTTCATATAACGCATTATCTAATTCTTTATTTGATAAATGATTAATATTCATAGCTTGTTGTTTATCTTCTATCGCGTGTCTTAAATAAATCAACATCACCACACCAAATTCAGCGGCGACACCCGCTAATGCAATAAATCCCGTTCCGGTTGCAACAGATAAATGAAAGTTCATCCAATATAAAAACCAAACACCACCAACCAGAGCAAAAGGTAAACTTAATAAAATAAGCAATGCTTCACTAAAGCGTCTAAAGGCTAAATAGAGCAGTACAAAAATAATCATAATAGTTGCAGGAACCATTAACATAAGTTTTTGATTAGCGCGCTCTAATAATTCAAATTGCCCCGTAAATGAATAACTCAATCCGGCTTTCATTTGAATATTTGATTTAATCGCAGCATCAATATCTGAAATTACTGAAACCATATCCCGACCACGCGCATCAATATAAATCCAGCTTGTAGGGCGTGCATTTTCAGTTTTCAGCATTGGTGCGCCCATTTGTACAATAACTTCGGCTACATCTCCTAAGACAATCTGTTGCTTATTTGGTGTCAAAATAGGGAGCAAACGTAAAGCAGAAACACTATTTCGATAATCTTGAGGATAACGAATACTAATTGGATAACGCTCAATTCCCTCGACTGTTTCCCCTATCATTTCGCCGCCCGTTGCCATTGAAATATAAGCTTGTACATCGCTAATACTCATTCCATAGCGTGCCGCTTTTTCTCTATCGATTTTGACATCAATATAGCGACCACCGACCAACCTTTCGGCTAAAACAGACACGACACCGGGAACCAATTTAGTTACTTTTTCAATTTCCTGCGCTAACGCATCGATTTCGTTGAGATCTTTGCCTGATACCTTAATACCAATTGGACTTTTTACCCCTGTAGATAACATATCAATACGATTTCTAATTGGGGGTACCCAAAGATTTGCTACGCCAGGTAAACGCACTGTTTCATCGAGCTCATCAATAATTTTGTCTAGTGTCATTCCTGGGCGCCACTGATCTTGTGGCTTTAATCTAATGGTCGTTTCTATCATTTCCATTGGCGCTGAATCTGTCGCCGTTTCTGCTTTACCCGCCTTACCAAATACCGTATCCACCTCAGGAATGGTTTTTATCAGTTTATCTGTATTTTGTAGCAAAAATGCGGCTTGAGCGGGCGATACACCCGGTAATGTCGAAGGCATATACAATAAATCACCTTCATTAATTGATGGAAGAAACTCACCACCTAAATGCTTCAAAGGCCATATCACGGTAAATAGTGAAAGAAATGCAACCAATAATGTCGTTTTTGGCCACGCTAATACTTTCAATAAGATGGGACTATATGCAGAGATCAAAAAACGATTAATCGGATTCTTGTTTTCATTTGGAATTTTGCCACGTATCCAATATCCCATTAAAATAGGAATAACAATCAACGCGAGAGCCGCCGCCCCTGCCATAGCATAGGTTTTAGTAAAGGCTAATGGTCCAAATAAGCGTCCTTCTTGACCTTCAAGGGTAAAAATAGGAATAAAAGATAATGTGATAATAAGTAAACTAATAAATAATGCAGGCCCCACTTCAACTGCGGAGTCGGTAATTAATTTCCAACGCTGTGCATTATCTAACGATTTTCCTTCATTTTCATATTGCCACTTTTCTAACTTTTTATGCGCATTCTCTATCATTACAATAGCAGCATCGACCATGGCACCGATTGCAATCGCAATCCCGCCAAGCGACATAATGTTTGCATTTATACCTTGATAGCGCATCACAATAAAAGCAATAAATAACCCTAATGGTAAAGATATTATGGCAACCAATGCAGAGCGAAAATGCCATAAGAAAATAGCACAAACTAATGCGACCACAATAAACTCTTCAAGTAACTTATAGCTTAAATTATCAATTGCATTATCTATCAAAATACTTCTATCGTAGGTGGTCACGATTTCAATGCCTTCAGGTAAGCTGGCACTTAAATCTTCAAGTTTTTGTTTTACATCTCGAATAACATTACGTGCATTTTCACCTGAGCGTAATAAAATAATACCGCCGACAACTTCACCTTCCCCATTGAGCTCAGCAACCCCTCGACGCATTTCTGGGCCTTCTTGGACTCTCGCCACATCCTGTAAATAAATAGGTATGCCGCTTTGCGCTGTTTTTAGGTAAATTTTATTAAAATCATCCATTGACTGAAGATAGCCACTGGCTCTTACCATATATTCCGCTTCAGCTATCTCAATAGATGAGCCTCCCGCTTCTTGGTTCGCCATTTCGACCGCTTGCTTAATCTCAGGAAGTGTCACTGAAAATTGCGTTAACTTTAATGGGTCAATAATAATTTGATAGGCTTTTACCACGCCACCGACTGTTGCCACTTCGGATACATTAGGTAATGCTTTTAATTCATACTTTAGGAACCAATCTTGTAAAGATCGTAATTCTGCTAAATTATGTTTTCCTGTTTTATCAACTAATGCATATTCAAATATCCAACCTACCCCCGTAGCATCAGGGCCTATTGATGCCACCGCACCTTTAGGTAATTTGGATTGCACCTGATTTAAATACTCAAGAACCCGTGAGCGCGCCCAATATAAATCGGTGTTATCTTCAAAAATCACATATACATAAGAGTCACCAAACGCGGAAAAACCTCTTACTGTTTTAGCGCCAGGCACTGATAACATTGTCGTTGTAATCGGATAAGTAACTTGATTTTCCACTAATTGTGGGGCTTGTCCCGGATAGGTGGTTTTGATTATGACCTGTACATCAGATAAGTCGGGCAATGCATCAACCGGAGTATTTCGGATACTCCAAATCCCAGCTATCACTAGAAATACCACCCCCATCATAACGAGAAAGCGATTAGCGACCGACCGTCTAATAACCCATTCCAACATAATCTACCCCTGAGCTTCATGTGATGAATGATTAACAGGAACCACTTCATTTTGTTGTGCATTCATTCTTTCTAAAGCACCTGCAATATTCGCTTCAGAATCGATGAGAAATATTCCTTGGGTCACAATACGTTCCCCAACTTGCACACCATCAGAAATAGCGCTCATCTGTTTAAATTCATTAATCATGCGAATTTTCTTAGGGATGAATTCGCCATTTTCGCCAATGGCAATGACATGCTGCTCAGTCCCCGAATCCACAATAGCTTGTGAGGGAATTAGCATACTTTCACTACCTTGCGCGATCAGATTTAAATAAGCCGTCATACCCGGTTTTAATAAATTAGTTTCATCGTTAATTTCCGCTCGAATATTAATTGTTCGGCTTGTAATATCCGCACTCGGTAATATCACCCAATTATTCACAACAAATTTATGAGTTGGATAAGCAGGAATTGAAACTGAAAATTGAACATCTTTATTCAGTAATTCAGCTACCGATTGAGATATAGAGGCATTAATCCACAATGGATTAGTTCCTTGGACTTGAGCAATGACACCTTCTTTAGTTACATTCATCCCTTGTCGTAAATTTAGGGCTGTGATAACGCCAGATATCGGTGCTTTAATGGTAAATCGAGTTTGTACTTTCCCCGTTTTAATAAACTGTGTAATTGCGCCCTCTGGCATACCATTTAAACGTAGACGTTCTAATACACTATTAAGATTTTTTTGTGAGGCATCCATTTGGTTTAATGCAAGATATTCACTTTGCGCCTCAACCCAAGCCGGCATCGTTAAATCTGCAATTGGGGCACCTTGTTGAATTCGCTCACCCATTGCTATCGGATAAATTTTTTCAACAAAACCATTTTCCCTTGCCTGAACAACAGCATATTGATGGTCGTTAAATGCAACTTCAGCAGGAAATGTTAAGTCATAGTTTAATTTTCCCCACTTTACCTCAACAGTTTTAAGACCCAAATTTTGAGTTTGTGCTGGATTAATCGTAATACCTTTCGTATTGATAGATGAACTATTTTCATCTTCATACTTAGGAACTAAATCCATATCCATAAAGGGTGATTTTCCCGGCTGATTAAATTTTGTATTGGGATACATCGGGTCATACCAATATAAAACAGTGCGCTCTTTAATTTCTGTTTGTTCTGCTTTTTTTTCAACTACAAAAAAATAACGATAAAGAAATATTGAAACTGCACTTGATAGAATAACAACCAAGAGTAACTTAACCAGATTAACTAGTGACATAACATCTCTCTATCTATTTAGTTTTTCTTTTCAATGGATTTCAATAACGAAATATTACCCTTTTGAGAAAATGAGAATTTTAATTCGTCATTATCACTGAGCCCATCAATCATACTGTCATCTTCATAAGTAAATCGCATTGTCATCGGTGGCCAGCCAATACTCTCTATAGCCTGATGATTTATTGTTAATTTTTTATTTTCTCTATCTATAGAAACTAATTTACCTTCTGTATGAATAATCGGTTCTACTGTTTTTTCAGGATAAACACCATGGTTATGTTCAAGTGTATTTGAATATCCTACAGAGGTAAAAAATACTGATGAAAATAATGTAATAGAAATTATAAATATAGACTTATTTAATTTTTTCATTTTAAACCTTGTTATTTTATTAATCCGCCACCAAGTGCAGAGAATAAATTAATTTCATTCTTCTGCTGTTCTATTTCTAACAATAATAAATTTTGTTTACCCGTGAATAAATCTCTTTGGGCTTCAAGAACATTAAGATAGCTTAAACCACCGTAGTGATAGCTTACTTGCTTTTGAGCTAAAATATTATTCAACGTATTAACGTAATCGATTTGTGATATGAGCTGTTTTTTCATACTTGATTTTAATATCAATGCATCTTTAACTTCTCTAAATGCTACTTGAATACTTTTTTCATAATTAACTATCGCTTTATTTTTTCTAATATTGGCTAATTCTAAGTTTTTGGTATTTTTACCACCGGTAAATATCGGTAATGTGATTTTAGGAATAAAATTCCAAATACCATTAGAAGAATCAAATAGGCCAGATAGAGAGTCGTTACTATTTTCTATCCCAGTATTAAATGAGATTGAAGGAAAAAAAGCGGCTCTTGCTACACCAATATTGGCATTCTCTGAAAGAATGTTTTGCTCTGCGGCCATCACATCCGGGCGTTCGAGTAAAATTTCAGAGGGAATATTTTCAGGAACAGTTATAAGTACATAGTTTAATGTCTGTGAGTTGAGTTTATCCGTATAATCATTGGTTAAAAAATCAACTAAGTTCTTATTTCTAAGGATCTCACTCTTAACCTTTTCAATTGTAATATCAATAGCCTGAACTTGCCCTTTAGCCTGCTCTAAATCAGAAATATTGGCATTACCTGCAATCACCTTTTGCATGACAATAGATTGGCTATTTAAGTAGTTCTTTTTTGTCTCTTCTGAAATAATGAGCAGCTGTTGATTATAAATAACATCAAGATAGGCCTCTGCCACTGTTTTCATCGTAATAATTTGCGTTGCTCGATTCATTTCTTTTGATGCTAAAAATTTGGCTTTATCTGCTTGCGTCAAATTTTTTATACGTCCAAAAAAATCTAATTCGTAGCTGATATCAACACCTGCACTGTATTTTTTTCCTAATGTAGAGCCATTATTCAAACCTTTACTATAATCACCACTCATAGAGGACATAATTTGTGGATATTGTTCAGATTCAGCAATACCAAAACGCACTCTTGCTTCTTCAACCTCTAAAGCTGTTAGAAACAAATCATTATTTTTTTCAAGCGCTAACTGAATTACCTGCTGTAGTTGGGTATCTACAATAAAATCCTTCCAACTAGGAATAGATAATTTAACGTCAAAACTCTCAACAGATGAATTTTGATCTTGTGCTAAGCTATTGGGAACACCTAGATCAGGACGTTTATATTCAGGAGCAAGTGAAACACATCCACTTAAAAATAGAGAACTGACTATTAATAATATTTTGGAAGAATACATAGTATAGCCGCGCCTCAATGTTTATTTGTGTATCGCCATTTGAATATTCCTTATTTGTATATCGCTAGTGTAAAAAGAACATCCTGTTAGATTAGTGACATGAAAATGACAAATTTGTCATTTTACATTTCATCGGTTCAATGCTTAGAATGAGAGTGTCCATATTACTGGCTAAGCTTTGAGGCTACCGTGAAATTACTTATTGTCGAAGATGAACATAAAACGAGAGAATATCTTTCCAAAGGTTTAACTGAATCTGGCTTTATTGTTGATGCTATTGAGAATGGGATCACAGGCCTTCATATGGCGTCTACAGAAGAATATGATTTAATTATTCTTGATGTGATGTTGCCAGATATTAATGGTTGGGATATTGCTAAAAACCTACGTGTAATAGGTAAAAACACACCAATATTAATGTTAACTGCATTAGGTAATGTTGAGCATAGAGTCAAAGGTCTGGAACTTGGTGCTGATGATTATTTGGTCAAACCGTTTGATTTTTCAGAGCTGTTGGCACGTATAAGAACATTATTACGCAGAGGTAATAACAACATCCAAAAAACACAATTTACCATTGCTGATTTACATGTTGATTTAATTAAAAGACGAGTTACTCGGGCAAATGAAAAAATAAACCTAACGAGTAAAGAATTTTCACTATTGGAATTTTTTGTATTACATCAAGGTGAAGTATTATCTCGATCTCTTATTGCATCCAAAGTTTGGGATATGAATTTTGATAGCGACACCAATGTAATTGATGTCGCAGTAAAACGTCTGAGATCAAAAATTGATCTTAATTACGATCCTAAATTGATTCATACTATTAGGGGCATGGGCTATTTACTTGAGATCCCACAACATGAATAATATATTCAAATCTCCAGTTTCAATATCTGCACGACTTATTTTTCTGATTAGTATCGCTCTTTCCTTCGCGCTATTACTATTTAGCTGGATCATGATCAACTCTGTTGTTTTGCATTTTAAGCAGCAAGATGAATACACACTAAATCAAATGAATCTTACTATTAGTAGTTTACTAAGTGAAAGTATTGATTCTGAAAGTGAACACTTTACTCGAATCAAAACCATCATTAATGAACATCAAGATATTATTGTATATCTCGTTGATAACGAAGGTAATGAGTTAATATCTCCAACTGCTAATACTGATATTATTACACAATTAAAGAACTATGACCCAATTAAAGATAATGCGGATGAATATCTAGAAGACTACAGGTTATCCGAATCTTTTATTGATGTAAGTGCTGATAACCATAACCAAAAAAAATATCGATTAGTCACAGCTCTTTCATTAAACTTTCATCATGACTATCTTAATTCTTTAATAAACAGCTTAATCATCAGTGCAATTTTGCTATGCCTGTTTACTATATTCGTCGTTTATTTTTTAGTCATCAAAGGATTAAAACCCCTTAAAGACGTGAGTAATAAAATAAAAACGGTTACCTCTGAAAACTTGAGTATTCGTTTAGATCCGACAGCAGTACCGGCAGAATTAAAGCAATTAACACTTTCATTCAACGAGATGTTAGTCAAAATTGAAGATGTTTTTGTTAGGCAAACAAATTTTTCTGCCGATATCGCTCATGAAATGCGAACGCCAATCACTAACTTAATGACTGAAACACAAATTTCATTGAATAAAAATCGAACTAAAGAAGAGTTAGTTGAAGTGCTTTATTCAAACTTAGAAGAATATAACCGACTATCACGCATGATATCTGATATGCTTTTTTTAGCACAAGCTGATGATAATATGTTAATACCAGAAAAAAAATTAATTAATATAAAATCAGAAATCGAACTGATTTTTGATTATTTTGAATTTCTTGCTGAAGATAATGAAATTAAATTAAAATTAATGGGCGATGCTCAACCCATATTAGCGGATAAAGATATGCTAAGAAGAGCAATAACAAATTTATTATCTAATGCTATCCGCTATACTCCTAAAGGGGATACAATTAGCATTAATCTAACTAATATTAATAATGGTATAGAAATTATTATCAGTAATCCGGGCCATAAAATCCCAGTGGAACATCTACCCAAACTTTTTGACCGATTTTATCGTGTTGATAAATCAAGACAACGTAAAAATGAAGGCAGTGGAATTGGACTTGCCATTGTCAAGTCAATCATATTAGCGCATAAAGGCTCTATTAAAGTATCTTCTGATGATTATTCAACGCGATTTACCTTATTCATTCCTAATATAAATTAAAATAGTAAAATGGCAATTTTGTCATTTTACTGTCAGTATTAAGACAGAGATTAACCCTTATTATAGTCACAACAAAAATTACTTTACTTAATAGGGTTTATTATGAAAAAGATCATCTTCACACTAAGTTTAATCATGAGTACTGTCAGCATCGCTAATGCACAATCAAATATAGAGATGCATAAAAATGCAGCTACCGCATTAAGCTTTACGGAGAACAACACCTCTGCTTCTAATCAAAATTCAATCAAGAATCATTTAATACAAGCCGGTGTCGATGTAAAAAATAACATTAGCTCAGGTGTGCCTTTTTCACAGCTTGATATTAATGAAAAAGCTGCCGTTTCATTCAGTTTTTCACAAAATAATACCTCGCCGTCTATGAGTAAGATGATCAATGATCATCAAAAAAAATCATCTAGTTATACTAAAAATCAACAACAAACGGCAAAATTATTTGCTGATATGAATGAACATGAAAAAGCTATCGTCATGTTAACTTTTAATAAAAATAGTGCATCGTCAACTATTAAAAATGATATTAACAATCATTTAAAACAAATAAAATAATTATCTCACTATAAAAGCCATACTATTTTTCAATATGGCTTATTTTCATATTAATCATACATAATCTTATTATAAAAAATACAATAAATCATTAATCAAAAAATTTAAATTACGCATATTAAGTTAAAACCCATAGATAATTTATATTATTATTTTATAGTTAACTCCATACAAATTTAATTATCCATTGACATCAATCACTCATTGATTATCTCAGTCTTTAAATTACAATTTCCATGCAGTTTATTTATTCACTTAAAACCAAAGGAAATTATATGCGTAAATCATCTATTATCATGGCAACTTTATTTTTTCCAATATTAGCATCTGCATCAGCTATTCAATATAAAACTACCACTCAATATACTGAGCTAACATCAATTCAAACCCCAATTGAATACGTTAATTATAACGGAAATGGTGGTAATGGTGGTAATGGTGGCCATGGAGGAAATGGTGGTAATGGTACCAATGGAGGCAATGGTGGTAATGGTAAATAGGTAATCATAATATTAAATATTTCCCCCTTCAATGAGAAGGGGGATGGAGGAACTATGACTTATAAACTAACCTTTTCAATTAGCATTTTATTCATTGCATTAACTCCCACATTTAGTTACTCACAACACTCTTTTAATATCTCATTAAATTGTTCCAAATTTAATAAAATTATTATTCATGAAATTAAAAACAACAAATTATGCAAACTAATAAATAATCGTCATTTTTATTCAAAAACATCTAATAATGGCAATAATGGTACAAATGGTACAAATGGTACAAATGGTACAAATGGTACAAATGGTACAAATGGTACAA